>NZ_JAKGBU010000016.1:65614-68705 GCF_021555155.1 Rhizobium alarense
TTGGCCGTTTCCGTCCCGGGTGCCGGTTTGCCGAC
The DNA here is from genome assembly GCF_021555155.1 of Rhizobium alarense. Taxonomy (GTDB): domain Bacteria; phylum Pseudomonadota; class Alphaproteobacteria; order Rhizobiales; family Rhizobiaceae; genus Rhizobium_D; species Rhizobium_D alarense. The sequence continues at coordinate 65,650 of NZ_JAKGBU010000016.1, forward strand.
CTTCGGCGTCGCCTCGTGCGCCTCCGCCGTGGTGCCGGCACCATCGGTCTCGCAGACGGCGACGATGACCGGGTAGCTGCGGTTCTGGTAGCGCGCGATCTGCGTCTCCGACTGCGCATCGCAAAGCGCCACCGTCTGCCAGCTGCGGTTGACGGTGTCGATATAGTGGCACTGGGTCACGCTGTCGTCGCAACCGAGTATCGTCATGACGATGAGTGCTGCCTGCATGATGCTGACCTGCCCGTTGTTTCAATAACGACCCCTGCCACGCGTAAAGCGCGGCTTTACCGCCAAAATAAGGCGGCAAAGCCTCAGATGTCGAGGTTGTCGGCGAAGGCGGCCCGCTCCTGGATGAAGCGGAAGCGTGCGTCGGGCTTCGTTCCCATCAGGTTGTCCACGGCCTCGCGCGTGCCCTCGAAATCGACGTCGTCGATCGCGACCTTCAGCAATGTGCGCTTGGCCGGATCCATCGTCGTCTCCTTGAGCTGCGACGGCAGCATTTCGCCGAGACCCTTGAAGCGGCCGATCTCCACCTTGCCGCGGCCGTTGAAGACGGTGCGCATCAGTTCCTCGCGGTGCGCGTCGTCGCGCGCATAGAGCGTCTTGCCGCCCTGGCTCAGCCGGTAGAGCGGCGGCACGGCGAGATAGAGGTGCCCGCCGCGGATGAGCTCCGGCATCTCCTGATAGAAGAAGGTGATGAGCAGCGAGGCGATGTGGGCGCCGTCGACGTCGGCATCCGTCATGATGACGATGCGCTCGTAGCGGAGATCCTCGTCGCGGTATTTCGACCGGGTGCCGCAGCCGAGCGCCTGCACGAGGTCGGAGATCTGCTGGTTGGCGCCCAGCTTTTCGCGGCCGGCGCTCGCGACGTTCAGGATCTTGCCGCGCAGCGGCAGGATCGCCTGGTTGGCGCGGTTGCGCGCCTGCTTGGCCGAGCCGCCGGCCGAATCGCCTTCGACGATGAACAGTTCGGCGCCCGCCGCCGTGTTCTGCGAGCAGTCGGCGAGCTTGCCGGGAAGGCGCAGCTTGCGCACCGCCGTCTTGCGGTTGACCTCCTTCTCCTTGCGCCGGCGCACGCGCTCCTCAGCGCGCTCGATAACCCACTCCAGCAGCTTGGCGGCTTCGGCCGGATTGTCGGCGAGATAGTGGTCGAAGGGGTCGCGCAGCGCGTTCTCGACGATGCGCTGGGCCTCGACGGTCGCCAGCTTGTCCTTCGTCTGGCCGACGAATTCCGGCTCGCGGATGAAGACGGAGAGCATGCCGACGGCCGAGATCATGACATCGTCGGTGGTGACGATCGCCGCCCGCTTGTTCTGTGTCAGTTCCGCATAGGTCTTGAGCCCCTTGGTCAGCGCGATCCGGAGCCCCGCCTCATGCGTGCCGCCATCGGCCGTCGGGATCGTGTTGCAGTAGGAGTGGATCAGCGAATCGCCGCCATACCAGGTGACGGCCCATTCGAGCGCACCATGGCCGCCGGATTTCTCCGTCTTGCCGGCGAAGATTTCCTTCGTGACGGTATAGTCCTTGCCGAGCGTCGCCTGGAGATAGTCCTTGAGGCCGCCCGGGAAATGGAAGACGGCCTTTTCCGGCGTCTCGGAGCCTTCCGGCAGCAGCGACGGATCGCAGCTCCAGCGGATCTCGACGCCACCGAACAGGTAGGCCTTCGAACGGGCCATGCGGAAGACGCGGGCCGGGTCGAAATGGGCATGCGGGCCGAAGATGTCCGGGTCGGGATGGAAACGGACCTTCGTGCCGCGGCGGTTGTGCACCTCGCCGAGCTCCTCCAGCGGTCCCGCCGGCTTGCCGCGCGAGAAGCGCTGGCGGTAAAGCTTCCTGTTGCGGGCGACCTCGACCTCGAGATGGTCCGACAGGGCGTTGACGACGGATACGCCGACGCCGTGCAGGCCGCCCGACGTCTCGTAGGCCTTGCCGTCGAACTTGCCGCCGGCATGCAACACGGTCAGAATCACTTCCAGGGTCGACTTATCCGGCATCTGCGGATGCCGTTCGACGGGAATGCCGCGGCCGTTGTCGGTGACGGAGAGGAAGCCGTCCGCATCGAGGCTCACATCGATGAAATTGGCGTGGCCGGCGACCGCCTCGTCCATCGAGTTGTCGATCACCTCGGCAAAGAGATGGTGCAGCGCCTTCTCGTCGGTGCCGCCGATATACATGCCGGGCCGCATGCGCACCGGCTCCAGCCCCTCGAGGACACGGATCGCGGACGCGTCGTAGCCGCCGCTGTCACTCGCCGCCGGCGCGGGGCGGACCGGCGCGGCGGACGGCATCGGCTTGCTGTCGCGCGCCGGCGAGGGGTCCGGCTTGGCGACTGCCGGCACTTTGGCGAAGAGGTCGTTGCTGTCGTCCATATCGGCGTTCAGAGTTTGTCCCGTGTCACTGCCGGCCGGCCGGGACTTGGTCCGGTCGCCGACATCCCATCACAAGAAGTGCCGCGAATCGCCGGCGAGTCTGCCAGATTCCGCCGCTCGAGGCGATTCGCGAAGCTTGGTACTCCCGCGGAAGGCGGCGCAAATCAAGCCCCGGAGGATTGCGTCGCGCGCCGGCCGATGGCAAGACGGGCGCCGCCGAGGGAGGGTGACTTCATGGCTCAGTCCACAGCTCATTGCGTGCGCCGCCGCATTTTCGCGGTGCTGGCGGCCGCGCTCTGGCCGGCGGCGGCGATGGCGCTGACGCTGGCGCCCTTCAAGGACGAGCTCTTCGCCTATCCGGCGGCGGTCGAGACGGCGGACGGCGGTGCGCTCACGGTCGTCGACTACCGCGAGGCGCGCGACATCAACGACCGCGACCAGACGCCGGAGCGGCGCGTCCGATCCGCCTACGTCTCGCTGGAACCGAAGCGGCAGCAGGAAAACCTGACCGTCGCCACACCGGCCGGCGCCGTCGAGGTGACGCGGGTCGGGCGGGGCGAGGGGGCGGCTTTCACGGTGATCTTCATCCACGGCCGCGGCGGCGACCGCAGGCTCGGCGCCAACGACTGGTCCTTCGGCGGCAACTTCAACCGGCTGAAGAACCTCGCGGTGCGCAATGGCGGCGTC
>NZ_JAKGBU010000160.1 GCF_021555155.1 Rhizobium alarense
CGCACGTCCTTCCCGCACCAAAGGCGCCGACCCCGCCTCGCCGCAACGCCTTGCGGTGTATCCGTGGACGGGATGGGGAGATTGTAGGCACAGGTTCGCAGGGCGGGGAAAACGGGGATGGCGGGCGTTTCGTCTTCCGGTGGGGGAGAAGAAGCAAAATCACGGTCTTATGTAGCAAGCGCACCAAACTCAAAAAACACAGAAGACGGTGGCAATTAAACGGTATTAGGTAGCAAACTCAAATCACATCACCCTCCACTCCATTCTGTTTGACGGACGATAGGAATCAGGCTATCTCGGCTGTATGATCAACAGTGGAACGAATTCGGAACGATGATGGGCGACACAAATGACATCCTTCTGACGGCGGCAACCGTGCGCGAATGGCAAGATGAAGGCGCCAAGATTGATGAAGAAATGAACTCTCTTCAAAAGCGACGTGATGAGATCACCCGAAAGCTTGAAGCAGTTCGCTTGCTCTTTCCACAAATTAGCCAGCAGCCCAAAAATCTCTCTGCAGTGGACGCTCTCGAAGAGCAATCTGAGACAATGGTTGATGCCACCCTTCGCATTCTCAGGAGTGCTGAGTCGCCGTTGGGGCACTCTGAGATAAGAGCCATCTTGTCGAGGGATGGGAGACTTAAAGAGAAACTAATCTCCTCTCCCAACTATTATTATACGATGATTAGTCGCCTCCTAAATAGGACCGGAGACGACCGCGTTGTAAAAATTGGCGATAGGTACGCCATGGCCAATAAGAGTTCGATTGACGGGGAAGCGTCTTGACCACGCTTCCCCGTCCTATCGTTAACCCCGCGCCGCCAAAGCGCCAAACACGGAGGTACCGACATGGCTAAATGCCTTGGGCCGTTATTACGGTCCTGATAGGTCCCGCATCGAAAGCTACCAACGATCGATGCGGGCTTTGTGACTACCCCGGTTAGGGAAGCAGACACGGAAGCTCTCTTTCCTGGCCGGTTCGTTTCAATAACGCGCAGAAAGGATAGACCATTGCGCAACGAACTCGACTATTTCCCGTGCACTCACGCCAAGGCGTGCAACGTGCTTTGGGCCGTAAAGGTGGAAGGATGGACTCAGACCAAAGCGGCTATCGTCTTCGGCCTGAATGTCGGAACGGTAAACCACGTTGTACGCGGCAACCGCTTTAAGGACGCCGTGCCTCTCCCTCCGAACGACACGTGTCTCCATTAAACTCTACAGCAGCTATGGGGCATCATCAAGTCTGGTGATGCCTCTAGCACTTCCATTATCGCCGAACACTAGGCCGACGCCAGCTTTTTCCAAGGCTAATTGCATAGCGTTCTACGACCTTTTCGAAATCGCGAATCGTTGACATGGAGACTTGCGACCTTTGCGCAAGCTCTTCCTGCGACCAATCAAGCCATGCTCGCGCGGCTCTGCTTCGCCCACGCCCGCCGCCGCGCCGTGGTTTGTCGAATGTCTCGGACGGGGCGCCGCAAGCTGCCTCGTAAAGTAAATTTTATATGGCCCCTTGCGGCGCCCCGTTCGGCGGTTTGTGCCCGGACTTCGGTCGCTCTGCGAAAGCCGGGGCCGGTGGGTGTTCGCCGTCGGTTTCCGGTTGCCCGGCGGACGATGCCGACGCACCTCCGGTGCCCGGTCCCCTTGTGTGCCACACAGGCACGCCCGGCGCGGTGTTGGGAGAAAAAACGGCAGGCCCGGTCCGACGCCCCGCCGCCTTCCCCCGTGCACCGGAGGGAGACCAGTTTCCACGGACCCCCTTGGCGAAGGCGCACGTCCTTCCCGCACCAAAGGCGCCGACCCCGCCTCGCCGCAACGCCTTGCGGTGTATCCGTGGACGGGATGGGACGATTGTAGGCACAGGTTCGCAGGGCGGGGAAAACGGGGATGCGGTTTTTCTTCTCCCCCGGAGGGATAAGAAGCAAAATCAGCGTCTTAGCCGAAGGCTAAGTGCTAGATTTTGCAGATGAGGGGCGGCTGTTCTGGCGCACCATCGCTGTCCCCCTCACCAACAAAATCTAAGACTTAGCTGGCGCTAAATCTTGATTTTGTATCCTCTCCCTCGTCGGGGAGAGGAAACGGGGGGCGGTGAGCCGCGGCGTCGCCCGCGGCTCTCCTCGCCAAATCCAAAACCGATTGCAATATGAAATCAGTCGATCTAATGTAGAGCCGATTGCACACCGCAATCGGTCCGCGCGGATGTGCCACGTGAGGAAAGGAAGCGGGTATGGCCAAGCTCGTGTTCGGAATGAACCAGTCGCTGGACGGCTATGTCGATCATATGGCGTTCGGGCCAAGCCCCGTGCTCTTCCGCCACTTCATCGAGGAGGCTCAGGGGCAGGCGGGCAGCGTGTACGGCCGCCAGATGTATGAGGTCATGCGTTACTGGGACGACGATCATCCTGAATGGGATGCGGAGAAACAGGCCTTTGCGGCGGCGTGGCGAAACCAGCCGAAATGGGTCGTCTCGCGCGCGTTGACCTCTGTCGGCCCCAACGCCAGGCTTGTCGGGGATGATCTTGAGGGCGCGATCCGCGCATTGAAGGCCGAGCGCGACGGAGAGATCGAAGTTGCCGGCCCGAACCTGGCGCACAGCCTCACCGAACTCGGCTTGATCGACGAGTATCGAATCTACCTGCACCCGGTCGTGCTCGGTCGCGGCAAGCCATATTTCGCCGGACCCCGGCCGCCGCTCCGCCTCGTGACCCACGATCGGATCGGCGAGGACGTCGTCAGGCTGACCTATGTTCCCGCCTGATATCGCGCTGCGCCGGACGGAAACCGCCGCTGAAGCCTGATCCGGGCGAGGCCCAAAGCGCCGGAAACGGCCCCGGGTCGGCCTGCGCGATCCCATTGCACAATGGCTGCATCGGGCACAACGCCGCCGTCATGCTCTCCTGTCTCGGGGAGCGGAAACGGGGCCGTGCCACCCGCCGCGGCGACGGTCAGACGGGCTCCCAGCCGTCCCTGGTGCTGGCGCGGTAGATGGCGTCGATGAGCTTCTGGTTGGCGACCGAGCTTTCGAGCGTCACCACCTCCTCCTTGCCGCCCATCGCGGCGCGCGAAAAGGCCTCCGCCTCGCACCTGTACTGGCGGGCGTCCTGGAAACGGAAATGCCGGCTCTCGCTGTGGTTCTGGTTGGTGAGCTCGATCTCCTCGGCGCCGTAGCGGTCGGCGTTGAAGGGGGACTTCACCTCGATGAAGCCCTTGTCGCCGTGGAAGACCATGACCTGGCGGGCGGCGAGCTGGGTGGAGATGTAGAAGGACAGCTCGAAATCGCCGAAATCGGCGCGCACGCTCGAATAGATGTCGGTGCCGAAATCCGGGTCGCGGTCGGTGTTCGCCTGAACGCGGACCGGTTCCCTGCCGGTCGAAAAACGCGTCGCGATCGTCGGGTAGACGCCGATGTCCGGCAGGCCGCCGCCGCCGAGCTCCGGCACGTTGCGCATGTTGCCCGGATCGCGGTTGAAATAGGTGAAGGCGCCCTGCACGTGGCGCAGCCTGCCGACCGCGCCCTCGGCGAGCAGCGAGCGCACCTTGCGCCAGACGGGGCTGTAGGTCACCATGTAGGCTTCCGAGATCAGCACCTTGTTGCGGTCGCGCGCCGCGATCAGCGCCGCGATCTCCGAGGCGTTGAGGGCGATCGGCTTCTCGCAGAGCACATGCTTGCCGGCATCGGCGGCCTTGACCGTCCATTCGACATGCTGTGCGGTCGGCAGCGGAATATAGACCGCGTCGATGACGTCGGAGGCGAGCATCTCCGCATAGGAGCCGAAGGCATGCGGCACCGAGAAGCGGTCCGCCATGGCGCGCGCCCTGTCGAGATCGCGGCTGGCGATCGCCGTCACCACGCAGTTCTCGGCATCCTGGATGGCCGGCACGACGAGCTCGCGGCCGATCCTGGCCGTCGACAGAATTCCGAAACGCAGCATGATTGTCTCTCCCTCGAATGCGGCCGCGAGACTAGTCGCGCGGCCCGCCCGCCGCAAGGCGCGAAAAATCGAGGGATGCGCGTGCAATCCCCGCTGCGCGCCGCTATGTCTGGAAGGCAGGTTTTCAGCGCGAACGTTCGGAGGATCCGATGCAGCCTCGTCCCCCCGGCCGGACCGGCCTTTCCATCGCGCCGCCCGTCCCAGGCGGCAATGTGTCCGGCCGGAGGGCCGACACCACGATCGCGGCCGGCCGGCCCGGCACGGCGGGAGCGTGAGCGCGATGGCGCTCGAGATCCGCGACGCCGCGGCCGGCGACGAGGCGGCATGGCGGGTGCTCTGGGCCGGCTATCTCGCCTTCTACGGCGTCGACCTGCCCGAGGCGGTGACGGCCCATACCTGGGCCCGCATCCTCGACCCCGCCTCGCGCGTTGCCATGCGCGTGGCGGTCGACGAGGGGGGCATGGCGGGGTTCGCCGTCCACCATCACCACGATTCGACCTGGGTGATGACGC
>NZ_JAKGBU010000161.1 GCF_021555155.1 Rhizobium alarense
GAAGTGGGCGGCTTCACGGCCGCGCAGATCATCGGCCAGGGCGGCACCTTCGTTGTCACCGCCGATGCGCGGGCCGGTGAACGTGTCGTGCTGGTCCGCCATTCCGACAAGAAGCCCCGGTGTTTCATCGACGCGGGAACCGCTCTCAAGCTGCTACGCGATGTCGGCTTCGGCGTCGTCAGCGCCGAACTAGCCGCTTGGCAACCCGGACAGGGCAGCTTGTAAGCCCTTCAGGCCGTCAAATCACAACGAATCCCACCACTTCAACGAGGATTAGAGATGGCGACGCAGCTTTACGCCAAGATCAAAAAGAGCAGCAAGTACTACTACCAGAACGAGTTGGCTAAGAAGCAGGGCCAGTGTCCGTTCCCGGTCGAAGTTGCCTTGGACTACGACAGCGGCACCGGCTACGTCATCAAGGGCGGGCCAGGTGGCCAGTACGAAGTCAGAGACGTGAACCTGTACGCCATCGTTGACGGCCGCGACGGCGGCGTTGTCGAAATCAAGCTGTCGTAACCGCCTCTACACAACGCATCCCACCGAACGAGGATCGAAGAATGAAGACTCCGGCCCGCTTGGCCTTCGCCGCTGTTGCCGCCGCCCTCACGGGCTGCGCAACAGGCCCCTACTACTCCGCCCCGTATTACTCCGGCTCGGTCGGCTACCGAGCGCACAACATCGGGGGAATGCCCGTGTCTGGCTCGGTCGGCGTCAGCGCCTCGCGATCTGGCGTGATGGTCAGCCCGAACATCGTAATCAGCCCGAGCTATTACGACTGGAAAACGGTTCGCAACCGGCTGAAGAACGACAAGAACAAACCGTGACCACGGCCCGCGAGGGCCGAAAGGAGGTAGCTCAGGCAAGCCCGCCCCATCGCTTTACCCAACCATATCCCTGAAAAACTCGACAACGGCCGCACTCAACGACGGCCGAAGAACAAGGAGGCTCAACCATGCTTATTCTCACGCGCCATATCGGCGAAGTCGTGATCATTGGCAACGACATCACAGTGACGGTCTTGGCCGTCACAGGTTCACAGGTCCGGCTCGGCATTTCCGCGCCGAGAAACGTGCCGGTCCACCGGGAAGAAGTCTATCGGCGCATCCACCAGCTTGATGCAGTAGCGCAGGTAGGTGCGGAATGACTATGAAAGACGCGAATACTGCGGCCCCGCTGACGAACGCCGAGCAAGAGCAGGCCTACGTGAACCTCAAGGCCGAATTGAACAAGGTAAAAAAATGGGACTTCCTTGCCGCATGCGGCAGCGCTGCGGTGATGATCTACCTTGTCCTGCCGTTCTTCAACGACGTTCTGGTTGTTTGGAATGAGCCGTGGCGACTGGTGGCTTTTGTGATTTTGAGTTCGGCCACCTTCGTGTTCATTCGAGGCTACCAGCGTACCGTCGATGTATTGAACTCGCTGGAAGCGGCCGAACTCGAGTCCACTACCACCCAAAGCGCCTCTAATGCGAACGAGCCGCTGATGAGTAGCGGCCATCAATTCGTTTTGGAGACGCGATATGCGCTCGAAGCGGCCGCCGACCTACTGTCTCTGGTAACGACTAGCCTAGATTACCTGCCGCATGAGGGGCCAGCTGGCGACGTTAGAGCCATCGCCCACGCGCTACCGTATCTCTGGTCGGGTTACCGTGATGATGATCCGTTTGTTGAAGACCCCGCTTATGCGGACAGGCAGCATGCGCGCGCCGGCGAGATTGCAGGACGGCACGGGGTTGAGTTATCCCAGGACCGGCGGCTCGCTGCGGTCCAAATTGTTCGCCTTGCGCACAACCTAATCTGGAAGGATGGGCTTGGCCGGCCGGTTCACCGACGCGAGCCGTAGCGCCCCAGGTGGGCGCTAGACCAAGCGCCAGATGACATAACCAATGCCGCCGACCATTCCGGCTACAAGCACCAATAGTGCGAAAAACTGGACGTACACCAGAAGCCTTGCAAGGCCGAAAGCGAACCTGCCGACGCTTTTCGCGCACACGACGATGATACCGTCGAGAAAGTCCATCATTTCTCCATCTCCATGCTTGTGCTGCGCGCAATAAAAAACCCGACCGGAGCCGGGTTTCCCGCGTGTGCCTCGCGGAGCCAATCTTTCCCAGTTGGCACAGGGTGGCGATTGGCGACCGGTTGGAAGCTTACCACGCTGCATCGTGCGCATACATCCCCGCTCTGCCCAGCTCGCCCAAATGGGTGGGTAAAAATCCCGTAGCCAATTAGACTTGCCTGTTTCATTTGTTGGCCGGGCTGATAAGCTGGGCTCAATAGGGATTACCCAAAATAGCCGCCATTTCGAGGAAAGTAGCTGTGAGCGACCACGAACTAGACCACATCGTGAGCAAGAGCCGCGACGCCAAGCGCGGCGGTTTCGGCGTCCTCTCCACTGGCGAGAAGCTGGCGGCCGCCCTGGTGCTCAATCGCGCCGACTGGCTGGCCGATATGAACTACACCATGGCCGAAGCCATCGAGCGTGTCGGCATGGACTGGCTGGCACGGATTCCCGAGGCCGCGCGGATGCTGGAATTCGAGGCCGAGCAGGATGCCGAAGGCTAGGCCGCTCCCCTCCCCCGCCCTGCGCGTGGCGCGGGTCTACATCCGCGTTAGCACCGACGAACAGGATCTGCGACGGCAAGACGCGATCATCGCCGAGGCTCAGGCGGCGGGCTACTACGTCGCGGCCGTGTATCGCGAGAAGGCATCCGGCGCACGCGCCGACCGGCCCGAGCTGCTGCGCATGATCGAGGACTTACAGGCCGGCGAAGTCGTGATCGCGGAGAAAATCGACCGCATCAGCCGCCTGCCGCTGGCCGAAGCCGAACGGCTGATTGCCTCTATCCGCGACAAGGGCGCAAAGCTCGCCGTCCCCGGCATCGTGGACTTGTCCGAACTGGCGGCCGCCGCCGATGGTGTGGCGCGTGTCGTGTTGGAGTCGGTACAGGCCATGCTTTTGCGCCTCGCGCTACAGATGGCGCATGACGACTACGAGGACCGCCGCGAACGGCAGCGGCAGGGTATCGAGCTGGCGAAGGATGAAGGCCGCTACAGCGGCCGCAAGCCGAACCGCGCTTTGCATGCCCGCATTATCGCCCTGCGCCAAGGCGGCAACAGCATCAACGAAACAGCGCGGCTGGCCGGGTGCAGCCCGAGCCAGGTCAAGCGCATATGCGCATTGGCGAAGTCGGCCAATGGTGACAAGCTGCAGCTGGCCAGGTCGTAGGCCTGTCGCCATAAGGCTATGGCGCATGGATGCGCCGCTCTTGACTCTATAGCGCTCTGAGCGCGCCCGGTCGCTCTCCCGAAGCCAGGTAACGCCTTGCCTTTCCAACGCCCTGGACCCACCCACTGCCAAACCTGATTTTGCTTCTCGCCGTAGACCCCTTGGGACGTTGCCCCCCCTTTCGCCCACCGCTTCCCCGATTCCTGGGGATGCAAGGGGCATCCCCTACGTCACCGAGCCGCCTTGCGGGCCGTGGACGAAGCGGGGACAACCCGATTGTCTGCCGTCAGAGCAGCCTAAGCCTTCCTATGTGTTGCCATTTACTGTACAATAGCAACACATTGAACCGGGGCGATTCGTGAACCCCGAACCACCCTATCAGCAGGGAAGGAGTATCCAGTGAGCAAAGAAGTTTCTATGACCATTCGCGTTGAGCCGCAGCTTCGGATTCGGTTCAACGAAGCGGCCGAACGCCAGCACCGCCCCGCCGCCCAGCTCATCCGCGAATTCATGCATCGCTATGTGGAGCACGTCCACAAGACAGATTCAGCGCACTCTATCGGCGCGGCCGAAAGCGAGCGTCGCCGGCAAGCCGTCATCAATGCGCGGGCATCTGTCGGCCTGGAAGGTTTCAAGATTACTGACGATGATGAGGAACAAGCGCTGCGGTTCATTACGGGTGAAATCGATCTGGCCGACTTCGTGAAAGTGTCGAATGAGCAAGCCGCCGAGCGATAAGAGGCTTTCCGCCCAGGAGCGCGAAAGCCTCGAAGGCCGCTATACCTTCCGACGCATTGTCGAGCTTGAACTTGACCCGG
>NZ_JAKGBU010000162.1 GCF_021555155.1 Rhizobium alarense
CGGCCTGATCGCGCTGCAGGGTGCGCTCGGCGACGCGGACGGCTCGGTCGCGATCCTCGGCACCGGCACGATCTACATGGCGCGCCGGGCCGGCGCGGTCCACTATATCGGCGGCTGGGGTTTCCAGATCGGCGACCTCGGCGGCGGCGCGCGCATCGGCCATGCGCTGCTGCAGGAGGCGCTGCTCGCCCATGACGGCGTTCATGCCCGCTCCGCGCTGAGCGATGCGGTGCTTGCCGAGTTCAAGCAGGATCCCCGCCAGATCGTCGAGTTCGCGCGCCTTTCGAAGCCCGGCGACTTCGGCCGCTTCGCGCCGCTCGTCTTCGAGCATGCGCGGTTAAACGACCGCTGTGCGCTGGCGCTGCTGGACGCCGCCGCCAGGACCGTCAACGAGGCGCTGGACGCCGTAACCCGCATCGGCGGGCACGAACGGCTCTGCCTGCTCGGCGGCCTCGCGCCGCTCTATCCGCAATGGCTCGACGCCGCACATCGCGCGATCCTGGTCGACCCCATGGCCGACGCGCTGACGGGCGCCGTGGCCCTTGCCGCGAAGCGACTGCGGCAACAGGCGGAGGCACGGGCATGACGGATCATCTCGCCGCCATCCTGTCGCCGGAGCGCCTGCAGGCCGGCGGGTCCGGCCCGCTCTATCTGAAATTGCGCCAGTCGCTCGAGGCGGCGATCAATTCCGGCAAGCTCAACCACGGCGATGCCCTGCCGCCGGAACGCGACCTCGCGGACTTTGCCAATATCAGCCGCGTGACGGTCCGCAAGGCCGTCGATGACCTGGTGAAGGACGGATTGCTTGTCCGCCGGCACGGATCGGGCACCTTCGTCGTCAAGCCGGTCTCGAAGGTGCAGCAGTCGCTCTCGCGCCTCACCTCTTTTACAGAAGACATGGCAAGGCGCGGCCTGACGACACGGGCGCAATGGCTCGACCGGGGGCTTTTCCACCCCTCGCCCGACGAGATGATGATCCTCGGCCTTCCCGCCGACGCGCTTGTCGCGCGGCTCGGGCGACTGCGCATCGCCGACGACATGCCGCTTGCCATCGAACGGGCCTGCATCTCGTCGGAGTTCCTGCCCGACCCGCAGCAGGTGACGGATTCGCTCTATGCGGCACTCCAGAAGCGCGGATGCCGGCCGGTGCGCGCCGTGCAGCGCATCTCCGCCTGCAACATCAAGGATACGGACGGCGCCATGCTGGGCGTTGCGCCCGGCTCGGCGGGCCTTTCCATCGAGCGCGTGTCCTATCTTCCGTCCGGGCGCGTCGTCGAATTCACGCGCTCCCTCTATCGCGGCGACGCCTACGACTTCGTCGCCGAACTCACCCTTTCGGACCAGTAGTCCGACGAACACGAAAGCGAGCGACATGCAGACGAACATGCGGCAAGAGGTCAACGAGATTCCGGAGGCGGCCGCGCGCGTGCTCGCGCGGTCCGCCGATGCCATCCGTGCGGCCGGCCGGGCGCTCAGGGAGCGTGACCCCGCGGTCGTCGTCACCGTGGCGCGCGGCTCGTCCGACCATGCCGCCCTTTTCCTGAAATATGCGATCGAGCTCACCATGGGACGCCCCGTTGCCTCGCTCGGACCGTCGCTCGCTTCGATCTATGGCGCGCCGCTGAAGCTCGACGGTGCCGCCGCCATCGCCATCTCGCAGTCCGGCAAGAGCCCGGACATCGTCGCGATGGCGGAGGCGACGACCAAAGCGGGCGCCGTTTCGATTGCCCTGACGAACACACTGCCCTCGCCGCTTGCCGCAGCCTGCCTCTATCCGATCGACCTGTCAGCCGGACCGGAGATCAGCGTCGCGGCCACGAAGTCCTATGTCAACTCCATCGTCGCCGGCCTCGCCCTGCTGGCCGAATGGACCGGCGATGCCGCACTGCGCCGGGCGGTCGACGACCTGCCGGAACAGCTTGCCAGGGCCGTCATGCTCGACTGGAGCGAGCTTGCCGCCGACCTTGCGGACGCCCAGTCGCTCTATGTGCTCGGCCGCGGCCCGGCGCTTGCGATCGCCAGCGAGGCGGCGCTCAAGTTCAAGGAGACGTCCGGCATGCACGCGGAAGCCTATTCCTCCGCGGAAGTGCTGCATGGTCCGGTGGCGCTGGTCGGGCCGAGCTTCCCGGTCATCGCGCTCGCCGCACGCGATGCGGCCGAACAGTCGGTGACCGGCATGGCGAACGGGCTTGCAGAACGCGGCGCCTATGCCTGCGTCACATCCGCCGGCGCCACGTCCGCGCGAAAGCTGCCCTTCGTCGCGACCGGCCACCCGATCACCGATGCGCTCGCCCTGATCGTGCCCTTCTACGGCTTCGTCGAAGCCTGGTCCCGCGGCCGCGGCCTCGACCCGGACAAGCCGGCCAATCTCAAGAAGGTCACGGAGACGAGATGAGCGCGCAACAGGCAATCACCGGCGCTCGCGTCTTCGACGGCGACCGCTGGCACGACGGCGCCGCCCTCGTCGTCGCGGCGGGCAAGGTTTCGGCGATCGTCGCCGAGGCGGAACTTCCCGCCGGCATCGACCGCCGTGGCGAGACCGGTCGGCTCGTCGTCCCCGGCTTCGTCGACCTGCAGGTGAACGGCGGCGGTGGCGTGCTGCTCAACGAGCAGCCGGACGTCGACGGCATCCGCACCATCTGCACCGCCCATGCGCAATTCGGCACGACGGCGCTGCTGCCGACGCTCATCACCGACACCCGCGCGGTGACGCGCTGTGCCGTCGAGGCCGGCATCGCCGCCCGCGCCGAGCGCGTGCCAGGCTTCCTCGGCCTGCATCTCGAAGGCCCCCATCTTTCGATCAGCCGCAAGGGCGCGCACGATCCCGCGCTGATCCGGCCGATGGATGGCGAAGACCTCGAGCGCGTCCTCGAAGCCCGCAAAGCGCTGGACGTGCTGCTGACCACCGTGGCGCCGGAAAGCGTCTCCAATGCGCAGATCGAGGCCATGGCCGGGGCCGGCGTCATCGTCAGTCTCGGGCATTCCGACAGCGGCCATGCGACCGTTGCAGCGGCCGTCGCGGCAGGCGCGCGCATGATGACGCATCTCTTCAACGCCATGAGCCCGCTCGGGCACCGCGAGCCCGGAATGGTCGGCGCCGCTCTCGACCTCGGCCATGTCAATGCCGGCCTGATCGCCGACGGCTATCACGTCGACCCGGTCTCGATCGGGATCGCGCTTCGCGCGAAGCGCGGTCCCGGACGCATCTTCCTCGTGACCGACGCGATGTCGACGATCGGCACGGATCTCCGGAGCTTCACCCTGAACGGCCGGACGATCTATCGCGGCGGCGGCCGGCTGACGCTCGCCGACGGGACGCTTGCCGGCGCCGACATCGACATGGTCTCATGCCTGCACTTCATGCATGAAAAGGTCGGGCTCGACCTCGAGGAAGCGCTGCGCATGGCGTCGCTCTACCCGGCGGAGGCGGCCGGCGTGACAGGCCGCAAGGGACGCCTTACCCACGGCCACGACGCCGACTTCGTCGTGCTCGACGCCGACCTTTCGCTGCGCTCCACCTGGATCGGCGGCAACCCTGTGTTCGAAAACAGGAGCTGACCGCGACCAGGGGAATCGCATTTGAAAAAAGTTGTGGCGGATTGATTTGAGATGGATTCTGTAGGGAGCTCTTTTGTTGGAGCT
>NZ_JAKGBU010000163.1 GCF_021555155.1 Rhizobium alarense
CGCGGCGGCAACGATACGATGAACGGCGGCCGCGGCAACGACGTCCTGGACGGCGGTGCCGGCGCCGACACCATGGCCAGCGGGACCGGCAACGACACCTATGTCGTCGACAATGCGGGCGACAAGGTGGTCGAATCGGCGAATGCCGGCACGGACACGGTCAAGTCCAGCATTTCGTACAGGCTGGGCGGCAATGTCGAGAACCTCACGCTGACGGGTTCGGCGGCGATCAGCGGCACGGGCAACAGCCTCGTCAACACGCTGACCGGTAACTCCGGCAACAACGTTCTTGATGGCGGCGCGGGCGCCGACACCATGGCGGGCGGGACCGGCAACGACACCTATGTCGTCGACAATGCCGGCGACAAGGTGGTCGAGTCGCCCAACGCCGGCACGGACACGGTCAAGTCCAGCGTTTCGTACAGGCTGGGCGGCAATGTCGAGAAGCTCACGCTGACGGGTTCGGCGGCGATCAGCGGCACGGGCAACAGCCTCGTCAACACGCTGACCGGTAACTCCGGCAACAACGTTCTTGATGGCGGCGCCGGCGCCGACCGGCTCGACGGCGGCTCGGGCAAGGACACCGCCTCTTATGCCGGCGCCTCGAAGGGCGTCACCGCCAGCCTGGCGAAGGCCTCGATCAACACCGGCGAGGCCAAGGGCGACAGCTATGTGTCGATCGAGAACCTGACGGGCACGAGCCATGCCGACAAGCTGACCGGCAGCAGCGGCGCCAATGTCCTGACCGGCGGCTCCGGCGCGGATAGGCTTTATGGCGGCAAGGGGGCCGACGACCTCTACGGCGGCAGCGGCAAGGACGTGTTCGTGTTCAAGGCGGTGTCGGACTCCACCTTGTCCGCCCGCGACACGATCTTCGACTTCGGTTCCGGCGACATCATCGACCTCAAGGCGATCGACGCCAGCACCAGTAAGTCGGGCAACCAGTCTTTCAGCTTCATCGGCACGGATGGCTTCAGTGACAAGGCGGGCGAGCTGCGTTATTCCAAGAGCGGTTCGGACACCTTTGTCTACGGCGACACCAACGGCGATGGCAGGGCGGACTTTTCGCTGCACATCGACAAGTTGATCACCCTGGACAAAGGCGACTTCTTACTCTGAACAGGCATCGAAACGTGACAGGCCGGAGGGGAGCGGCGATGTCACCTTAACCTGAATTCGAATGCAGAGACGTTCTGCCTTGGGGATTGTTCTCAGGCCATGGCTCCGGCCGCAGCTTTCCATTCTGCGATCGCCAGGATGCGGTGAGCCCGGCTTTGGAATGCGGAGCGTTGTGAGCGGAGTGGGACGAAGAGGTTACGGACAGCGGAGAAAACGGAGACGAAGCGCTGAAGACCTCCCGTAGATCGGAAGCCTTGCATCATCCGCTCCCGTTTTCGCAGCGGCACATGAGAATTCTCGGCCCGGTTGTTCAGACCCTTGTGGGATCGGTGTTCGACGTACGGCATAACCTGCCGCCGGGCTGCTCCATAGGAGCGCAACTTGTCAGTGATCATCCGCTTCGGTGCGATACCCTGCTTCTTCAGAAGACGGGTCAGCAATCGCTTGGCAGCCTTGGTGTTGCGGCGGTTCTGGACGATTTCGTCAAGCACATACCCGTGGTGATCGACGGCCCGCCATAGCCAGTGCTTTCTGCCGGCAATGGTGATGACGACCTCGTCCAGATGCCACACATCGTTCCCGCTCGGATTCTTGCGGCGAAGGCGACGCGCATAATCCGGGGCGAACTTCCTTCCCCAACGGCGAATCGTTTCATAGGAGACGGCAATGCCGCGCTCCAGCAGCAATTTCTCGACAAGGCGCAGGCTCAACGGACACCGAAAGTAGAGCCAGACCGCATGGGCGATGATCTGGGGTGGGAAGCGATGGCGCTTGTAGCTGACTGGCGAGGTATTCATGAACGTACAATCTACTGCAGCCGCTCATCACAAGGCGTTACCGTGACATCGCCCCCGCAGCGCCATCGCCGAATGGGCCGACGATTACAACAATTTCCGACCGCACTCGTCGCTCGGATATCAGACCCCGACTGACTATGCCGGAATCATCGCCGCAACCAGCTCCAACGCTGCGCAAGATGAAAGCTGCACGTTTCCGCCGGTTGGTCAAACCGCGCCATTTGGCGTATCCAAAACCACCGAGGCTCTAATCGCCGCCGGATGAAACTCAGTGGCAGGTCACAGCAACATCATCGGGAAGATCGGTGGCGTCCAGCATGGGCGAAACTACCAACTCCGGAGCCGATTTGCCTTTGAAATTTGTCGTGCTGAGTCATCGTACCGCAGCTATTCGATGGCCTCCGGGGTGCTCGTCTGGATGGCATGAACCCGCCGCCAATCGAGGCCTGCGAAGAGGGCTTCGACTGGGCGTGGGTGAGCGTCATCAATCCATCCTTGATGCCTGGCCAAGTGAACGTGTGCTCTTCCAGCCGCTTGTAGGCGAGCACGATACCACTGCCATCCACGTATATGGGGGTCGGAACAAGAGCCGTTCAAAATCGCACGCTAAGAGCGAACATAAAGTGAATATCCATTGGGTGTCGGCGGTAGATGCGACGGCGTGGTATTCCGCATTGCTGCCTCATCCCGCATGGAGGATTTGCGAACCGTGCTGGCAAGAGAAATCCGGTATCGCGAAGTCGTCAATATGGTTCGGTGGGTCCGCGTCAGAACCGAAAACGGCGAGCGAAAGGCGTTGACTTTCTGGGCGAGCACACCGCGAAACCAGCTCACCAAGCGAATACCGCTCACTGAAGTGGCAACGATCATCGCAAAGGCCTGTGGCCCTGCACGGCTCGTGCGCCCAGTATCTCTATAACACTGTTTCGCATCTGGAAGCCGAAGGTATTCGAGACCGGAACCTTTGGAAGCTACAGCGGCTCGTAGCAGATGCGATCCTTCCACCTATGCTATCAGTTTCGTGAGATAGCTGCTTTATCCGCTTCGGGCCAGGCACAAAACCGACATGACGCAAGTTGCCGCAAAGACTGGAAATCCGCGATACGGTTTCGCAAACACGCAACTGAAATCGTTGGGAAAAGACAGTGATCTTTACCCAAGGGGATTTGGCCGCCGAAGGGCAAAAAAACTTGGCGCTCTACAACGAGTCAATCCGCCGACACCCAATGGATATTCACTTTATGTTCGCTCTTAGCGTACGATTTTGAACAGCTCTTGTTCCGACCCCTTGTATGACCGTGAACTCGCGGATCTGCCGCCGGAGCTGCGCTGGCGCGAATGGATGCTGCGGGTGGAAGCGGTGATTTTTGCCTCGGCCGAGCCGGTCACCCGCGAGACGCTGGCGCGGGTCGTCGGCCGCGACTGCAGCATCGACCTGCTGATCGACGATCTCCGGGAGGAACTGCGCGACCGGCCCTATGAACTGGTGCCGGTCGCCGGCGGCTGGCAGCATCGCACCCGGGT
>NZ_JAKGBU010000164.1 GCF_021555155.1 Rhizobium alarense
ACATTCAGAGAACTCGTATGCCCGAAATACCCTGCTCAGCATCAGCCGCGCCAGATGGGGTCTCCTTGCCGCTTACGCCGGAAGCACCGGGCGCGTCGAACCTGGTCGGGCTGACCGAACGGATTGCCTTCCTGCGCACGCTGGAAATCGATCCGAAACTGCAGATGCGCATATCATCCGGACGGTGGGACCAGATGATCCGCGAGGGGAACGCCACGCCGGCCTGGCTGGCCAGCGATTTCAACTCTAGCCGCCGACACGCTCTGATCGTGGCGCAGGTCATCAAGCTCGGCCAAAAACTCACAGACGATGCCGTGACGATGTTCATCAAGCTGATGGGTCGGCTGTTCTCTCAGGCCAACAACCGCAAGAAGCAGCGCCACATGGATTGCAGGCCGGACACCGCCAAGGCGCTGCGCATGTTCCTCGACACGATCACAGCCCTGCAGTCCGCCAACGACTATGGAAGGAATGCTTTGGAGGTTCTCGACCAGAAAGTCGGCTGGCATCGGCTGCTCCGCATGAAGCCTGAACTCGAGTCGATGGTCGAGGGCGACGAGGCGTCACCCTTGGTGTTGGCGGCTGAGCAATATGCAACCGTCAACAAGTATGTCGGTGCTTTTCTGCAGGCGTTCACGTTCCAGTCGGCGCGGCGACACGATCCGCTTCTTGCGGCAATTTCGCTGCTGAAACGGCTCCATGCCGAGAAGCGGCGGGCCCTTCCGGATCGCGTCCCGGTCACCCACCTCAGCCAAGCTGATCGGAGGCTCATCTTCGGCGAGGGAAGATCTGATCGCCGACTTTACGAGATCGCCACCCTCGCGGCCTTGCGAGACCGGCTTCGATCTGCAGACATTTGGGTCGATGGCAGCCGATCCTTCCGGCCGATCGACGAGCATCTAATGCCGCGGTCAACATTCACCACCATGAAGGATGAGGATCGCCTTGGACTGGGCGTCCATGGTGATGGCGTGGCTTGGCTTGCCGAAGCGCGTCAGATGCTCGACTTCAACCTGAAGCGCCTTGCGCACAGGGCACGGACAGGGAAGCTCGACGGTATTCGTCTTGAAGCTGGTACCTTGATCGTCACGCCGACCGCCGGCGAGGTTCCGGCGGCTGCCGAAGAACTGAATGCCGAGATCAGCGATATGTATCCGATGGTTGAGGTGCCGGACCTCTTGAGGGAAGTGCACGATTGGACTGGCTTCGCCGATCACTTCACGCATGTCCGCACGGGTGATTCTCCGAGGGACGTCTCGGCCATGCTGGCCGGCGTGCTGGCGGATGCAACCAATCTCGGCCCGAAGCGAATGGCCAGCGCATCCAAAGGAATCAGCGCGCATCAGATCGGCTGGATGCGCACATTCCACGCCCGGTCGGAGACCTATCGCGCGGCGCAAGCATGTATCACCGATGCCCATACTCGTCACCCGCATGCCCGAGTTTGGGGCAATGGGACGACGTCATCATCTGACGGCCAATTCTTCCGCGCGAGCGACCGAGCCGCCAAGCGCGGCGACGTCAATCTGCACTACGGCAGCGAGCCGGGTTCGAAATTCTACAGCCATCTGTCAGATCAGTACGGCTACTTCAGCATCCTGCCGATCAGCCCGACCGAAAGCGAGGCAGCCTATGTGCTCGATGGGCTGTTCGATCAGGACACGATCCTCGATATCCAGGAACACTTTACCGACACCGGCGGTGCGAGCGATCACGTCTTCGGGCTGTTCGCCTTGATCGGTAAGCGCTTCGCGCCGCGATTGCGCAACCTCAAGGATCGGAAGTTCCACACCTTCGAGAAAGGCGATATATACCCGGCGCTGTCGAATCACATTGGCGCTCCGATCAACGCTACCTTGATTCTCGACCATTGGGACGATCTGCTCCATCTGGCAGCGTCGATCACGACGCGTGCCGTGGTGCCATCCACGATCCTCAAGAAGCTGTCAGCATCCCCGAAGGAAAGCCAGCTCGCAAAGGCGCTACGGGAACTTGGCCGGATCGAGCGATCGCTGTTCATGATCGAATGGTATTCGAGCCCAGCGCTGCGCCGCCGCTGCCAGGCCGGCCTCAACAAGGGTGAGGCGGCGCATAAGCTGAAGCGCGCCGTCTTCTTCCACGAGCGCGGAGAGATCCGGGACCGATCGTTCGAAAGCCAGGCCTTCCGCGCCTCCGGCCTCAACCTCGTCATCAGCGCGATCGTACACTGGAACACGGTCTATATCGAACGGGCCGTCACCCACTCACGCAACGTGGGTCGCGAGATCCCTGATCATCTGCTCAGGCACATCTCGCCGCTGAGCTGGGAGCACATCAATCTTACAGGCATCTACACTTGGGATAGCGAACAGCATCTGCCGGAAGGTTTCCGGTCGCTGAGGCTCCCGGCTTGGCTACGGCGAGCCGCGTGAGTTCTCACTTTGTTCGACCTTAGCGTACGATTTCGCACTGCTCTTGTTCTGACCCCCTTCAACCAGCCCGCCAGCTTCTCCGCAAAAGGATCAAGCTTGCTCGGTCGTTCCGGCACAGTGAACGTCGGCTCGATCGTACCAGCGTTCAAATACTTTGCGATCGTGTGGCGTGACAGCCCGGTGCGCCGGCTGATCTCGCGGATCGACTGCTTCTCGCGCAGTGCCATCCGCCGAATGATATTTAAAAGTCCCATGTGGATCACTCCGTTACCCCCGTCGCATACCGCGTTGGGGAAAGGTTCACATGGCTCAATTCTCAATGAAAATTATCCGCCTAACCGGCTCAGTTCTGCGTGGAAATCAACACCTCAAGACCAGGAAGAATGGTGGCGGCCCGCCGGAGCAAGCTCTCAGATTCTTTGAGCAGCTCTACCGCATCGAAAGGCAGGCGCGAGATGAAAAGCCCGACGTCGGCGAAACGCAGGCCGACTGCATTCGCCGCTTCCGGCAACAGCACAGCTTGCCTGTCCTGAACGCCCTAAAGGCGTGGCTCGACGCCATCGCGCCTAAGGTCGTGCCGGATACAAAGCTCGGCGACGCCGTGTCCTACACTTTGAATCAATGGGATTACCTGACGCGCTACACCCGCGACGGTAGGATGCCGATCGATAACAACATTCTGGAACGCGAAATCAGAGTTTTTGCCACCGGAAGAAGATCGTGGCTGTTCAGCGACACCGCCGACGGAGCCAAGGCCAGCGCAGTGATCTACAGTCTGATCCTGACTTGCCGCGCCTGTGGCGTCGACCCACTCACCTGGCTACGCTACGTGCTCACTGAACCGCGCCGGGTTTGCCGGAGACCGTTTGGTTTAAGTTATGCGGCCATGGCTGGTACGTCCAGCATGGCGTAG
>NZ_JAKGBU010000165.1 GCF_021555155.1 Rhizobium alarense
GTAAGCGGCAAGGAGACCCCATCTGGCGCGGCTGATGCTGAGCAGGGTATTTCGGGCATACGAGTTCTCTGAATGTGAGGATCTATGTCTAGACCTGCGGCTAGCCTTGGGTTGATGCGAATGATCGAGGCGGTGCCCGATCGCCTTGACGGGTCGCCGCGGCAGTTGCGGCGGTTCTGGTCCGACGAATTCAAGGCCACAGCGGTTGAGCAGGCCTGTCAGCCCGGTGTGAACATGTCGGCAGTCGCGCGACAGATCGGGATCCGGCCGGCTCAACTCTACCGCTGGCGCAGAGAACTGTTGGGCAGTGATGACCCTGGACAAGCAGCAGCGGCAGTTGATCCGCAGAGCGTCGCACCTGACCCCGAACCTGTCGTCGAAATCGTCATTAGCGGTATCGTCGTGCGGGCCGGCCGGCATGTTGAAGAAGCACATCTGCAGCGTATCATCCGAGCGGTTCGCTCAGCATGATCCCCGCAGGCGTAAAGGTCTTCCTCGCCAGTCATCCCATCGACTTCCGCAAAGGGCCCGACAGCCTGCTGTCGCTGGTGCGCGACGCCGGCAGTGATCCGTTCAACGGCTCGCTTTATGTCTTCCGGGCCAAACGGGCAGACCGGGTCAAGATCGTCTGGTGGGATGGATCAGGGGTCTGCCTCTATTCCAAGCGGCTAGAGAAGGCGCCGTTCTGCTGGCCGCGGATCGGCCACAACCGGGTGCAGCTCAATCATGCCCAGCTCATGGCGCTCGTTGACGGCATGGACTGGAAACGGGTTCGCTCTGTGGCGGTGAAACCGCCGGAGATTGTTGGGTAGAGGCCTGCGGCGAAGTGAATCAACCGCCTGAAAGGGCAGGAAAACCAAAGCAAAATATGCTCTGGTAAGCCTCATGACGCCGCCCGATCTACAGCTCCCGGATGATGTAGAGTCCCTGAAAGCCATGGTCCTTGCCATGGCCGAGAAGGCAGCGCGCACCGATGCTCTCGAGAGCGAGGTCGCAGACCTGAAGGCCAGAAACGCCGATGCTGATGAACGCATCGAACGACTGACCCAGATCCTGAAAGCCTTCGATCGTGCCCGCTTTGGCCGGCGATCGGAAAAGCTCGGCTCTCCAGGCATCGATGATGAGCAGCAGGCTTTTGTCTTCGAGGAAATCGAGACCGGCATCGCTGCGATCCGAGCCCAGGTGAACAAGGGTGCCGCCCATCCCGATGGCAAACGTCCGCCCCGGCCGCGCAAGGGCTTTGCACCTCATCTAGAGCGTGTCGAAGTGGTGATCGAGCCGGATGAACTGCCTGAGCATGTGGGCAAGCAGAAGGAGTTTATCGGAGAAGACGTCTCGGAGCGACTGGACGTCGTGCCGGCGAAGTTCCGAGTTATCGTCACCCGGCGGCCGAAGTATGCTTTCAAAAACGAAGACGGCGTCATTCAGGCAGCCGCACCCGCGCACATCATCGAGGGCGGCATTCCGACGGAAGCGCTTCTCGCCCAGATCGCGGTCTCGAAGTATGCCGATGGCCTTCCGCTCTATCGACAGGAGGCAATCTATGCCCGCGACAAGGTCGAGCTTGACCGCAAGCTGATGGCTCAATGGATGGGCAAGCTCGGCTTCGAGCTTGATATCCTGGCCGACTACATCCTCGCCGAGATCAAGAAGGCTGAGCGTATCTTCGCTGACGAGACGACGTTGCCCACACTCGCGCCCGGATCAGGATCGGCCAAGACTGCCTGGCTATGGGCTTATGCCCGGGATGACAGACCCTTCGGTGGCAGTGGCCCGCCGATGGTCGCCTATCGCTTCGAAGATAGCCGCGCTGGCGACCGGGTCGCCCGGCATCTGAGTGGCTATCGCGGTATTCTCCAAGTTGACGGGCATGGTGCCTACAACAAGCTTGCCCGATCTGACGGCGGCAATGACGGTGTGATGCTGGCCGGCTGCTGGTCCCATAGCAGGCGCAAGTTCTACGAACTCCACGCCTCGGACAGCTCCAAGATCGCCACCGAGACTGTGGAGCTGATGGCAAAGCTCTGGCAGGTGGAAGAAACGGCCCGCGGGCAAAGCCCTGACGCCCGTGTCGCGGCGCGCCAGGTGACGTCTGCGGCAGTCGTCACTGAGCTCTTCGCCCTCTGGCAAAAGACCCTGCCGCGGATCTCCGGCAAGTCGAAGCTCGCCGAGGCGATCCGCTATGCCACCTCGCGTCGCTCCATCTTCGAACGCTTCCTCACCGACGGCCGCATCGAGCTCGACAACAACATAGTTGAGCGCGCAATCAGGCCCCAGACGATCACGAGAAAGAACAGTCTCTTCGCCGGCAGCGATGGCGGCGGAAGGACCTGGGCGACAATCGCTACGCTGCTTCAAACCGCCAAAATGAACAACGTCGACCCGCAGGCCTGGCTCACCCAGACCCTCGAGCGCATCGCCAACAGCTGGCCCAGCAGCGATCTCGATGCACTCATGCCGTGGAATTACGCAGCCTGAGCGGCCTCAGCTTGCCGCTTAC
>NZ_JAKGBU010000166.1 GCF_021555155.1 Rhizobium alarense
CTACGCCATGCTGGACGTACCAGCCATGGCCGCATAACTTAAACCAAACGGTCTCCGGCAAACCCGGCGCGGTTCACAGCGCGGCGGCGCGGACAACGCTGGAGGCTGCCGGCTACGCCTTTCTGGAGGATACGCCGGTTGCGCTTGCCGGCGCGACGCTGTCGAAGTTGCAGGTGCCGCAGGGCACATCGCTCGACGCCGCGCGCCAGCAGATCACGCAGCTCGATCCGGCAGCGCTTGTCGACCTCAACCACTACTATCGGCCGGAGAAGGCAGAGACGTCGACCTGTTCCGGCGCCGATTGCCCGATGCGCCAGATCGTCGGGTGGCCGGACGCCGGCCTTGCCGGCAGCACCTGCGGCACGCCGTCCCGGATCGGTCTGGTCGATACAGCGATCAATACGGATCATGCGGTCTTCGC
This sequence comes from Rhizobium alarense, assembly GCF_021555155.1. Classification (GTDB taxonomy): domain Bacteria; phylum Pseudomonadota; class Alphaproteobacteria; order Rhizobiales; family Rhizobiaceae; genus Rhizobium_D; species Rhizobium_D alarense. The sequence continues at coordinate 422 of NZ_JAKGBU010000166.1, forward strand.
CGGCCGACGCATCGAAACGATCCGGCTCGGCGGTGAGACGCAGCCGGCGTCCGGACGTCAACACGGCACCGCGGTCGCGGCGCTTCTCGTCGGAGCGCAGGGCGGGAGGGCGCCCGGCCTTCTGCCCGATGCCGACCTCGTTGCCGTCGATGCCTTTTATGATGCGTCGCGCGCGGGTGACCGGGCCGAGGCCTTCGATCTCGTGCGGGCGCTGGACCTGCTTGCCCTCCGGCGTGTCGATGTCGTCAACATGAGCCTCGCCGGGCCGGACAATCAGTTGCTCAAACGGGCCGTCACGCTCGTCTCCGAGCGGAACATCGTCATCGTGGCAGCTGCCGGCAACGCGGGACCCAAGGCGGCCCCTCTCTATCCAGCGGCCTACGAGCCGGTCATCGCGGTGACGGCGGTCGACCGGGCAAAGCGCCCCTACCGCCGTGCCGGCCAGGGAGATCACATCGACATTGCGGCGCCGGGCGTCAATGTCTGGACGGCTGCCTCAATCAGCGGCGCGCGCCAGAAGACCGGCACGTCCTTCGCCGCTCCCTTCGTCACGGCGGCGGTGGCGCTCCTCAAGGCCGGGGATCCCGCGATGACGGCCACGCAGATCATGGACAGTCTGGTGGCGTCCGCCGAGGATCTCGGGGAGCCGGGCAAGGATCCGGTCTTCGGTCACGGATTGCTCGACGCACGCGCGCTTTGCCGCGCCTGACGGCGGAGGCGATCACGCGCCGGCGTCCGGCTCTCCGGCGCGGATGACGAGGCGCTGATCGCGGAGATCCGCCAGCAGCTCGCGCACGTCCCTGCCGATCCGGCTTCGTGCTGCGTCGGGAAAGGCCTGCTGCAGCAGGTCGATGATCTCGCGTTCCGATGCCGCCTCCGCGAGAAGCACCCAGACGGCGGCGCCGATGGGCAGCAGCGAGTGGATCGCCCTGCCATGCTCGTCGATCAGGAACAACACCTCGTCGACCTGCTCCTGGCGGAGGCCAGGCGCCTGGCGGAAGCGCTCGGGGCGCTTTGGACGGCGACTCATCGAGGTGCCTCCGGATTCGGACCGGCCGCGACGCCGAAGCGCTCGGAGAGAAGGTCCGCGGCCTCGCTGACGTCCGAATAGCGCAATGCGAGGCAGAGGCGGCTCGTCGCCAATGCCTTCAGCCGGTCGAAGACGAGGTTCGGCCGGTCGACGATGCCGAAATTCTGGTCGATCAGGGTCTTCAAAGCCATGCCGCCCGACACGGGCGCAAATTCCGCAGCGCCTGACGGGCGGCGGTCGAGAAGAACGATGGCAGCGATCGCGTGATTTTCGCCGAGCCGGCACAGCTCGTCGTCCTGCAGTGCGACATATTGCCAATGCCTGTCCGACAAGCCGGCGCGCTTCGCGACGAACTGCCCGTAATCCGCATCCGTGCGGTCACAGGGCAGCGGCAGCCGGATGCGCGGCAAGAGGCCCAGCGCGTTCGTTTGCAGCGTCTCGACATCGATCGCCACCACGTCGTCGCCGATGAGTCGATGGCCGCGCTTGGCGAGATGCACCGACAGGGTCGTCTTTCCCGCACGCTGGATGGCGGGGAAGAGCACCGCTCCGTCTTTGAAGGCTACGGCGGCGGTGTGCATGCAGAAGGAAAGCGGATGCCTGTCGACATACCAGTCGATGAACTCATAGTGGAAGTCGCAGACCGCATCCGCCACCGTATCGATCCTGCCGCGCTTATCCTTCAGCCGTTCGGAGATCCAGGGGGCGTCCCAGGAGTAGATGCCGTTGCGATGCTCGAATCGCATGTAGGCGGCCTCGTCCGGGGCGATCGGGCATTCGTCGAAATCCCATCCGCGCAGGATGGATCGGAACCCCTCCGCAACGGCGCGGCAGTTCATGAAATCGACGGGCTCTCCGAAAATTCTGTAGCGATCGACGGTGTGGGGCATGGCTGTCTCTGGGGCTTGGCCGGCCCCTGCGGGCCGGCCGTCTGTCGAGCGGGATGGATCTAGAGTATTTCCGGTGAAAACGGGATCACCGGAAATACTCTAGAATTTTGTTTTTACCGCATTATCCGACGTCGAA
>NZ_JAKGBU010000167.1 GCF_021555155.1 Rhizobium alarense
GGGGGAAGACGCGAACGCCATCATCGAAATGCAGGCGTTTCTCTCATGACAATCGCCGTCGACGATCCCGTCAGGCAGTATTTCTCCACCATTCGCTCGGCGCTGAGCGGCTTCGAGATCTTCCTGTCCGACCGCAATTCGCCGCTTTACCAGCATGGCGTGATCGGCGAGGTGGTCATTCCCTATCTCGCCCGCCTGAAGGCGTCCTTTGCCTGCTGGGAGAACCGCATCGGCTTCGTCCAGCATTTCCGCATCTCGCGGGCGGAGAGCGGCTTTCCGGTCTTTCAGAACGTGCTGGAACTGGAAAACGACCGGCAGAGCGCCGAAAAGCGCCTCGCCGCAATCCCGCAGGCGGACGACCTGCGCGCGGAAATGGCCGATTTCATCCTCAGGCACAAGGCGCTGCCGACCGAACTCCAGACCCGCATGGCGGAGCGCATCTATCTGGAGCAGATCGGCAAGGGCGACATCTTCTCGCCCTTCGTGATGCCGGAGACGGTCCGCGTCGCCGTCAATCCGAAGACCATGCGGCCCTACTACGTGGTCTGCTGGGGTGCCTTCGACGGCACCAGCACGCTGCCGATGGTCTATATGGCGACGATCGAGGATTCGACGGAGGCGATCGTCGAGATGCTGGTGACGGCCGGCGGCAAGCTCAATTCGGACGTGGACATTCCGCTGCCGGTCGGCGGGCTGCTCAACCCGGAGCTCGCCAGCCGCTTCGACGATTTTGCGCTGAAGAACAGCGCCTATTCGCTGACGCCGGTGACGATCGCCACCAACATGGACAAGGATTTTCCGACGCTGCATCCCAAGCAGTTGCGCCGCTTCGTGCTCGGGCCGTTCTATTCGGCCGGCATCACGGAAAACAACGACAAGGTCAGTTCGATCCTCTCGAAGGTGCGCAAGCGCGACAATGCCTGGCTGCTGACCTGGACGGTGCAGGAAGTGTTCTCCAAGGCCGAGCGGCCGGCGCACAGGGGGTTCTGGAACTCGACGCCGGCGCAGGAGGAATTCCATATCGACACCGACAATCTCGAAGCCGCCCGTATGGGCGTCAGTGCCTACGAGAAACACGCGCTCGTGCCGCATGACGCTTACCAGGCGCTCTACGCCTCGGGCGACGCGCAGTCGATCTTCGGCGACTACAAGGTGCATGTGATTTCCGGAAACCAGGTGATCAGCGAGGTCTGACCGATGAGCCTCAATGCCGGGCTGACGACCATCCACGAGGACGACATCGCCAAGCACATGGCGACGGCGCAATCCATGGTGACGAAGCTGGTCATCCTCGAAACCGACGACGGCAAGAGCGGCACGGCGCTCGCCGGCAGCGGACGCCGCTTCGTTTCCACCGTCTCGACCGGCGGCACGCGGCGCACCCGCGAGGTGGAACTGGCAAGGACGATCCAGTCGGTCCGTGCGGCCGATCCGCTGCTGTCGCCATCGCAGCATGCGGCACTCTACCGCGCGCGCCGTGGCCTGCAGATCGCGCTTGCCGTCACCGACGTGTTCTCCCGCCAGACCAATCTTGAAGGCCTGCAGTCGCGCAACCTGACGGCGCCGCTTGCCGGCGACGAGGCGAACCAGTTCAAGGCGCTGCTCTCGGCCTCGGCCTATGTCGCCGCCTTTACCTTCGCCGCCTATCTCGCCGCGACGCTGCCGGGCGAAGGGGAGCCGGTGGAGGACGGCGACGAGCCGGACTATCTGTTCGACACGCCGCAGGACGCGCTGAAAAGCATGCTGGCGGCACTCGACCGCACGATTGCCGGCGCACCGGACGATCAGGCGCTGGTCAGCCGGGCACGCGCCTTCGCGCGGGTGGCGATCGAGGGGCTGATCGGGCGGAAGGCCCGTTTCACCGGGCTCGTCAGCTTCGAGAACGCCCATATCCGCATCGAGCAGGATGATTTCACGCTGAACGGCTTCGACGTGGCGCCCGGCCGGAAGCGCAAGCCGCTGTCGATGACCTTCAAGAAGCCGACCGACATCGTCGGCAACCACATCGCCAAATACCAGGCGATGCGGCTTGCCAAGATGCTGATGGCCTACGATTTCGAGCGGCAGATGAACCCTTTCGTCGAGCTCGGCGGCTTTCTCTTCACCTTCATCGGCGACGGCATGCCGGGCACCGGCAAGACCATGCTGATCCAGATGCTCGCCGGCATGCTCAACGACTACTGCCAGATCGCCGGCTACGCCTTCCACTACGAGAATTTCGGCGTTGACCAGATTTCGTCCTACCAGGGCAAGTCCGGCCAGAACTGCAAGGACTTCGTCAACAACGTCATCAATCCGAAGGCGATCGGCTTCGGCACGATCGACGACATCGACCAGG
>NZ_JAKGBU010000168.1 GCF_021555155.1 Rhizobium alarense
GGTCGATCCAGTCGACGTCGTTGCGCGGTGTCATGAGACCGCGCGCGGCGCGGTCGCTGAAGCGCATCACGCCGGAGATCATGCGCTTCTCGCCGCCTTCGATGACGCCGGCGGCTTCCGCTTCCGCGACGATCGACTTGATCTCCTCGTCGGTCACGGCGCTTTCCGGCGCTTCGTGCAGCCCGAACAGATGCAGGATAAGGCGCGTCGAGGCGTCGAGCAGCCATACGGCGGGCGCCCCGGCCCGCGACAGGATCGCCATGGCGGGTGCAACGGCACAGGCGAAGCGCTCGGGATTGCGCAGCGCAATCTGCTTGGGAACGAGTTCGCCGACGACGACCGACAGGTAGGTGATGAGCGAGATGACGATGCCGTAACCAAGCGGATCGGCAAGCCAGTCCGGCGCTCCTTCCGCAAAGAGGAAGTCCCGCAGGCGGCCGCCCAGCGCCGCACCGGAGAAGGCGCCGGCCAGGACGCCGATCAGCGTGATTCCGATCTGCACGGTCGACAGGAACTTGCCGGGATTGTCGGCGAGCCGCAAGGCGGTGGTCGCACCGCCGACCCCCTGCGACGCAAGCGTCTTCAGGCGCACCTTGCGCGCGGACACGATGGAGAGTTCCGAAAGGGCGAAGATGCCGTTCAGGACGATGAGGAAAGCAGCGATTGCGAGTTCGAACAAGGACGACGAGCCGCGCTTCTGAACCGCAACGGCGCCTTTCTGTTGATGACGATGGCGCGAACATAGGACCCCCGGAGGCATGGGTCAACGTCCGAAGGCCCGCCCAGGCGGTCTCAGGCGGCGGAACAGGCGGCACGCCGAGCAGCCCGCCGGTCGCCATGCGCTCACGGCGCGGCCTCCCGTTCCGGTGCGAGGTCCTCGACGAGCAGCTCGGCAAAACGGCGCGCCGGTGCCGACGGGGCCGAAGCGGCGAGATACAGTGTCAGCGCCGTGCGGCCGAGCGACGGCAGCCCGTGTCCTGCCGGATCGAGCACCCGCAGTCCGGCCGGCATGCCGACGGGCGTGCGGATGGTGACGCCGAGCCCGGCTCCGGCGGCGGCCCAGAGGCCGGAGAGGCCGGGGCTCGCGAAGGCATGGCGCCAGGCGATGCCGGCCTCCTTCAGCGCCTCGACCGCCGCGGCGCGAAACGAACAGGGCGGATCGAAGGCGATCAGCGGCAGCGGCCCCTCCTCCCTGCGCCAGCGATAGCCCGGCGCGCCGATCCACACGAGCGGGTAGGAGCCGAGCAGCCGGCTGTTCTCGCGCGGCACGCTGGTCCAGGCGACCGCAAGGTCGAGTTCGCCCCGTTCCACCGCCTCCACCAGCCTGGCGCCGCGATCGACGCGCGCTTCGATGCGCAGCTTCGGGTGGCTGCGTGAAAAGCGCCCGAGCAGCGGCGGCATCGAGGTTTCCGCAAAATCCTGTGGAAAGCCGATCCGCAGCCAGCCGTCGAGCACCGTAGCCGTCGAGAGGCGCACCATCGCCTCGTCGTTGAGTTCGAGGATGCGCGTCGCATAGTCGAGCAGCGTTTCTCCCGCCTCCGTCAGCGCGAGCCCCCTGCCCTTCCTGGCGAACAGGGCCTGTCCGGTCTGGTCGACCAGCTTGCGCATCTGCAGGCTGACGGCGGGCGGCGTGCGCCCGAGTGCCGCCGCCGCCCTGGCGAAGCTGCCGAGCCGCACGCCTGTCACGAAGGTGCGCAGCACGTCCATGTCGAAATTGCGCGGGGTATCAACCATTCAGTTTTCCAAAACTATTCAGAAATAACTTCTGAATTTCCTGAACATTGATGGCGCGGTAGAATGGCGCCGTCAACCAGCCTCGCACGGAGCCCATCCCATGCCCTATGCCCATCTGAGGATTGCCGGAGAGCCGGCCGGCCCTGACGGCCTGCGCCATCTTCACGACGAAATGACCCGCATCGTCGCGTCACTGCTCGGCAAGAAGGCCGAACTGACGGCGGTCGACATCGAGGAAGTGCCGCTGTCCGGCTGGGCGGTCGGCACGCACAGGACGAAGCGCGTCGCCCATCTGGAGGTTCTGGTCACGGCCGGCACCAACAGTCCCGAACAGAAGGAAAGGTTCATCGCCGCCGCTTACGGCCTCCTGCGCGAGATCTTCGGCGCCGACCTGCATCCGGTGAGCTACGTCGTCATCCGTGACCTTTCCGCGGATAGCTGGGGCTATGGCGGGCTGACCCAGGCGGCGCGGCGCTGACCGTCAGTCGGCGCTCGGCAGGCGGCGCATCGTGAATTCGATGCGGTCGCCCTCGAGCGCCCGCCAGCTTTCCACCGCTGTCCAGTAGGCCGCCTTCGGCC
>NZ_JAKGBU010000169.1 GCF_021555155.1 Rhizobium alarense
CGACCGCCAGCCCGGCGCAGCCGATGACCGGAGCGGCCAGCAGCGCTGCAAGCATGCCGAAATTGCCCTTGCGGTCCTTGAGGACGGAGCGGAACGCGACCATCGGAACAAACCTTTCCCAGTTGACCGCGACGATCCCCGATTTCCTATAAAATACTATTAATGTACGGATTCGTAATTTAGCGTTTCGTGCCATTGGGATACGATCGGGGGCGGGCGCGTGCCCCGGGCTGCGCGCAGAGGCCGGGATCGGGCGGCCGACGAAGCCGCCAACAAGGCTGGCGCGGCGGCTAGGCAAGACCCATCTAACGGTCTATAAGCCCGCATCAAAAAACGGACGGGCGCGTCCCTGTCGAGGGCGCTTCAGGACAGGTGAGTATCATGGCACAGAATTGGACCCCGAGCAGCTGGCGGCAGAAGCCGATCCAGCAGGTGCCGGACTATCCGGACCAGGCGGCGCTCGCTGCGACCGAGCAGCGCCTTGCGAAATATCCGCCGCTGGTGTTTGCCGGCGAGGCACGGCGCCTGAAGAGTGCGCTGGCGAATGTCGCGGAGGGCAGGGGCTTCCTGCTGCAGGGCGGCGACTGCGCCGAGAGCTTCGCTGAACATGGCGCGGACACGATCCGCGACTTCTTCCGCGCCTTCCTGCAGATGGCCGTCGTGCTGACCTTCGGCGCGCAGCAGCCGGTCGTCAAGGTCGGCCGTATCGCCGGCCAGTTCGCCAAGCCGCGCTCCTCGAACAGCGAGAAGCAGGGCGAGGTGACGCTGCCGTCCTATCGCGGCGACATCATCAACGGCATCGAGTTCACGGAAGAGGCGCGCGTGCCCAATCCGGAACGCCAGATCATGGCCTACCGCCAGTCGGCCGCGACGCTGAACCTCCTGCGCGCCTTCGCGATGGGCGGTTATGCCAATCTCGAGAACGTGCATCAGTGGATGCTCGGCTTCGTCAAGGATAGCCCGCAGGCCGAACGCTACCGCAAGCTCGCCGACCGGATCTCCGAGACGATGGATTTCATGAAGGCGATCGGCATCACCTCGGAAAACCATCCGAGCCTGCGCGAGACCGATTTCTTCACCAGCCACGAGGCGCTGCTGCTCGGCTACGAGGAGGCGCTGACGCGCGTCGATTCCACGTCGGGCGACTGGTATGCGACCTCCGGCCACATGATCTGGATCGGCGACCGCACGCGCCAGCCGGACCATGCGCATGTCGAATATTGCCGTGGCATCAAGAACCCGATCGGCCTCAAGTGCGGCCCGTCGCTGACCGGCGACGGCCTGCTCGAGCTCATCGACCTGCTCAACCCGGCAAACGAGCCCGGCCGGCTGACGCTGATCTGCCGCTTCGGTCACGACAAGGTGGCGGAGAACCTGCCGCGCCTCATCCGCGCCGTCGAGCGGGAGGGCAAGAAGGTGGTCTGGTCCTGCGATCCGATGCACGGCAACACGATCACGCTCAACAACTACAAGACCCGGCCCTTCGAGCGCATCCTGTCGGAGGTCGAGAGCTTCTTCCAGATCCACCGCGCCGAAGGCTCGCATCCGGGCGGCATCCACGTGGAGATGACCGGCAACGACGTGACGGAATGCACCGGCGGCGCCCGCGCCCTGTCGGGCGCCGACCTGGCCGATCGCTATCACACCCATTGTGATCCGCGGCTCAACGCGGACCAGGCGCTGGAGCTTGCCTTCCTGCTTGCCGAGCGCATGAAGGGCGGCCGCGACGAGAAGCGCATGGCGGCGAACGGCTGACACTCCTTTTGAGCGCGGTTCGTTCCCCCTTTGGCCGCGAGCATCAGCGGCGCTGATGGATAGCGATCAGAATTGTGAAATTGACAGGACCGGGCCGGCTGACGAAGCTGGCCCGGTTTTCGTTTGGAGGACGTCGATGAGCGACGAGCATACCGGCCATTGTCTGTGCGGGACGGTGCGATTCCGCACCCGCGGCCCGCTGCGCGAGGTGATCGCCTGCCACTGCAGCCAGTGCCGCCGGCAGACCGGACATTTCTATGCGGCGACCAACGTGCCGGACGACCGGCTGGAGGTGGAGGGCGGCGGCAATGTCAGCTGGTACCGGGCGAGCGACAGCGCCAGCCGCGGCTTCTGCCGCACCTGCGGCTCTGCGCTGTTCTGGAAGGGCGACGGCAGCGACTATACCTCCATCATGGCGGGCGCCTTCGACGGGCCGACCGAGCTCCGGATCGCCTGCCACATCTATTGCGCCGACAAGGGCGACTATTACGAGATCGACGACGGCGTGCCGCAATACGCGCAGAACT
>NZ_JAKGBU010000017.1 GCF_021555155.1 Rhizobium alarense
AAATTTGTTCGTCGTCTTGCTTGTCATAGACCCTACTTCTCACGAGTTGGGGTCTCCGGCAAACCCGGCGCGGTTCAGCGGGAACGACAGCACCCGATCGAACAACCGCGCAAATTCCGGTTCGTGCCCCGCGTTTGCCATGCGCGACCAAACCGCGCGGTAGAACAGCGTACATGTCAACTGAGCGAAGTCGTGCGCCAGCGCTGCCGGATCGTGGGCTTCTTCAACGAGCTTGCGCGCCGCGCGCCATGTCTCACGCAGCGTTAAGATTTCGGGCCGCTCGCTCAACCGCCCGATCAACGCGTCGAAAGCATCAGCCCCTGCGCCGCCCTGCGCCCGAAGACCCCGGCTCGCAACGGCAGACTCGTGAATACCATTGGCGCCCTCGTAGATCGAGGTGATACGCGCATCGCGCCAAGTCTGATGAACGCGATACTCGTTGAGATAGCCGTATCCGCCCAGCACCTGTATGCCCAGATCGGCCGCCCGGATCCCTGCCTCGGTGCAGAACACCTTGCAAAGCGGCGTGAGGAAGTCCGCCAGCGCGCCATCCGCTCCGCGCGCCATCTCCACCAGGGTCACATGCACCATGGAGCGAGCGCCAAGTGCCAGGCTGCGCTGCTCGTCCAGCATCCGGCGAACATCGGCGTGATCGGACAGAACCGCCGCGCTGCCATCGGGCCTGCGGCCCTGTTTGCGTTCGGCGGCATAGGCTGTGGCGATGGCATGGGCGCGACTGGCATGGGCGACACCCTGAAGCGCCACGTCGAGCCGGGCATGGTTCATCAGCGTGAACATCGCCTTCAGCCCGTCGCCTGGCGCGCCGATCAACTCGGCCGGCGCCCCGTCGAAAGCCATCTGGCAGGTGGGCGAGGCATGCAGGCCCAACTTGTCCTCGATCCGGGTGATCTTGATCGCGGGCCCCGCCCGCGTCTTGCCGGCGAGGAACAGCGACAGGCCCTTGACCCCATCCTCGAGCGCGCCGGTCCGGGCGAGCACGAGATGCAGGATGTCCTCGGACAAGTCCTGATCGCCGCCGGATATGAAGATCTTCTCTCCGTCGATCCGCCACCCGTCGCCATCCCGCGTGGCTTTCGTGCGAATGCGCGACAGATCCGAACCCGCGTCGGGTTCGGTGAGGCACATGGTCGACAGCGCTTCGCCCGCCGCCAGGCGCGGAATCCATTCGGCCTGCTGTGTCTCGGTGCCGAAACGTCGCAAGGTCGTGATGGCGCCCGGCACGAGGTTGCAGATCATCTGCATCGCGTGGTTCGCGCCGGAAAAGACCTCGGACACCATCGCAGCGACCAGCGGACCCTGACCCATGCCTCCGTGGATTTCAGGCGCCGTCAGGCCCTGCCACCCCATTTCGGACAGCTGACGGAACGCATCGGGGAAGCCTTCGGGCATCCGGACATGGCCATTCTCCAGCCGGCAGCCCTGGGTGTCGCCGATCTCATCCAGTGGTGCGATGACGCCTTCGGCGAATGACGCGAAGGCCTTCAGGATATCGGCGGCGAGCTCGTCGTCCCAGTCCGGCAGCTGATCCGCCGTGGCGACCTTGCGCAGCGAAAACAAGATGTCGTCAACCGGCGCGGCAAATGGTGTCATGCCCCGACCCCCAACAGACGCATCGCGTTTTCCTTCAGGATTAGCGGCCGCACCTCATCGCGGAAGTCGGCCTTATCGAAGGCGTCAAGCCATTTCTCGGGGGCGATCATCGGCCAGTCCGAGCCGAACAGCATCTTCTTCTTCAGGATCGTGTTCGCATACTGAATAAGAATTTTTGGGAAGTATTTCGGCGACCAACCCGAAAGGTCGATGTAGACGTTCGGCTTGTGCTGGGCGACCGCCAGCGCCTCCTCCTGCCAGGGGAAGGAAGGGTGAGCCAGGATGATCGGCATGTCGGGGAAATCGACCGCGACATCGTCGATATACATCGGGTTCGAGTATTTAAGCCGCATTCCGTTGCCGCCCTTCATTCCCGAGCCAACGCCAGTTTGGCCGGTGTGGAACAGCGCAGGTTTGCCGGTCTCGGCAATGGCCTCGTAAAGCGGCCAGGCCAGTCGGTCGTTGGGGTAAAAGCCCTGCATGGTCGGGTGGAACTTGAAGCCCTGCACGCCGTGGTTTTCGACCAGGTTGCGCGCCTCGCGAGCGCCGAGCTTGCCCTTGTGCGGGTCGATCGAGGCAAAGGGGATCAGGACGTCATCGTTCTCGGCGGCAAGCGCTGCCACCTCCTCATTCTTATAGCGCCGATAGCCAGTTTCACGCTCTGCATCGACGGGGAAGATCACCGCCGCAATGTTCATCGCCCGGTAATGCGCTGCGGTCTGCGGCACGGTGGGCGGATGCTCCCAGGGCGCGCCGAAATACTTCGCCATTGTGGACTGCAGATCATCATAGCCGTCGTCGGCGTGGCAACCGCAGGCTTCCTCGGCGTGAGTGTGGAAGTCAATTGCCCGCACGGATGCGAAATCGACCATCTCGGCCTCCTTCAGACGCGGATCAGCGCCGGATCTTCGTTGTCATAAAGCCGCTCCAGAAGTTCAGTACGGCGGGTGAGGATTTTCTTGATGTTCAGCGACCCCTTGTCGGTGATCTCGTGATGCTGCAGAGACGGTGGCTCGGCGAGGATCAGCGCCCGGGTTATACGCCTGGCCGAGCCGGTGACCTGGGCGTTCATGGTCCTCAACCGCTCTTCGATCAGCGCCATCAGGAGCGGATCGGTGATGGTCCCGCCAGTGTTCGGGCTGACCTCGGCCCCGCCGGTTGCGGGAAAGACGAACAATCCGACCTCGCCGCGATCGTGGCCGCAGATGACAACGTCCTGCACCAGACCAGCCATCTCCTTCAATGCCGCCATTCTCAAATTACCTGCCTGCACCCAGGTGCCAGTGTCGAGCTTGAAGTCCTCAGACACGCGGCCGTCGAAGACAAGGCCGCGTGAGGCGTCGGAGGGATCCACGAATTTCACCGCGTCACCGGTGATTAGGAAGCCCTCATCGTCGAAGGCCTCCGCGGTTTTGGCGGGATCGTTGAAATAACCTTGCGTCACGTTCGGCCCCTTCACCCGGATCTCGCAGCGCATCTCATCGTCGGGGATCAGCTTGACCGTCACCCCCGGCAGCGGCACGCCGATCACACCCGATCGGCCGATCGGCTCGTGAACCAGCAGGCAGGCGGGTGCGGTCTCGGTCAGACCCCAACTCGAGATCATTAGAGGCAGTCCGCCGCGCGCCTCGATGCAGAAGCGTTCCAGCGCTTCCCAGACCTGCTGCGGCAGCGAGGCGCCTGCGTAGAACAGAAGCTGCTGATCTTTGAAGAGGTGGCGTTGCAGGGCGGGATCGTCCTTGATCGCCTCGACCAGCATCCCCCAGCCGACCGGCACGTTGAAGGTTAATGTCCCCGGTCGGTCGGTGCGGTTCTTCAGCGTGGTGGCAAACCCCTTGTCGGTAGGCTTGCCACTGTCGATGGTCAGCGTGCCGCCATGGGCGAGCATCATGTTCACGTTGTGGCTGCCACCAAAGACGTGGTTCCACGGCAGCCAGTCGGTGATCCGCGGCGGTTCATCGGTCAGGAACGGTAGCGCTACCGCCAGTTGCGCCTGGTTCACGCACATCATGCCGTGTGTGGTCAGCACACCTTTAGGGTCCGAGTTGGAACCGGAGGTAAAAAGGATCTTGGCCAACGTGTCCGGTCCGACCTCGGCATGGACGGCGTCAATATCGACGCTCGCATCGCCATTCAAAAGCTCTGCAAACGGCGTCAGGGGGCGATCCGCCGCGCCGCGCACGACGACCACTTCGACCTCGGCAAGCTGCGGCAGGGCTATGGCGGCGGCATAGCGCGCAGCGTCGTCGACGAAAGCCAGCTTCGGTTTCACCGTGTCGAGCATATAGATCAACCGCCCATGCGCTTCGGGGATCAGCGAATACTGTTCGGCGAGCGGCACCACGGGGACACCGGCATATTGCGCGGCAAGCGACAGGATCAGGTGGTCCAGCCCGTTTCCAGACATCATCGTGATGCAGTCGTCCTGTCCCAGCCCGCGCGCCACCAGGGCGGAAGCGACAGCGCGCACCTGGTTCAGAAGCTCGCCATAGGTAACGTTTCGCCAGCCCGGACCGGTGTCGGGACGCTCAGCCACCGCGACCCGATAGGGCGCCTTCTCGGCCCATTCATGTAGCCAGGCGCCGGTGTTCGATACTGCTTGCGGCAACTCGTAGCCCGAACTCAATAGGATAGTTCCGTCGGCACGCGTCTGAGCGAGGACACTGTGCGGCAAATATCGGGTCGCGGTATGCTGGCGAGCCCAGTCCGCCCGCGAGGTGAGGTCGGTCGGATACTCGGGCTGTCTTGTGATCGCGGCCATCTCTCGCCCCCCTCTCCTAGTTCTCAGCGAAATTTCGGCTCGCGCTTTTCCAAGAACGCTTTAAGCCCCTCGGTGGCGTCGGGCGTCGTCTGGACCAGCGAGGCCGCAAGGCTTTCAGCGAACAGTCCGTCGGCCCGGGCCATGTCGCTGATCCGCGCGATGGCATGGACCATGAAATAGTTCGACATTGGCGCGTTGGCCGCGATCTTCGCGGCGAGCTTGCGGGCCAGCGGTAGCGCATCACCCTCGCCAACCGCATAATGGGCAAGGCCCAGGCGCAGCCCTTCCTCTGCGTCGTACTTGCGACCGGTCAGCATCATCTCGACCATGCGGTCGGGGCCGATGATCCGTCCGACACGCACTGTCGCGCCGCCGCCGACGAAAATGCCGCGACGCCCTTCGGGAAGCTGGAAAATTACCGATGGCTCGGCGATACGCACATGCGTCGCGGTGGCAAGCTCCAGCCCGCCGCCGATCACCGCTCCGGTCATGGCGGAAACCGTCACCGGGCCGCCAAACTGGATCATGTCCATGACCCGGTGCCAGTTGCGCGAGTGGTAGACGCCTTCCTCGGCACTGCGCGCGACATGCTCGACCAAGTCGAGGCCCGAGCAGTAATGCCCGCCCGTGCCATGGAGGATGACCACCCGGACCTGTTTCGGCAACCCGGCATAAAAAGCTTCGATCTCGGCCAGGAGGCCGTCCGACATCGCATTCCGCTTGTCCTCGCGGATCAACGCCAGCTCAGCGATCGGGCCGTCATAGCTGAATTTGGTGAATGCGCCTTTGGTCATCGATACCTCATTTTGGTGAAAGCCGGACGGCGCCGTCGATTCGGATAACTTCGCCATTCAGAAGCGGGTTCTCCAAGATCTGCTGCACCAGCATTGCAAATTCTTCCGGTCGGCCCATGCGCGAAGGAAACGGCAGCCCAGCCTCCAGCGTGGCACGAACTTCGGGGGACAGGCCCGCGCTCATCGCAGTTTCAAACAGGCCCGGCGCGATCGTCATCACCCGAATTCCAAACCGGGCCAGCTCACGCGCAGCCGGCAGGGTCAGTGAGGCCACGCCGCCTTTGGAGGCGGCGTAGGCGGCCTGCCCGATCTGGCCGTCCTGATAGGCGATTGAGGCGGTGTTGACGATCACCCCGCGCGCGCCGTCCTCGTCGAGTGGTTCGAGCGCAGCCATCGCCCGCGCCGCAACGCTAAGGACGGTGTAAGTGCCGATCAGGTTCACTCGGATCGTGCGCTCGAATGCCTCTATTGAAAGCGCGCCGTCTCGCGGCAGGATCCGCGCGGCCGTGCCGATCCCGGCGCAGTTCACAACGACCCGTGGTGCCTCTCCCATTTCGGCAATGGTCCGGCGAAACGCAGCCTCGACGTCGCCCGCATCGGTCACATCGGCGGTCAGACCCAGCCCGCCGATCCCGCCCGAGACAAGCGCTGCCGCTTCCTCGCTCCGGTCCAGAACTGCCACGCGGGCTCCCGCTGCGGCGAGCCTTCGGGCAGTCGCTTCGCCGAGCCCGCTGCCGCCGCCGGTGACAAGAGCGATACTTCCATTGATATTCACGTCCGGTTCTCCTGATAATCCATCCTGTCTTCAAGTCGCCTGCCTATCGGTCGGGAAGCGCATTACCATCCAGCAATCAGGCTTCCGAGACCGACCGGCGCGGGGCCCTGGCCGGCGCCCGGATCCCGAAGATCCAGACCGACAGCAGCGACAGGGCCAGCAGGGCCAACGCGACCGGATGATGCAGCAGGTTCAGCGGATTGCCGCCAAGGATCGTCAGCGCCTGGGACAGCGACAGCTCCAGCTGCGTGGCCAGTACAAACATGATGATGAAGGCGACGATGGGCAGGCCGGCCGCCTGCATCAGCACCGAGAGAACGCCGAAGCCGATCAGTATCCAAACTGCGATCGCGCCACCTTCGGCGACATAGACGCCGGTGATGCACAAAAGGAAGGTCAGCGGGAAGATTACCGAGGCGGGCGCCGCAATCACCTTTGCCCAGAGCCGCAGGCCCACCAGACCGACAAGAAAGTTCACCAGATTCGCTAGAATCATCGCGCCGAAGAGGCCGTAGATCAGCTTGCCTTGCGACTGGAACAGCAGAGGTCCCGGCTGAATGCCCTGCACCATGAAGGCGCCGATGATCAGGGCGGCGGTGACGTTGCCGGGGATGCCTAGCGTCAGGAGCGGGATCATGTTCGCCCCCATCACCGCGGAATTCGCCGATTCGCAAGCGGCGATTCCGTTCAGGTTACCCTTGCCGAAGCTTTCAGGCTCTTTCGAGGCGCTACGGGCCATGCCATAGGACAGGAAGGCCGCGACGGTCGAGCCGAGGCCCGGCAGGGCGCCGACGACAGTGCCGATAACGGCGCCACGGGCGATGGTCACGCGGCAGCCCCAGTATTCGGCCCACGAGATGCGCCGGTTCTCGGCCGGGCTGTCCAGATCGACTGGCAGCGGGGCGTTGGCCGCGCCGTGGCGGGTGGCGAGCTGAGTCAGGATCTCGCCCATCGCCAGCATGCCCACCGCAACCGCCGAGATCGGCAGGCCGTTGTAAAGGTCGTAGTTGCCGAAGATTAGCCGCGGCGTTCCGTGCTCGGGGTCGATGCCTATACTGGCGCAGAGGATGCCGAGACCGGCCGCGATCAACCCTTTGGCCATCGAAGGTCCGACAAGGCCGGTGATTATGGCAATGGAGAGCACGATCAGCGCGGTGATCTCGACAGGCCCCATTGCCAGCGCCACAACCGCGAGCGGCGCCGCGACCAGGATAAGGACAATGTCCGAAAACGTATCGCCAGTGATTGAGGCATAGAGCGCCATCTTCATTGCCTTGAGCGGCTTGCCGGCGCGCGCCAACGGGTGACCGTCCAAAGCGGTTGCCGCCGCATCGGGGGTTCCCGGCGTGTTCAGGAGCACGGCCGGAATTGCTCCACCCACCGTGCCGCCTTTGCCGACGCCGATCAGAAAGGCAATGGCGGCCAGCGGTGAGAGTGTGAAGGTGAAAGGTACCGCGATGGCGATGGCCATCGGCGCCGAAAGGCCAGGGATCGCGCCCACAACCTGGCCGAGTGCTACGCCGGCGACCACGAACAGGAAGGTGGTCAGCGTCATAGCTTCGGAAAGGCCGGACAGGATCGTGGTGGGATCCATGAACATCTTTGCGGCCCTCAGGGTAGCGGGCGGTCTAGGACCATCACGAAGATGGCCCAAATGCCGAGCGGCGCAGCGATCCCGCCGGCCACCAGCCACAGTGGATTGCGCTGGCCCGCCAGCAGCATCAGCGTCAGTACCAGCGGCGATGCGATCCAGACATAGCCCAGCCAGTCGAGCGCGCCGAATCCCGCTGCGCCGAGAAGCGCGATCCCGATCGCGCGCGCCGCCGGCCGCAGGTCGATGGTCGCGCCCGATCGTGGGGCGATCATCAGCCATAGCGCGCCGATACCGACGGCGGCAGCGCCGATCAAGGGGAACATCGCGGGGCTAGTCGAGCCGTAGCTTGCGGTCGAGGTCTGAGCCGGAATCACCACCCACATCAGGAGTGCCGCGACAAGGCAGGCCAGAAGGCCCAGGAGTCGGTCAGCTTGAATCATCGAAAGGGTCCTACTGTTGCGGCCGGGTCATCTGGGCGGACTCGGCTGGGTTGGAGGCTCAGCCGTTCTCGGCGGTCAGCCGTTGCGCCAGAGCGAAAGCATCCGCCATCATCGCTGCGGCGCCCTCGGAGCCGAGATTCCTGGTCTCGATCCCGAAGGTGTTCATCACCGCCTTGCCGACTTCGTCTGATTTCGCCGCAGCGTCGATTTGCGCCGCAATCGCCGCCTTGGCGTCCTCAGGCAGCCCCTTGGGCGCCATCATTATGAACCAGGGCTCCAGCGCGTAGTCGAAGCCCTGTTCCTTCAGGGTCTTCACGTTGGGTGCGTAGCTGTGCCGCTCGTTGGTCGCCGCCGCCAGCATCTTCATGTCGCCGGAGGTCATGTAGTCGACATGCCGGCCGCCGTCGAAGCCAGCCTGGATATGTCCGCCCAGGATATTCTGCAGCACTTCGGCCCCGCCGCGGGTGCTGATCGTTTTGATGTTGACATTCTCAGCCTTGGCAATGGCACGAACGATCAGCTCGGCCCCGCGTTCATTCACGCCAACCACCGCGCCGCTATTGGTTCGCGCCCAGTCGACCAGACCACGCATGTCGTCGAAGGGCGCATCGGCGCCGGCCATGATCGCCGCCGGCGAGATTGCAACGGTGCCCAGAAAGTCGAAATCGTCGAGCTTGAACGGCAGGTTCGGATCGCCTGCCAGGCCGAAGGCCATGGCGCTGGACACGCCCATGCCGATCACGCTGCCGTCAGCGCGTTCGCGGCTCAGGCCGGTGGCCATCACGATACCGCCGCCTCCGCCCACGTTCTCGACGACGGTTCCCCAGCCCGCGACCTGTTCGAAGCTCGCGGCGGCCAGCCGGCCGATAGTGTCCGCGCTGCCCCCCGGATTGAAGCCCACGCGCAACGTCAGTCGCGCAGGTGCCCAATTCTGGGCAAAGGCGCCGACTGGGGCGAGGGCCGACGCGACCAGCCCCGCCCCCATGACAATCAGACTCCGGCGACTCGGATTCATGTTTTCCTCCCATGTTTCGGCGCTATCTCCCAGCAGCGGCTATAAATTTCTATACACAGTTTCTACAAAAGCGTATACACTTTTTTGAGAATCAGGACGGAATTCGCCTATGACTACGAAAATCACCAGCGAAGCAGTGCTTTCGACGTTGAACGAGATGATCCTGGCGGGCGACCTGCCCCCCGGGACCATCGTCAGCGAAATGGGGCTGGCCAAGCGCTTGGGTGTTTCGCGCACCCCGGTGCGCGAGGCGATTCGGCTGCTTTCGGAGGACGGGTTAATCACCCTGAGGCCACGGCAGCGGCCGGTTGTAGCGCTGCCCAGCCTCGCTGACGCGCTCGACCAGTTCGAAGCGCTGGCAATGCTCGAGGCAGATTGCAGCGAACTCGCCGCGCGGCGGTGCACGACCGAGGCCAGGGGGCGCATTCAGGCGCTTCACGAGACCTGCGGGCGGCACTTCGAGAATGGCGACGTTGCTGCCTATTTCAACGCGAACGAGGGGTTTCATCAGGCGATTTCCGAGGCCTCGAATAACGCATATCTCGCCGGCCGGGCCGTCCACATGCGCCAGCGCCTGCGCAGCCTGCGTGCGCCCCGCGCCAGCGAGCCGGACAGGATGCGCGACTCCTTCGCCGAACACGGCGCCATCGTGGCGGCCATCGTCGCGGGTGACCCGGTGGCCGCGCGGCAGACCATGCTGGCGCATGTCGCCATGGTCGGCGAACGGACGACGGACTTCATCCGCGCCTACTCCCGGCGGTGGGACAAGGAGGAGGCAGCATGACCGTTCGGCTTGAATGGGCCTCGGCCACAGTTGCGCGCCTCATCATCGACAATCCTGCGCATCGCAATGCGGTGACGCTGGCCATGTGGGGCGAATTGTCCTCCCACTGCGCTGCGCTAGCCGACAGCCCGGCGCGGGTGGTCATCCTGCGCGGCGCAGGCGAGACGGCTTTTTCCACGGGTGCCGATCTATGGGAATTCCAAACACAGCGGAATGATCCTGCGGCCGTCGCCCGCTATGACGCCGCGATCAGCGCCGCGATGGCCGCCGTGCGCGATTTGCCGATGCCGGTGATCGCACAGCTCTCGGGCCTCTGCGTCGGCGGCGGACTGGCACTGGCGGCGATGGCCGACCTGCGGATCGCCGGCGCGGACTGCCGGTTCGGCATCCCCGCCGGCAAGCTCGGTATCGCCTACCGCCGCGACTGGATCGACCGCATTGCCGGCCTGACCGGGACCGCCCCAGTAACCGAGATGCTGCTGACCGCAGCGATGGTTCCGGCTGACGTCGCGTTGCGCTGGGGCCTGATCAACCGGCTTTGCCCGGCGCTCGAACTTGCCGCAACTGTCGAGGACGACGCGCGGCGTATGTCCGCGCTCGCACCCCTCTCACTTCGCGCAACGAAGGCTGCACTGGCGGCGCGGGCCGGGCATGGCACGCCAGCTGAAGCCGATCGCATGGTCGTCGCCTGCGACCTCAGTCAGGACTATCAGCGCGGCATAGATGCATTTCGCTCTGGCGTGGTTCCGCAATTCGAAGGGAATTGAGATGATCGACCCCTTGCAGGCCAATATCTGGGATTTCGTTTCGGCACGCGCAGCGGCCAATCCGAACAAACCGGCGGTGACTTTCGAAGGTTGCAGCCTGGCCTACGCGGAGTTTTCCCGGATGGTCGAAGCGCTGTCGGCCGGGCTGGTCGCCTCCGGCGTGCGTCCGGGCGACCGGGTGGCCGCCAAGATCGGGAAGTCCCCACAGGCGCTGGCGCTGGCGCTGGCGGCAATCCGCATGGGCGCGGTCTATATCCCGGTCAACCCGACCTTCAGCAAGCCCGAAACCGAAACGCTGCTGGAGGATGCAAGCCCGCGGCTGTTCGTGTCCGATACCGGCGATGCCGCCCTCTCGATGCCGGCCCTGCCGCTTGCCGACCTGGCGCGACCCGACGCTCCGATGCCGGCTGTCGCCCCAGGCGGCGAGCAGCCCTGCGCCATGCTCTATACTTCGGGGACCACCGGGCGGCCCAAAGGCGCGCAGATCTCCCACCGCAACATGTGCGCAACGTTCATCGCCTTTAATCGGATGTGGGACATCAACGCGTCCGACCGGCTGCTGCATGTGCTGCCCACCTACCACGCCCACGGTCTTCTGATGGCCACGCTCTGCCCACTCTTCGCCGGCGGGGAGATCGTGATGCTGGCGAAATTCGACATCGACCGGGTGATCGAGCTGCTTCCCGAGGTCACTGTGCTGATGGCCGTCCCGACGATCCATTCGCGCCTGCTGGCCCATCCCGGCTTCGATGCCGCGGCCTGCCGCGGCCTGCGGCTCATTACCTCCGGCTCGGCGCCGCTCTCACCCGAACTGTTCGATGGGATTCGCGCAAAGGCCGGCATCACCCTGACCGACCGCTACGGCTCGACCGAGGCCGGCATGATCGCCGCCAATCCGGCCGGACGCGAGCGTCGCGGCTCGGTCGGCAAGCCGCTGCCGGGGGTCGAGGTGCGGCTGATGACGCCCTCGGGTGAGGCCGCGCAGGGTGAGCCTGGCCGGATCCAGGTCCGCAGCCCGCATGTCTTCCTGGGTTACTGGAACCGGCCCGATCTGGAGGGCGACGGCGTCTTGCCCGATGGCTGGTTCGATACCGGTGACATCGGCAGGTTCGACGAGGACGGCTATTTGTTCATCGTCGGCCGCGACAAGGATATGATCATCTCGGGCGGGTTCAACGTGTATCCGCGCGAGGTCGAGATTGCGCTCGAAGCCTGCCCCGGCGTGGCCGAGGCTGCGGTCTTTGGTCTGCCGCATCCCGATTTCGGCGAAGGTGTCGCCGCCGCAATCCTCCCCGCTCCTGGCGCGACACTCACCGCCGAGATGGTGTTGAGCGACGTAGCGACCCGGCTGGCGAGCTACAAGCGGCCCAAGGCCTTGTTCATCGTCGATAGCTTGCCGAAGAACGAGCTCGGCAAAATCCTGAAGCCGGCACTTGTCACACGCTATGGCGACCGGCAGTTTCTGGCGGACGCGACCCCTTCGCCGTCGCGAAAGCTGCGCTGAGCACGATAATAGCAGCGGCGGCAGTCATGGGCATCATAGGCGTCGTGGGCACGGACGTCGGATATTGCTGACGCGGCATCTACCCCTCTCGTGTTATTGTCTAAAAATCCCTTTTGAGCGATTGGGCGTCGACGAGTAGGGCCTTCGTTTGGCGCAGTCATACACACCTTATAAGAGATTCCGATAGCGAACTGGTGTCGCGTTTATCAGTATGAGTTAGACCGCTCGGCTATGGGATTGCCACGATGGCTCCAC
The DNA here is from genome assembly GCF_021555155.1 of Rhizobium alarense. GTDB lineage: Bacteria > Pseudomonadota > Alphaproteobacteria > Rhizobiales > Rhizobiaceae > Rhizobium_D > Rhizobium_D alarense. The sequence continues at coordinate 12,301 of NZ_JAKGBU010000017.1, forward strand.
TGGCGCGCCGTTCTTCGGCTGCGCGGTGCGCCTCGGCGATATCCTCCAGTGCAAAGCGTTGCCCGATCTCGAGCGAAACATGCCCCTTCGCAACTGCATCGAACAGATCGGCCGCATTCGACCGGAACCGGTTGAGATCGGCATTGTGCGGAAAAACGGACGGACGAGTCAGGAACAGACAGCCCTTCTTGTTCAACAATTCGGGGTCGATCGCCGGCGCCTTTCCCGAGGAGGCACCGTAGATCACCACGAGTCCGAAGGGCGCTGCGCAGTCGAGTGACTTAATCAGCGTGTCTTTGCCAACGGCATCATAAACAACGCGCGCCCTTTCGCCGTCAGTCGCCTTGAGCAAAGCATCCGGCCAATCCTGCTGGCTCGTGTCCACGACCGCGATACAGCCGGCGTCGAAAGCCGCCTGGCGCTTCTGAGGCGATCCCGTGCCGCCGACCACGCGCGCACCAAGGGCGGTAGCCCAGCGTGTCAAAATCTGTCCGACGCCACCGGCTGCGGAATGCACGAATATGAGGTCGCCCCGCTGAACTGCATGGGTGTGGCGCAGGAGGTACTGCGCAGTCATGCCCTTGAACAGGACTGTCGCAGCCGTTTCGTCGTCGATGTCATCGGGCACCTGCACGAGCTTCTCTGCCGGAACATTGCGCCGGTCGGCATAGGCGCCAACACCGGCATTCATATAGGCAACCCGCTGGCCTGGCTTGATATCATGAACCCCTTCGCCCACCGCTTCCACGATACCAGCCGCTTCGAAGCCGAGGCCTGTGGGCAGAGGAAGCGGATAAATGCCTTTCCGCTGATAGATGTCGATAAAATTGAAGCCGATCGCCGTCTGGCGGACCTGCACCTCACCTTCGGCCGGGTCGGGAATATCTTCTTGCACGATCTTGAGAACTGACGGATCGCCAAACTCCGCTATTTCTATCACACGTCTGTTCGTCATGCCGGTTGCCTCTCAATAATTCGCACGATAGGTATGACAAGAACCATACCTTCGACGAGGACGCAATGGCAGAGTTTCTTCCGGAGCCACGACCTGGCGAGATGGATCTGCTGACAGTTCTTTCCGCTTTGGCCGATCCGCATCGCTTGCGCATTGCACTTGCGCTTGCGAGAGCGCCAGACGCAGTGCTTCCCTGTACCGCGTTTGAACTTCCTGTCACCAAGGCGACGCGCACGCATCATTTCAGGATTCTGCGCGAAGCAGGTGTCATTCGCCAGTACGACCATGGTAACGGGCGCTCAAATCAATTGCGGCTCGCGGACTTGAGACAACGCTTTCCCGGCCTCCTATCGACACTGCTTGAAGAACAACTGGCCGTGGAGCCTCAAGACGTTCCACCGATTGGTCGAGGCGGCTGATGGGCGTTTTGGACTTTCGGCCCCCCTGCGGATAATGCCAAATGTAGCGGTGCAACCAGGCGGGCAACTCCGCAGCGTGCTGGCCGGACTTCAGGGGGAGAATTTGTTTGTCGTCTTGCTTGTCATAGACCCTACCTTCTCGGAAGCGTGGATCAAGCCGTTGATCCCGGATGGCCGAGCCGCGCGGCGAACCAGTCGGCGACGAGAGCATTTCGCTCGAAACTGTGGTTGTATATCGTATGCTCGCCATCCGGCCAGACACGCAACTCGGCTTCACCGATTGCGGCATCCAGAAAAGGTTGCTGATCGCCCAAGGTCACCAGCGGGTCCGCGCCGCCGTGCAAGACGAGAAGCGGACAGGTGATCCGCTGCCTTGCCGGATTAAAGCGCAAGCTTTCCATAACGGCCTCAATCGCAGCGCGATCATCGATGCCGAGCATGGCAGCAGACTGCTCAAATGCCGTCCGAAACGGTAGGATGCCGGGCTTGGCGAAAGAACCATTGACGCAGCAGGCCCGGATCCGATCATCGCTGCTCGCCGTCCGCGCAGCCCAGAGTCCGCCATAGCTGTTGCCCCAGATGCCCGGCGCGCCCAAGCTGGCATCGGACAGGACGAAATCGACCCAGCGGCTAAAGGCTGCCTCGACATCGGCTTGCAGATAAAGGCGTTGCTCGATCCGGGTCTCACCTTGCCCAGGGCCCTCGACCAGTAGCGCAGCCAGACCGCGAGCCGCAAGTTCGCGAGCGAGAGGGAGGTACGCGATGCCCCAGCCACTTTGCCCGCCGAATAGAATGACGGTTCCGCTTGCCGCATGGCTTGCAGGACGCACCAGCCAACCGATCAGGCTCTTGCCCGCAAAATCGGTCTCAATCCGCTCAAAGGGCAAATCGAAAACCGGGCCGAGCTTATGGCAGGCGGCAACCAGATTGCGATACAGTTCGACCTTGCGCGGCTCGTCGAAATTGAAGGCCATCTGGGCGAAGACGAGCGCAGCAATGCCGCGCTGTCGTGCCTCCGAAGCCGTGATGGGCCGCCCCTCGGACTCAGCCCAATCGGCCTGCTCCAGGCGCACTGTAGCGATGGTCTCGGCTACTCTATCCCAGGGTTCACCCGCCGAGGTCCTGGCAAGGAGCCGGCCCGCATCAGCATGGTCCATGCCGCAATCCAGCAAACGGGTCATAGGCATGGCCCGCTGATGAGCGAGGTTCGCCTTGACGACCGGATCGTCCTGACTTGTCATGCCCTTGCCTCTATGATCGGTCGGTCCATGGGAACTGGCAGATTTTGCCAGTGTAGCCTGTCGCGCAGCCCGCGCAGCAGCGCTGGCAGATCGGCCAGATCCGAAACCGCGCCATACATCAGGAAATCTGGCCGACGCAGATATGCGGCAAAACCGTGCGTTTCTAGGAACTCGAGTTGCACACCGTCGAGTTCCGTGATCCGGTGCGGCGCGGCATGGTCGCCGTCCATTATAACCCAGCGACCCCCGATGTCCTCGAAGAAGGCGCGGGTCTCGGGGTCGAGATGGGCGCTCGGATCGGCCCGGCTAACGATCAGGAAACCTCCGCCGACCACCTTATCCATCAACCCCTCGCGGCCATTTGCGCGTACCTGCCCCTGCGGTGTCGGAGCCCCGGTTGGCATGAGGATGCATCCATCGGTCTCCATATGGATCACACCGGCCTCGACTTTCGGGAACGGCGGAGGCGGCGGCATCTTGCCGGAAAGGAACATTTCGTTGCGCGCGGCCACCTTCACCGGATCGTCCTCGTTGGCAACCTCGCCGAGCATCGTCGAAATCTCAGTGATCTGTGTCGCGTGGGGACGCCGCTCCTCCTCATAGGTATCCAGCAGCTCCGGCCCGGCCTTCCTTTGCAGCACCAGATCCAGTTTCCATGCCAGGTTGGCGCTATCTCGAATGGCCGAACAGGCACCCTGGCCCATATAGGGCATCATGGTATGCGCCGCGTCGCCCACCAGCATGACTCTGCCTTCTTTCCAGCTCTTGGCGATCGCCGGATCGAACGTATAGACGACGTTGCGGATCGGCCGGATCTCGTCCAGCCCGATGCCGTGCTGGTCGCGCAGCCACGCGAGGCCATTCTTGATATCTTCCCAATAGCTGGTTTCCTCACCCGGCAGGACGCGCATTTCGAACCGCACGCGAGATCTGCCAATCGGCATGTGCATATGGGCCCGCGCCGGGTCACAATAGATCGAGGTGATGGCGAATCGGTCACCCAGATCCTTGACGTATTCGGAGTCGAGGTTCAGCCAGCGTTCGTGGTGACCGTATTGGTGCCGTTCGATCCCGAGCGAGCGGCGGGTGAAGCTGTTCGCGCCATCCGCGCCGATCACATAGTCCACCTCGATCCGGCGGACATGGTCGGTCTCGTCAGACACCGTCTTCCACGATCCATCCCACGGCCGAGCTTCCAGGATGACCGTGTCGCCCTGCTGTTGGAGTGAGGAGACCTCCCAGCCGCGCAAAAACTCCACATTCGGCAGAGGCTGCGCGCGGGAATAAATCGCGTCTTCGATCTCAGGCTGGAAAATCGAGATATGGGCGGGAAAGCCGCATTGTTTGCCCTTCCAGTCAAGATCGATCAGAACGTTTCCCTGATCGTCCAGATAGTGGTATGTGTCGATCGGCTGCGCGTCACGAAGTGCGTGGTCGATATCGCCGGCCGAAGCAACCAGGCGTGCGGTCTCGCCGTCGATGTGGCTGAGGCGGGGCAGGCCGTAGGGCTCGGGCCAGCGTTCGATGACGATGACCGCGTGGCCGGCCTGGCCCAGAAGCGACGCGGCGGTGAGGCCTGCCGGCCCGCAACCGATGACGGCTACCTGCCGGCGATCCGCCGGCGACGATGCCTTTGATTGGCTCATGTTCTCCTCCCGTTTCCAGACGTATCTCAATGCTTCCGCTCAGTGAGTCGGGGGATCGCCCCGCCATGCCGCGGCCAGCAGGGCACGGATGTCGGCCCGCGTCACCTCCCGCGGGTTCCAATAGGGATTTGCCGTGGCGATGTCGGCGGCGCGGTCCAGGTCCTCTTCTTGCAGGCCGATATCTTTCAGGGCCGTAGGCACTCCAAGTCCGACGGCAAAATCATGCAGCGCCACGCCCGGAGCGCTTCCACCGAAAATCTCGGTTATCGGGCGCAGTTCGCTGGCTGCGGAGGATGAATTGAAGGCGACGGCATGCGGCAGGACAATCGCGTGCGTTTCGGCGTGAGGCAGATCGAACGATCCGCCCAGCACGTGACAAAGCTTGTGGTGCAGCGACATGTCAACCGCACCCAACACCGTGCCGCAAAGCCAGGCGCCATAGAGCGCGCCGCTTCGGGCGGAAAGGTTGTGCGGCGCCTCGGCGATCCGGGGCAAGGCGTCGGCAAGCGCTTTGAGGCCCTCAGCTGCCATCAGCGAGGAGACCGGATTGCGGTCGCGTGCATAAAGCGCCTCGGCGGCATGCGCCATGCCGTTGAGGCCGCTGGTCATCGTCATCGGGACAGGTAGGCCGAGGGTTAGTTCCGGATCATAGATCACCGCCTCCGGCAGGACGGAGGCGGTGCGCACCGTCTCCTTGCGGTGCGCCTGGGTCTGGCCGAGAATTGGCGTCACCTCGGAACCGGCATAGGTGGTGGGGATGACGACCTGCGGCGTATCAAGGTGATAGGCGACCGCCTTGCCCAGTCCTGTCGTCGAGCCGCCACCGAAAGCTACGGTGCAGTCCGCGCCGGTATCGCGCATGGCCTGAAGTGCCCGCTCGGTGATCTCGACCGGGGTATGCATCGCCGCGTGCGTGAAGAGACCGGCGGCTCGATCTGCCAAAAGAGCGACAATGACGCCGGCGTCATCGGCCTGCTGCGGGGTGGAGAGGACGAGGGCGCGTTTGCAGTCCAGCGCCGCAACCGTCTCGGCCACTCGGGTCCGGGCGCCGGCGCCAAATAAGATTTTCGCCGACGAGCCCTGATAGTCGAATGCTCTCATCAGTTCCTCCCTGAGCCATGGATGCGCGGGCGATACCTTGCCGCTCGGTTCTGCGAGAAACTATAGTGTCGAGCAAAATAGAAATCGAATAATGAAATCCACCAACAATATAACGCTGTGGTATGTTGTGGGTGGAGTGCGAGACCCTTTGGAGGATATCGCCGTGCAGATCGACCCGCGCCATCTGCTGCAAATCTGGGCCATCGTCGACACCCGAGGCATGTCCGAGGCAGCGGCGGTGCTCGGCATGACTCAGCCAGGCCTGTCGCGCACAGTTGCCTATCTGGAAAGGCGATTGGGTGAACCCCTGTTCCTGCGTAACCGTCGTCCTATAGAGCCAACCCCCTTATGCCGGGATCTCGCTGATCTTGGCGCAGCGGTGCGACGCGCCACGACGCGCGCAAGCGATGTGACCGAGTCGTTCAAGCGCGGCGAGCGCGGCGATATCCGGATCGGCGGCACGCCCTTCTTCATGGATGCGCTCGTCTCCGCCATGGTCGGCCAGTTCCAGCGGACAAGACCGAATGTCAGAATTTCACAGGTCTACGGCTACACCGCCGTTCTTGCCGAAAGGATCAGGGCGGGACAACTGGACCTGGCGATCTGCCCGGTCGAGGTTTTCGATACGGACAGCGATCTGACATTCGATCCGATCCTGACCGGGCGCAACGTCGTGGCCTGCCGTGCGAACCACCCCCTTCTCGCGTCAGACCGGCTTCAGGCAGCCAATCTCCTGCAATACCCCTGGATCGAGCCTCCGGCCGGCAGCCCGTTGAGTGCAGATCTTAGAACTACTTTGCTCAATCTCGGCGCCGAGCATGTGCGGATCAACTTCTCCGGGGCATCGCTTGCCGGAATTCTGGCCCATCTCGGCCATTCCGACAGTCTGGCCGTCCTGCCTTTCGGCGTGGTCTTCGCCCAGCGGGAAACCGACGGCATCACCGCTCTGCCCCTGCTCCCGAGCAGCGTGCCGCGTGCCCTCGGTTTCCTCCAGTCTAAACTGATGCCGCCCGGCCCTGCCGCTTTACAGCTCAAGATGCACGTGCTTTCGGCCTTCGCCGATCTGAAGCCGGAGATGGAACGCTACGCGCTGCGCTGCGGCATTTGAAACTCCGGCAGTACATCGACGGGTACGGCGGCTGGCGCGTCGTTGCACCACGGAGAAGCCGCTCGTGCCTAAGGGGCTGCTTGGCAATTAAATCAGTGAAGGTAGCCGTTCCAATCAAGTTTGGTCGATAAGGCTCAGAATTCAACCGTCCGAAATTTAGCAGGAGGGGACGACCGCCCATCGAACCTACAAAACTATTGCGTCTCATAACGTTAACGGGCATTCGAGAGTGATGGAGTCGATCAAAGCCGGAAGTGAAGGTCTCCGCGTAGGCCGTCCCCTCGTTCTGACGCCTGAAGAGCGTCGCGGGCGCATCCTTGAGTCTGCGGAAAAGCTATTCGTGGAATCGGGATACGTTGATACGACAATGGTGCGCATCGCGGCGCGCGCCGGCATGTCCAAGCGGACACTTTACGAGACCTTTCCCGACAAGCGGGAGATATTCACTGCCGTGGTGAATTTTCAGAACAGCGTCCCTCCGCTGCCGCCGGTCGCTAATGATGACGATCCGCGTAGGGTGTTGCGTGATACGCTCGTCCATATCGCCCATTTCCTTCTTGAACCTCGCCGGATTGCTTTGGCGCGGCTTGCCATAGCCGAAGCACGAAGCCTGCCGGACGTAACCCAGAACTTCTTTGAAAACGCATATGATGTACTGACACGCCTAGTCGTCGAACGCCTCGAACTGTTGATTGGGCGCGGACAAATAACGATCGTTGACACACCGCAATCCGTCGCGGAATTGCTTTTGGGGGCAACGCTTGGTGATTCCCTTCTTCGCTATCTTGGTTTTCCCGACAGGGCGACAGAGTTACAGAAGGAGGAACTCTCACGCCGAGCGACCGCCGCAATCACCATGATGGCTGCGGGGCTGGGCTTGCCGTCTTCCTGATCGGAAGCCGCGCCCCCTCATCGATGCTGAATGTGGAGCCTGAGGTGTGCCCGCTTTCATGGGATGCACAAGCTATCAACCAGTTCGCGAGGATCGCCGCAGCCTTCGAGCGGACCGCGTTTTGAATGGATGTCGGTCCGGGGAAACCGGATCTTGGCTCGCCGGTGCTCCCGGCGCTTCGTGTGGGCTTGAGAAACTATCCGGCCAGTATATGACAAGGGGACTGGATTACCCCGCGCCCGTGCCGCCCCGAATACGAGGCGGCATTCATCTCCCTGCGTGATTTCTGTTCATTTCACAATCGTCGAATTTAAAGGAAGTGGCACGAACTCGATCTCACCGTTCTTCCTTCTCCACCCTGCCCACGCCGAATTTTTTGGCGATCCACTGCGCGGAAAGCCCGACGATCTCCGGATATCGACCGAGAAGCATGCCGTAGTGCTGGCCGGGGTATTCCAGAAGCTCCTTGTCGGCAGTGACCTGCTCGAACATCTTTCGAGCGTCCTCGACCGGGGCAACCGTGTCCTCCGATGCGAGCACGAGCAGCAGAGGCGATTTGATGCGTTCCGCGTATGCTGGAGCTTCCATCTCGAACAGATAGTCAAGTGAACCGATAGCAAGTTCATTCCGGAAACTTGGGATAGCGTGGTAGTGCTTGGTGAACTCGAGACCCTCAGGATCGGTGAACATGACCGGAGGAGCGCCGGGCTTACGCTCACCGGACGTCGTCAAGGTGACGGGTGGCTCACCATGAAGCTGCGCGTCACGGTCGGCATAGATCGCTGCCTCCAGCTGCGCCAGGTCGTCCGGTGGGAACAATTTTCGTGCAGACCAACCGGAAACCGGTGGCACGATAGACACAACGGCGTTTACGCGGCGATCTGTTCCCGCCACGAACAGCGCCACCAGGCCGCCAAGGCTGATCCCCCACACCGCGATCCGGTTGCGATCGACATCGGCGCGCGCTGATAGATGTGTGATGACGTGGCGAAGATCGCGGCCGAACTGCCAGGGATCAACGAGCTGGCGGGGTTCGCCTTCGCTCAGACCGAAGCCGCGGTGATCATAAAAGAGGACGCCGAGGCCTGCATCGGTATAGTGCGGGGCATCAGCGTAAATGCCCTCAGCGACGCTTCCTATTCCCGAATGCGCGATAACGACGGGAACAGGGCCAGCCGAGGTTTCGGGCAGGAACAACCGCCCGCGCAGGACAGCTCCGGAAACAGGGAACTCAATATCTTCGTACATGGTCTTCTCCCTTTGACGAATGGGTTACCGGGCGTGGCGTTCGTTCTCCAACGCACGGCGAGCACGCGGAGAATTACAAAACACCATGGTTTCCAAATGTCAATGGGCGATCATGGCGACGTAGGAGAGCGCCCCTGGTCGATTGGTATCGGAGTAAAGTCAGTCGACCATGTGGATTCATTCTGACTCGAAAAGATGGCGTATCCAAACTCCATCGTTGTTTGCGCCTCCTGTATGTTTCTTGGGGCGCAGCCGATTTGAGGCAGCATGCAGTGCAAGGGGCTACAACTGTCGGCACAGTCCAGATCCAACTCTGGCATGGCTAGCTATAAGTGACGCAACCAACGACGTTGACAATCACAATCTGTCTCACCCGCCGAACAGCGATTCTTGGCGTGGACTGTGAGAGTCCTAAGGCTTCTTTTCGCTGCCTGCTACTCCTCATGTCTATCCGCTACTTCAGCGCTACATATTTTTCGGGATCGAGCTGGGTTGCGCGGATGACGACGTATTCTCCACTGGCATTGCCAAGCATGGCGCGTAGTTGCTGACAGGCAGACAGGATCAGTTCGGGTGTTCGCTCGGGCTTCTGCATGATCTGGATCTCCGCGGCCACCGGCGGCTGGTCCGGCAGACCATAGGACGGGATCAGCAGAAGCTGGCAGAGCGAGGCGTCGACCCTGAACGTCTCGCACAGATAGCTGCGGATATCTGGCAGGATCGCCTGAACGGCCTCGCCCTTTTGCGCCCAGAGTGGTGCATCGACATAGACCTTCAACAACGGCATTGCGTTTTCTTTTCCTTAAGTTCGGTCTGTCCGCTCGGTGTGAGCATTCTCAGAACGTCCGCGATCGGTGTCAGGACGAAGTCGAAGGGCGAATGCCAGTCAGTTTCGCCGCCCTCAATCTTCTCGAAAGGCGCAACCAGCGTCCTCTTGACGCCGAACACCGCATCGGAGGTGACGTAATGATCGTCGCCGACGAAGGTATGGGTTACGAGTTTCTGGAAACCTGGCGCCGTGACCAGGAAGTGCATATGCGCCGGCCGATACGGGTGGCGACCAAGATGGCCAAGCATTTTGCCGACTGGACCGTCGTCGGGAATCGGGTAGGAGACCGGCTTGATTCCGACGAAGCAGTACTTCCCGTCCTTGCCGGTGACGAAGATGCCGCGGTTGTTCCACTTCGGCTGGATTCCGGGCTGCTGGACGTCGTAGAATCCGTCGGCATTGTCCGACCAGACATCGACATGCGCGCCTTCGATCGGATTGCCGTGCAGGTCGATGACGCGTCCCTCGAACAGGCACGCCTCGCCCTTGCCGTCGAGGCAGATGTTCTCGCCCATCTGTCTTATCGGTGCGCCGGCGACATGGAACGGGCCGAACACGGTATTCTCCGTAGCCCCGACCGGCCTGCGGTTGTTGATCGCGTCCACCAGCATCGATATCCCAAGCACATCGCTGAGGAGAATATACTCCTGCCGCTCTTCGGAGCAGATCTGCCCCGTCCTGGTGAAGAAGTCGATGGCCAGATCCCATTCGTCCTGTGTGAGATGCACGTCCTTGATGAAAGCGTGGACGTGGCGGACCAGCGAAGCCATCACCTGCTTGAGACGCGGGTTTACGTTGTCGCCCATTCGGGCATTGACGGTCTCAGCCGAATGCTCCTCGGTAAAGAACTGGGTCATGAACTCTCTCCTTTCCTGAACCTGTGATCGGGTCACGCTTGCGTTTGATGGGCAGGTATATGAGCCAATTGGGGTGCGCATCCGACGGTTCCCGTGGCTCATTCAGGACGCCTGCCTTCCCAGGCCTGCTGCAGGAGTTCTCGAATTGCGTCCCGTTCGATCGGGCGCGGGTTCCAATAAGGGTTCTTGACGGCCAGTTCGGCGGCTTTGTCCAGGTCACGTTCCGCCAGCCCCAGGTCTTTCAGAGCAAGGGGAGCGCCAAGCGACGCAGCAAAATCGTGGAGCCCGCCCCCGACCGTTCCACCGAACAGTGCGGCGATTGGGGAAAGCGCTTCGGCTGCCGCAGTAGCGTTGTAGGATGCCGCGTGCGGCAGCAAAATTGCATGAGTCTCGGCATGCGGCAGGTTGAAGCTGCCACCGAGGGTGTGGCAAAGCTTGTGATGCAAAGCCATGCCGACCTGTGCGAGAACCGTACCGCACAGCCAGGAGCCGAACTGGGTTTCGCTTCGTGCGACAAGATTCCCGGGATCGGCAATAACTCGCGGCAACCCGTCTTTGAAGGCGCGGATGCCGGCAATCGCCAATTGATCGGAAAGCGGATTTCGGTCCTGCGCGTAGAGAGCCTCCACCGCATGGGCCATGGCGTTGAGACCGCTTGTGACAGTGAGCTTGACAGGCAGAGTGGCAACCAGTTCCGGATCGTATAGAATGACCTCGGGCTGCACCCTGGGCGAGCGCAGGGTCTCCTTGACCCCGTTCGCCGTCTGGCCCAGCACGGGCGTCGCCTCGGAACCCGCATAGGTCGTCGGTAGAACAATCTGCGGCAGGTCGGAGCGGAGCGCGATTGCCTTGGACAAACCTATGGTCGAACCGCCACCGATGGCGACAAGGCAGTCCGCACCGGCGGCAGCCTCCACGGCGTCCTCCGTGATTTCGACGGGCGTGTGCATGGCCGCTCGACTGAAAAGGCTATGTCCCCTCGGACCCAAGGCTGACAGAACCGCCTCCCCCTGATCCGACTGTTCCGGTGTCGTCAGCACCATCGCACTTCGAAGGCCAAGGGCCTCCATCTCGGAGCCGATCTCGTGTCGAACGCCCGCCCCTAAGCGAATTCGCACGGGAGGATGTCCCGGCTCAAAACCGGCATGAAACGTCTGCATGGCTTAGACCACCTTCTTCTGGAAGCCGGCAATATGCCTGTAGCTGGCTGCGACCTCTTCCAATTCCTCCGCCGTAATCAAATCCTCGATGCGGTCGTCCAGTCCCTTGACCCGAGCAGCAGCGATGTCGAGAACCCGTTCGGGACCGGACTTGCGGTTGTTCAGAACAACATTGGTGGTGATTGGATGCCGTATGGCTTCGTAGGCGAGGAGCCCTTCAGGTCCTGTCTGCTCAGCCAGGCAATCGGCAAGCACGCGTCCATCGATTATCGCCTGAGACGCTCCGTTTGCCCCCATCGGATACATGGGATGGGCGGCATCCCCCAGAAGCGTGACCCGTCCATCGGTCCACCAAGGGAGTGGATCGCGGTCGATCATCGGATATTGGGTGATCTTCTGCGTATTTTTCAGAAGCGCGGGAATGTCGATATCCCCCATGCAGAAGCCTCCATATTCGGCAATGAAATCCCGATCGGCCTCGCGTGTCCAATCTGCTTCCTCGGCGGCCCGAGGATTATCATGACGGATTTCCGCGACCCAATTGATCAGAGCCTTGCCGTCACGCGCAGCGCGGCCGCTGATTGGATAGCAGACGAATTTGACATCATGGTCACCTGCAATGAACATCGTGCGACCGTCAGCGAAGGGCTCCTGCAGACTGGCGCCGCGCCACATCATCGTCCCTTCGTAGTGTGCCGGCCCCTCGTTGGGATGCAGTTGGCGGCGCACATTTGATCGGAAGCCGCTCGCGTCGATCAAGAGATCGCAATCATGGACGGTCCCGTCGGCGAATTTCACATGAACGTGCTCAGCATCCTGGGTGAAGCCGATCACCGCCTTACCGGGGGTAACCGAGCCTTCGCCGAGGCGGGCGCGCGCCGTGTCAAGTAAAAGAAACTGCAATTCGCCGCGGTGGATCGAATATTGCGGGTATTCGAAACCGGCCTCGACCGAGCGCGGATCCGACTGGATGAGATGGCCGAAGCGGGTGCGGTATTCGATGGCGCGGGTGCGGATCGCCATCTCGTCGAGGGCGTCGCCAAGCCCCAAGCCATGGAGAACACCGGCAGCATGGGGCATCACGTTGATACCCACGCCAAGCGGCTGCAACGCATCGACAGCCTCAAAGACCTGAACCTCGAACCCTTTTTCCTGCAGGCAGAGCGCTGCCGCCAAACCGCCAATACCGGCACCCGCTATTGCTATCTTCACTACGAAATCTCCAGCTATAGTTATGTGATCGCAGACCGACCGCACCCAGAGCGGGATCCAAGAACCGATATCCGGATTGGCGCGACCATGGCGTCACGAAAACGGTGATGTGAGTGAGAAGGCCGAAAGCGCCTGGCCGCTATTTCGGCGGATCGTAAATCCGACCTGCGACCGCCAAGGAAAGCTGCGGCTTCTGCGGGAATGTGATGCCGTCAGGAAATCGCACGATCATCCTCCTCATGGTATCCAACAGAATTGTGCTCCCCTCCAAAGGAACAAAATCCTCTTCTTGCTTTCATAAATTGCACCTAGATAATGCTGTTCTCAATGCACAGGACTGATTATAAATGTCACAAATGCAAACAGGAACGCCGCATGGACGGACCTCGGATCGACCGCGAGCACTACGTTTTGGGAGACGCCTCGCAACATGTGGGTTTGCTGAACTGCGAACGGATTTCCGAGCGCAGCCACATACACGGCTGGCATGTAGATACGCATTATCACGAGGGTCTGGCCCAGCTCTTCTATTTCGCAGATGGTGAAATACTCGGGCATCTCGATTTCGAGGAAATACGCATCTCATCTCCAGCGGTCATTTGGATGCCGCAGCTAGTGAGCCATGGCTTCGAATATCCGGAGGGCATTTGTGGATGGGTGGTGACGATCCCAAGTGCCGACCTCATGCGCATCTCGCACACCATGCCCTGGATCGATTCCTGGCTGTCACGTCCGGCGCACATCTTCGGCCACGAACATCAGGCAGGTCTCTTGCCGTTCCATTCGCTCTTCGAAGAGATAGAAGCCGAGCACGCGCATTGGGGAGAAGACCGTGGCGTGACACTGGAGGCGCTGTTCCGTATCGCTCTTGTTCGGCTCCACCGCTGCCTGCAGCACGCATCACCCCGCAAGAGAACAGCGCTCGTACCGCATCAGGCGCTGGTCAGTGAATTCCGAGCTTTGGTGGATCGTGACTACCTCCGGAACAGGTCCGTCAGTGACTACGCGGTAGAGCTCTCGGTGACATCAACCTATCTGACCCGGTGCGTCCGGGCAGCCATCGGTCGCACCGCCAGCGAGATCATTCATGACCGCCTCATGCTGGAGGCGCGCCGTCTGATGGTCTTCACCGATCTTCCAATCGCGCAGATCGCCTATCGTCTCAACTTTTCCACGCCCTCGTATTTCACGCGCTTCTTTGTTGCGCTTGCGGGCGAAAAGCCGACAATTTTCAGAAGTCGCATGCGAGCGCGCAACAGTTAGAGAAATAGTCGAAGACTGTTGTCGCAATTGAAGGCGGCTCGACCGGTCGCCCGGTGCTGAAACGCGTGGCCGGCCTTCGGGGCGCTTGAGCTGTCCGAGAGGTGCGATGTCAAGAGCGCCTGTTGCTTGAGAGGGAGTCCGTGAGAAAGGCTTCAAGCAGCGCATAGCTACGGCGCGCGCCCCATGGGCTGTATTTTGCAATGCCCTCTACATCGGCCTCCTCTTCGCAGAAGGAATGCAGCAGGCCGCCAAACATACACATTTCCCACCGCGCTCCCGCAGCGTCCAACTCCCTCTCGATACTCAGTCGATGGTTCTGGGGTTCGACCGGATCCTCTGATCCATGCAAAATCAGAAGCTTTGCCTTGATGTCGCCTTTGCCGGCCGGAGCCTTGGTCACGAGATCGCCATGTATGCTGACGGCAGCATGCAAGTCAGCGCCGGTGCGCGCCAGTTCCAGAACGTTGCCGCCGCCGAAGCAGAAGCCGACCGCAACAACTGGCCGTGCGGCGGCCTTGTCGCCAACTGCTTCACGCAGCGCGCGAAGCGCGGCTTGCATCCTGAGCCGGCGAGCCTCCATATCCGCTCGTAGGCCGTTCGCCAGTTCCGCGGCCTCGTCGAAACTTTGTGCGATACGGCCTTCGCCATACATATCAACCACCAGGCCGACATATTGATCACGGACGAGGCGCTCCGCCCTTTCGATCGCTTCCGGCGAGACCCCGATCCAGTTCGGCGCGATCAACATCAACGGTTGGTCGGAGTGGGTACCGCGACTTGAGACCAAAACGCTCTTCAGAACGACACCATTCGCTTCGTATTCTACATCTTTCCTTTGCATTGCAGCTCCTCAGACATTGATCCAACTCCGCGGCAGGCGAATTTCCGCGAGAATGCCGGCATCGTATTCGGTGAAATAAAGGCGCCCGCTCGAGTGGGCCAAAATGCAGCGAGCACCGGAGGCGGGGGTTGGTATGTCGAGCGTCCCCGTCATCTCCCCCGTGGTGAGCATCCGACCGATCTTGTTGGACGCATTGGCGGTGAACCACAGAGCATTGTCGGCGCCCACCGTGACGCCCCTGAGCGAGGCACCGGTAAGGCCCACCGAATGCTGCTGGATTGACAGGTCTGGGTGGACGACCCCAAGCGAATCCCCGCTTGTTTCAACAAACCACACGCCTCCATCAGGATGAACGATCAGGGCGCGGGGTTGGCGGTCGCTTCCCGGCAGTTGCAGTCGGTCAATATCGCCGTTTTGCGAGAGCCGCGCTATGGCACTCCCCCCGACGAGGCTCACCCAGATATTTCCATCGCGTTCACCTATGGCTAGGGGCCTGTCATCTAGCCTCAAGCCCTGCGAAAACTCCCTGAAATGGCCGTGCGCATCACAGTGAGCGAGCTTTCCCACGTTTCCTTCAGCAAACCAGACGCCGCTGGCGCCATCCTCAAGCATACCCAATGGGCTCGCGCCCGCAGTCGGAAGGGGCAATAATTCGAATGTGCCGTCACGGTCCATGCGGCCGATATGGCCGGTTCCTTGCGCGGCGAACCAGACACCATTCTCGGGTCTTGCCGCAAGCCCAACCGGCCTGCTGCCGGTGGGAAGGTCGAACCTCTCCCAGGTGCCAGAAAGCAGATCAAAGCGTGCAATACCGTCCCCCAGGTTTTCGCTGATCCACAGCGCACCATCGGTGCTTTCAACGCATATGTAGGGGCCAGTCGCCGGATCGGGCAGCTGGTGTTCCCATATTTCAGGCTGCTTTCCGTCTGCGAGGCATAAGTGCGACATTGCCATCGCAGTTTCTCCCCAACTTGCTCCAGCTCAGACCACCCCGGTTCTCAAAACCGCCAGAATGTCTCCTCAAGATCGCATGTCTGGCAGGGCGCTCAGGTCATTCGTCCTAAGGGTGACGAGATGACGCTCGAATATGGGTATCGCTTGCTCAGCATAAATGTCGCTCATTCCACCGATATGCGGTGTGACGATAACATTCGGCTCCATCCACAGTGGATGTTCGTGTGGCAAAGGCTCGATTGAGAAGACATCGAGCGCCGCTCCGGCGATAGAGCCGGCGCGCAGGTGAGACAAAAGTGCAGCCTCGTCCACGCAGCCGCTACGTGCGATATTCACCAGGTATGCGCTCGATGACATAGCCGAAAGCACAGCATCCGAAATGATATGGTGCGTGCCTGGGGTGTAGGGTGTGAGCACCACCACAAAGTCGGCGCCGCCAACGGCATCCTCCAACCGCTCCGGTGGATAGATACGAGCGAAGTCGTCCAACTCCGAGTAACGGTCAGAGACCCCGACAACAGTCATTCCAAAGGCTGTGCAGCGCGGAGCCAGCACGCCTGCCACTGCGCTGGCGCCAACGATACAAACGGTTTTCCCCGATAAAAGTGGTTGCGGTATACGTTCCCACCGCGCATCCGTCTGATTGGCCAGAATTCTTGGGAACTGTCTCGGGAGGCTGAGCATCAACAGAATGGCAAGCTCAGACATTTGCGGCCCGTGGATGCCGCTGGTATTGGTCACAATGACCTCGCTCGGCAGGTCGCGCATACCGATCAGGTTATCAACTCCCGTCGTCAATGCGTGTATCCATTTCAACCGAGGCATCCGGCTTATCATTTCGGGCGTGATAAGCGGCGCAATAACTACAAGGCATTCCGCGCTGTCGTCATGGGTGCTCATTTCGTCCCAGAGGGGCCACTCATGCTCCGCAAATCTCGATTGCAAGTTTCTGGCGCACCAGGCGGCTTCCTCACCATAGCAGACTATATTCATGGCCCTACCGATCACGTACGAGACATCGTCAACGTGGCTCCTGCCGACACAGGGTGCTAGTCGTAAAGAGACTGGACCTCGCTATCGACAACGACCTCCAGGAGCCTCGGCCCGGTACCCTTGACTACGTCCTCAAGCATCTCGTCCAACTCCGTGACCGTTGTCGCACGTTTGGCCCGGCATCCCATGCCTTTGGAAAGGCTCACAAAGTCGAGACCTTGGAAATCGATGCCGGGTACTCCAGAGACGTTGAGAACCCGGCTGAAGGAACGCATCGCCCCATAACCGCTGTTGTTTAGCAATATGACACAGAGATTCTGGTCATGCTGGGCGGCCGTCCACAGCGCCTGAGCCGAGTACATGAACGATCCGTCTCCGATGAGGCAGACAACATTTTTTTCGGGCTCCGCAAAAGCCAGACCGACCGCTCCGGGTAATCCATACCCGAGACCGCCACTGGCCATCGTGAAAAAGCTTCCCCATTCGCGCATTCGCACATGCTGCTGCATCATAGGACGGTAGGACGGTGCTTCCTCCATCAGCAGCGCCTCGGGCGGCAAAATCTGCCCGAAACGATGAAAGAAATAATGGGGCGATATTGTTTTGCCCATTTTGGGCACAGGCGGGGCGGCGCGCTCTGCGAACATACCACCGGCGCCTGAGGGTAGTGCCTGCTCGAGAGCGGGAAGCGAGAAGCGAAGGCTACCGACAATGCTGGTTCCGACAGGCGCCGATGCGGCGGCCTCGGCATCAGTGGTCAGATGAATGATCGACACACCCGAAGCGACAAGTTCGGACACGCCTGGAATGTGGTAGGTGAAGACAGGGGCTCCGACGACGAGAATAGCATCGTGCTTGGTCAGTCTGGCCGAAACCTCCGACGGAGCAGCCGGCAGGAAGCCTTGGAACAGAGGATGATCCTCAGGGAAGGCAATTCTGGAAGCAAATGGTGCTGTATGAACCGGGACGTTGAGCTTTTCCGCCAAGGCAACCAAAGCCGGGCCGGCATTTTCCTCATCAACCTCCGAGCCAGCGACGATGACAGGTCTGCGCGCGCGCGCGAGTTCTGCCGCAGCGGACCGTATCAACTCAATATCCGGTGCAAAGTCCTGAGAAACCGTGCGGTATCTGACCGGAGTGCAAGGTCGGTCCCAATCATCGACAGGAACCGAAACGAAGGTCGGGCCTTGAGGTCTTTGCATCGCGATACGGTAGGCGTGGGCGATCGCAGCCGGCACATCCTCGGCGCGTGCCGGCTCAATCGCATATTTCACATATGGTCGGGGAAAAGTAGTCGCCTCGCTTGCACCCAGAAACGGCAGATTGGGAAGCAGTTCGCGCGCCTGTTGTCCAGCGATGATCACCATCGGCGCGCGGTTGCGGTACGCGGTATAGACATTTCCCAAGGCATGGCCGAGCCCAGCGGCGGAGTGCACGTTGACCACGGCCGCCCGGCCGGTCTTGCGGGCATAGCCATCCGCCATTGCGACCACCGAAGCTTCCTGGAGACCCAGCACATACTGGATATCATTGGGCCAGCGGTTCAGAAATGGCAGTTCGGTCGAACCGGGATTGCCAAATAGCTTGCTGACCCCCAGTGATCGGAACAGTTCCATCGTTGCTTCACGGACCGTGGTTTGGGTCGTCGGTGCGCCGATAGAGGCGGGCGATATTGCCTGTTGCGCCATGGCCAATGTTTCCTTTTCAGTGCGGCTTCCACAGAGCCACTTATGTCGCTTGCGATGCGGGATATCCGGGGTTCCGGGCGGATGGTCGTCGCCATCCGCCCGGTCATCTTGCTCAGAATGGATAGTGCTGATGTGGATCTTCAATCGTGACCCAGCGCAATTCGGTGAAAGCCTCGACTGCGGGCTGTCCCCCGAACCGGCCATAGCCGCTGCCTTTCATGCCGCCGAAAGGCATGTTTGCTTCGTCTGCAACGGTGGGACCGTTGATATGGCAGATCCCGGCCTCAATCCGGCTGGCAACATCCATCGCACGGTTGATGTCGGAACCGAAAACGGCGGAGGAAAGACCATAGGTATTGTCATTGGCAAGTGCGATGGCATGCTCGGTGTCGCGCGCCCGAACCACGCATACGACCGGACCGAAGCTCTCGTCGCCGTACAGGGCCATCTCGGACGTCACGTGGTCGACAACCGCCGCCGGCATGATCGTGCCGGCTTCGGGAACCGCTCCCGTCACGACCTTGCCTCCCTTGTCGATTGCGTCCTTCACCAGGAAGCGCACGCGCTCGATAATATCCGTATCGACGACCGAGCCTAGTACGACGTTTTCGGTCGATTTGCCAAAGCTGAGCGATGCGGCCTTGGCGGCGAATTTTTCGACGAACGCATCCGCCACCTTTTCATCGACGATAATCCGCTCCGTCGACATGCAGATCTGGCCCTGATTGAGGAATGCGCCGAAGGCAGCGGCATTGACGGCAGCGTCGAGATCGGCGTCATCCAGAACGATCAGCGGCGCCTTGCCGCCGAGTTCGAGTAGAACCGGTTTCAAATGACGCCCAGCCTGCTCGGCAATGATCTGTCCTACTCGGGTCGACCCCGTAAAATTGATACGTTTCACCTTCGGGTGGGCAATGAGCGCCGAGACGACCTCCGGCGCGTCTTCCGCGGAGTGTGTGACCACGTTCAGCGCGCCTTCAGGCAGTCCCGCCTTGGCGAAGATCTCACCGATCATGACATGCGTCCGCGGGCAGCGTTCGGAAGCCTTGAGGACGACCGTGTTGCCGCAGGCGAGAGGCATCGCGACCGCACGAACGCTGAGGATGATCGGCGCATTCCAAGGGGCCATGCCGACCAGCACGCCTACCGGTTGCCGCAAGGTCATCGCATAGGTACCGGGCTTGTCTGACGGAATGGTCTGACCGGCTATCTGGGTGGTCATTGCAGCCGCCTCTCTGATCATGCGCGCAGCAAGCATGACGTTGAAGCCGAGCCAGATTTTCGTGGCTCCGGTTTCCAGTGCCGCGATTTCGGCGAGTTTTGGCGTTGCCTCGTCAAACAGGTCCGCAGCCTTCAACAGGATCGCCCGACGCTGTGTCGGCCCCATCTTCGACCATGTCCGGAATGCCTTGTCCGCCGCTTCGACTGCGCGGTCGACATCCTGTTTTTTGCCGGCCGCGGCGCGCGTGACAACCTCACCCGACATAGGGTTCTTGCGATCGAACAGAGCTCCCGACTCGGTAAAGCTTTGTTTCCCGTCAATCAGCATTCCGACATCCATGACTTCTCCTCCTAAGTGATGTTTCGTGTCAGTACGACGCATCGGCGCTCGGCCCCGCCCTCATCTCGTCCACAATGCCTACTAGGCTAAAACTTCTATTATAGCAATATGTATTTCAATAATAGATTGACAGCGGGAACCGTCTTGCCTCATATTGCCGAGGCTGCGACTATGGTGCGCGTTGCCAGTCGGCTATCGCATTCAGCGCAGGGGGCGGGGTGTGCCATTCGTCACCAGACATCGCGCCGACGGAGGAGAGGAAGTGTCGGGCCGCAAGGGCTGACCACTTCTTGGGACGTGCCATTCATGGGAGGATAAACATGACCACTCGACGGAAATTCATACTCGCGTCCGCCAGCATACTGGCCGCGCCGGCGCTAGTCCGTTCGGCTTTTGCGCAAAAAGCCGAATACTCTTTCAAGATTCACCACTTCCTCGGCCCTAAGGCACCGGCGCAGACAAAGATGATGGAGCCCTGGGCGCAGCGGATCGAGGATGAAAGCAAGGGGCGAGTCAAATTCGAGATCTACCCTTCAATGTCGTTGGGTGGCTCCCCTCCGCAATTGTTTCGCCAGGTGGCTCAAGGGGTCGTCGACATCGTCTGGACGCTGCAGGGATACACGCCCGGGCTGTTTCCGCGATCTGAAATTTTCGAGCTGCCCACGGTTTACGTAAACGACCCTGCGGCCGCCAATCTTGCGATGCGGGCCATGTTCGATGAGTATCTCGCATCGGAATATGAAGCCGTCCATGTCTTGTATTTTCACGTCCACGCGGGCCAGGCCATGCAAATGGCGAACAGCATTGTTCGATCGCCTGCTGACCTCGCCGGCAAGAAAATGCGTGTGCCGGGACCGACCGGAATCGCCGTTCTCGAGGCCTTGGGCGCCAGCCCTGTTTCCATGCCAATCCCGGATTTGCCACAGGCTCTCGCGACCAGCGCGATCGATGGTGCGCTATCGCCCTTCGAGGTCATTCCGGCATTGCAGCTCCAGGATACGACCAATTATCAAATCGAAGGACCGAATAACTCTCGTTTCGGCACAAGTTGCTTCCAGTTCGTGATGAACAAGGAGCGGTGGGCCTCCCTGCCGGAGGATATCCAAGACATCTTCAACCGGAACTCCGGCGAGGATTGGCTGCGGGAAGTCGGCGACCTCTGGCGTGCCAACGATGACGCGGGAATCAAGATTGCCGTGGATTCGGGCAACGAGCATATTGCTCTCAGCGAAGCCGAAATGGCGGAATTCGACAAAGCACTGGCAGGCGTGGTGGATTCGTGGGTCGCCAAGAACAAGGCCACTTTCGATGCACAAGCCATTGCTGACCGTGCTCGGGCCCTGATCGCGCAGTATTCCAAATGAGTGCAGTTCCTCACGTCACAAAAGACGGTGGCAACCCTCAAAGGCGCCGCTTTCTCAAGTACTGGGACGGCCCCTTGTCAGCCGTAATTCATCTGTGGGCCCTCTTCGGGGGCCTCATCATCGTGGGGCTCGCACTCATCACGGCCGCGAGCGCCACGGGCAAACTATTACTTGGTGCACCATTTCCTGCCGACCACGAATTGGTGAAGCACTTTGTGGCAATCGCGGTGTTCATGTTCCTTCCGTATTGTCAGCTAACGCATGCCAATGTCACGGTCGACGTTTTCACCGAAGGAATGAGTGAGACGAAGAAAGCGCTCATGGAACTCGTCGCTTCGCTTGTTGCGCTCGGATTCTCGCTCTTGCTGTTTCGCCAGATGTATCTTGGAATGGGTGGCTATCTGCTCTTTCCTGAAGTGACGCCTGTGCTGGGGCTCCCGCTCTGGACCGCCTTCCCGGCCATGCTGGCTTCGCTGCTCCTTCTGATGGTCGCCTCAATTCTCACCACGCTTGAAGCACTGCGTGCGTACAAGGCTGCCTCAGCCGCTTCCGCGCCTTCCAGCAAACCCGCACGAGACTGAAAAATCATGAGTGAAAATGTCGTTCTAGGCATCGGTGGCCTTTTTGCGCTGATCGGTTTGCTTGCCGTGAGGGTGCCTGTGGCCTACACAATGCTGATCGTCGGGATGGCGGGTATCGCAATGATATCGGGATCCGCGATCCTTCTGAGCCAGCTCGAAGATCTCGCCTATGCTCAGTTTTCCGTCTACGACCTTTCAGTCGTGCCCATGTTTGTGCTGATGGGAGGTATCGCGTCACGATGCGGACTATCCAGGGATTTGTTCAGGGCGGCTAACGCTTGGATCGGTCAACTGAGGGGTGGTGCGGCCATGGCTGCGATAGCCGCATGTGCGGGCTTCGGGGCACTTTGCGGCTCCTCGACCGCCACCGCTTCGACGATGGCACAGGTGGCGCTTCCTGAGCTGAAGAGGTTGAACTATTCCGGTTCCCTTGCCACCGGGACACTTGCCGCCGGCGGCACTTTGGGCATCCTTATTCCGCCATCCGTTGTTTTGATCGTCTACGCCGTCATCGTGGAGGCGAACATCGTCAACATGTTCGCCGCTGCTTTGATACCCGGCATTCTGGCGATGGTTCTCTTCATGCTGGCGATCTGGATCTACACGTTGATCTGGCCCGAAGCGGCACCCCGGAACACGGCCCCGTCCCTATCCGAGCGGATACAGGCGCTATATGCAGTCGTGCCGGTGTTTGCCATCTTCGGCGTCGTGATCGGTGGTATTTACGCCGGAATCTATAGCCCGACGGCGGCAGCCGCGATCGGTGTGGTGTTGGTCGTCGCCTATGGCGTGATCCGCCGACGCCTGACGCTCTCGGCTTTCTTCACATCCCTCAACGAAACCGCGCGTACCACGGGTATGATCTTCCTCATCCTCCTGGGCGCAGAGCTGCTCAAAATTTTTCTGGCACGAATAGGCGCTCCGCAAGCTGCGGCGGAAATGCTGCAAGGCTCGGGTCTCTCGCCCTATGCCATCCTAATTTTGACCATCGCCATTTTCCTGGTTCTCGGCTGTTTGATGGATAGCCTGTCGATGGTCATCCTCGCGGTGCCTTTCTTCTGGCCGGTGATTTCCGGTCTCGATTTCGGATTGACCCCAGACGAGACGAAAATCTGGTTCGGCATCATCATCCTGATCGTCGTGGAGTTAGGCCTGATCACACCACCAGTTGGGTTGAATGTGTTCATTATAAGTGCCATGTCGCCTGATGTTCCAATGCGCGAGACCTTCAAAGGTGTCATGCCCTTCTTCTTCTCTGAGATTGTCAGAGTGACCTTGTTGATTGCGTTGCCATCTATCGTTCTGGCGCTTCCTCGTTTGTTGCAATAGAAGCTGTCACTGCAGTTGCAGGCGACCCACTGGGATTGCAGGTTGGCCGCGGGCGAGTATCGGCAATGAAACAATGAATGGAT
Source organism: Rhizobium alarense (assembly GCF_021555155.1). GTDB lineage: Bacteria > Pseudomonadota > Alphaproteobacteria > Rhizobiales > Rhizobiaceae > Rhizobium_D > Rhizobium_D alarense. The sequence goes on from NZ_JAKGBU010000017.1 coordinate 35,626, forward strand.
CCAGTACATGAGTGGGCAGCTCAATAGCTCGGTATCGACAGCTTTTTCCATACTAAATTTGCTGTCAGAAAGCCGGCCTGTCATCACCACGCAGGACGTAACTCGTGAACTCGCTATCAATCAGACGACTGCTTACCGCTTTCTGCGGACGCTTGAGGATCTGGGAGCCTTGGTGACGGTCAAGCGGGGTCAGTATCGGCTAGGCGCAGTACTCGCTGATCTTGGCGAACGCGCGATCGCGAACAACACACTGGCTTATGTTGTCCAGCCGTACCTGAACGAGATTACCGAGGAGCTTAAAGAATCGGCGCTGGCGACGGCCAACCATCATAATCGCACAATAGTCATTGCTCGAACCAGATCGCGGCAGCCCTATTCAGTCAATATCGACGTCGGAACAGAACTCGAAGCCCACTGCACCGCAAACGGCAAGCTTTGGCTGGCAAATTTGTCGGAAGAGGAGTTGAACCATTATCTTTCGAACTCCGAACGGCCTGCGTTCACGGCCAAAACCATTGTCGATGCACAAGCTCTGAAAGTGGCTGTCGCTCTCACACGCAAAGACGGCTATGCCATATGCTTGGGCGAGCGGGAGCAGGAGATGTCGGCGGTTGGCGTCCCGGTGCTTTCGCGCAGTGGAAGAATGATTATGGGGTTGTCGGTTTTCGGCCCGAATTCTCATTTCAACGAGGCCTTTCGAAGGAAATCAGTCGAAGTGTTGAGCAAGATGGCCGTGCAGGTTCAAGCATCTCTCTACGGCGACAACAAAGTGAATTGAGTTTCAGAGATTGGAATAGTTTATCATGCTCAAATCGAAACGCCAGCCAATGCGGCGCTCGCCAAGGGTGAGCTGTCTTACGTTGCAACTACTTGAGCGCCATATATCTTTCTGGATCGAGTTGTGTTGCGCGGATGACGATATATTCGCCGCTGGCGGTGCCGAGCATGCTGCGCAATTGGTGGCAAGCGGACATGATGATCTTCGACGTTCGCTCCGGCTTCTGCATGATCTGGATCTCGGCTGCTATCGGAGGCTGGTCCGGCAGGACGGGATGAGCAGAAGCTGACAGCGCGAGGCGTCAACCTTGAATGTCTCGCACAGATAACGGCGGATGTCTGGCAGTATCGCCTGCACGCCTTCGCCCGTCTCCGCCCAGAGCGACGCATCGACATAGACCTTCAACAACGGCATCGTGTTTTCCTTTTCTTGAGTTCGGCCAGTCGTGAACGCGCTCAGTCTTCCGAAATCGGTGTCAGGACGAAGTCGAAGGGTGAGTGCCAGTCGGTTTCTCCGCCCTCGATCTTCTCGAAGGGCGCAACGAGCGTCTTCTTCACGCCGAACACGGTATCCGAGGTGATGTATTTGTCGTCGCCGACGAAGGTGTGGGTCACCACCTTTTCGTAGCCTGGAGCGGTGACGATGTAATGCATGTGGGCGGGCCGATAGGGATGGCGGCCGAGATGGCTGAGCATCTGGCCGACCGGGCCGTCGTCCGGAATCGGGTAGGACACCGGCTTGATTCCGACGAAGCAGTACTTCCCGTCCTTGCCGGTGACGAAGATGCCGCGGTTGTTCCACTTCGGCTGGATTCCGGGCTGCTGGACGTCGTAGAATCCGTCGGCATTGTCCGACCAGACATCGACATGCGCGCCTTCGATCGGATTGCCGTGCAGGTCGATGACGCGTCCCTCGAACAGGCACGCCTCGCCCTTGCCGTCGAGGCAGATGTTCTCGCCCATCTGGCGCAAGGGCGCATTGGCGACGTGGAAGGGACCGAGCACCGTGTTCTCGGTGGCGTCGGGCGGCCGGCGGTTGTTGATCGCATCGACCAGCATGGAAAAGCCGAGCGTGTCGGAGAGGAGGATGAACTCCTGGCGTTCGTCCGATGAGATCTGGCCGACCTTGGTGAGAAAGTCGATGCCATAGTCCCACTCGGCCTGCGTCAGTTGGATTTCCTTGGCGAAGGCATGGAGGTGCTTGACCAGACAGGTCATGACCTCGGCGAGGCGTGGGTCGGTGGACGCAGCCATACGGGCATTGACGGATTCTTCTGAATTCTGTTCGGTGAAATAGCGCGACATGGTCAACGCTCCTTTGTGTCTGGGATTAGTGGGCTGCAGGTTTAATTGGCGCGAGCGTCCGCGCCGGAGCGGCGGCCGTCAATTTCGGCGCACGGTGGCGCAGTGAAAATAGTTCGATGCCGAAACGATCGGCCAAGGTGCCCCACAGGCCGCGCCGGGCAAACAGCATCGTGCCAATGCCGATCAGACCGAGCAGGATCAGATAGACAGTTCCGTAGTCGGCGAAGACCCGCTGCAGGATGTAGAAGACGATGACGCCGACGATGGGGCCGGGTAGCGTGCCGATGCCTCCGATCACGACGATGAAGATGACGAATGCGGTCCAGTCGATTACCGAGAAAGCGGCATTGGGCGTAATGCGGGTGATCTGCAAAAATATCAGCGCGCCACAGAGCCCGGTCCCGAAGGCGCAAAGCAGGAAGACGGCCGACTTGAGTATGAGCGGATCGACGCCGACCGCGCGGGCCGCGGTGATATTGTCGCGGACGGCCTGGAGGCCGAGGCCCATGCGCGAGCGGAGAAAGAGGTAGGACGCAACGAGCATCACCACCGCCAGCGCGAGCGCGATCCAATAGGCCAGCGCATCGGCTGCCGCCGCGCTTGAGACACGCAGAAGCGCGCGGATCTCATCGACGCCGATCATCGCCTTGGCGGTGCCTTTGGGTAGCGAGGTGCCCGTGCCGCCGCCGAGTGCCGTGACCTGACTGGCGGCGAGCCGGGCGATGTCGGCGACGACCCAGGTACCGATGGCGAAATAGGCGCCGTTCAGCCGGAAGGCGAAGTAGGCCATCGGCATGGAAAATACCATGGCGACCAGTCCGCCGATGACGATGCCGACGAGCGGATCGAGATCAAAGACGATAATGGCGGCAAACATGGCATAGGCGCCAATGCCGACGAAAGCCTGCTGGCCAACGGAAACTAGCCCGGCAAAACCCGCCAGCATGTTCCAGTTCATTGCAAGCACCAGCAGCGTCAACACGCCGAATAGGTCCTGGATGACGGCGCGCGGGGCAAAGAACGGCAACGCCGCCAGGGTGAGAACGCCGGCAACACCAATCAAGGTCATGGCGAGGCGACCGGCCACTTTGGGGAACATGGACATGGCGAACCTCAATCAAGCGCACGCGGGAACAGCCCGCGTGGACGGAAAAGCAGGATGATGACGAAGGCGATATGGCCGGACAGAATCTGCCATTCCGGATTGACGGCCGCGCCCAGCGCCTGGGCGAGACCGATGACGATGCCGCCGAACAGCGTTCCCCAAAGGCTGCCAAGACCGCCGATGATCACCGCTTCGAAGGCATAGAGCAGCCGGGCCGGGCCGATCGAAGGGTCGAAATTGGCCCGGATGCCAAGATAGACCGCAGCGATGGTGGCAACGACCATCGCGATGCCGGTGGCGATCGAAAAGATCCGGGCCGGCCGGATCCCCATAAGTTGCACGGTGACGGCGTCATCCGAGGTTGCGCGGAAGGCGCGGCCGAGCGCCGTGCGATAGAAGAGCTGGTTCAACAGCCAGATCACCAGGATCGCCGATGCAAGCGTCATGAGCGGTATGACGCCGAGCGAAGACGAACCAAGCGCCACGGACTTGGCCTCGATGGGGCCGGCAACGAGCTTCTGGCTGTCGGCGGAAAACCCCTCGAGCAGGGCATTCTGGATGACGACCGAAAGGCCGAAGGTGACGAGCAGCGGTGGCAGGATGTCGTCGCCCAGCACCCTGTTGAACAGGGAAGTCTGCAACAGCCAGCCGAAACCGAACATAACAGGCAGCGCCATCAGAGCGGCGATGAAGGGATTGAGGCCGGTGGCGGTGGCAATCGTCAGTACGAGATAGGCGGTCAGCACGATAAGGTCGCCATGGGCGAGATTGACCAGCCGCATGATGCCGAAAACGAGGCTCAATCCCGCGGCAAACAACGCATAGAGCCCCCCGAGCAGGATCCCCTGCATGATCGTGTCGACCCAGATCATGTCCGCACTCCGAAATAGGCGTCGTGAATGGCCTCCCGCGACAGGGATGCCGGCGCTCCCTCGAGCGTGAACCGCCCCTCCATCATGCAATAGATCCGGTCAGCGACTTTCAGCGCCTGGCCGATATCCTGCTCGACGACGACGATCGAGGCACCCGACGCCTTGATCGCAGGCAGCGCGGCATAGATGTCGCGGATGACAACAGGGGCGAGCCCGAGCGAAAGCTCGTCGCAGAGGAGAACGCGCGGATTGCTCATCAGCGCCCGGCCGACCGCCACCATCTGCTGCTGGCCGCCGGACAGCGCCGTGCCAGGATGGTTTCTTCGTTCCTTGAGGATCGGAAACAGCTCGTAGATTGTCGCAAGCGACCAGGGGCCCGGCACCTTGCGCACATGGGCGCCGATCAGCAGGTTTTCCTCCACCGACAGCGAGGGAAAGAGCCGCCGGCCTTCGGGAACAGTGGCAATGCCCATTTCCAGGATGTCCGGCGCCATCCGGGCGTGGGCAGGCTGACCGTCGAGAAGGATCGTGCCGCTTGATGGCCGGACAATACCCGTGATGGCGCGCATTAGTGTGGTCTTGCCGGCGCCATTGGCGCCGATGATGGCCACGGTCTCGCCGGCACCAAGTGTCATGTCGACGCCGAAAAGCGCCAGGAAATCGCCGTAGCCAGCCTTGAGCGCCGAAAGCGAAAGGAGCGGTCTTGTCATGCGTCGATTCCCAGATAGATTTCCTTGACCTCGGGCGAAGCCATCACCACATCGGGTTCCCCGACCATCAGCATCTTACCGAAATTGAGCACCAGCAGGCGACTGACCACATTGGTCAGTGCGTGGAGCACATGCTCGATCCAGATGATGGAAGCGCCTTCGGCATGGATCTGGCGGATGGTCTCGACCAGCTCGCCGCACTCGCCCTCGGTCAGGCCGCCGGCGATTTCATCCAGAAGGATGAGCTTGGGCCTTGTCGCCATGGCGCGGGCCAGTTCCAGCCGCTTTCGGCTCAAGAGCGGCAAACCGCCCGCCGGGGTGTCCGCCTGCGTCCCCAGACGCGTGCGTTCCAGGATCTGCATGCAGAAATCCGGTGCGTCGGCGGCCGACTCGTTTCCGCCGAACCGGGCGGCGACCAGCAGGTTTTCGTAGACGGAGAGATGGCCGAAGGGCTGCGGGATCTGGAACGAACGGCCGATGCCTGCCTTGCAGCGCTCCATCGCCGACATGCGGGTGATGGCACGACCTTTGAGGGTGATCTCGCCCTGATCGGCGGAGACGGTTCCGGTGATCAGGTTGAAGAGCGTCGACTTGCCGGCCCCGTTCGGACCGATAATGCCGAGCGCTTCGCCCCTGGTGAGATCGAAGGAGACATCGTCCGTCGCCTTGAGCGCCCCAAAGGACTTTGACACCGCATTGAGCGAGAGAATCGGCATGATCTGGTCCGTTGTGAGTAAATCCGGCAGGGTTTCGGCGCTGGAGCGCCGGAACCCTCTTCGATCAGTTGAGCGCTTCGAGTTTGCCGCCGAGCGGTATCTCCGGCGCATTGGCATTCTCGACGATGACGAGGTCGAACGAACCATCGGTCTGGCGGCGCCACTGGCCACCGACCAGCGGCGTCTTGGCGACGTTCTTGCGGGCGAAGGGCGGGACATTTTCCTTGCCCCAGCCGATATTGCCAACGACTGTGTCAAGGCTGGTCGCGGAAATGGCCTCAACCAGCGCCTGGCTGTCGGTCGGGTCGGAGGCGCGCTTGAGCACGTCGGCCGCGACTTCGAACAAGGCATGGGTAAAGCCGACCGGCTGGGTCCACTGGCGCTTGGCCGACGTACTGAAACCCGCCGCCAGCTCCTCGCAGCTTTCGCCTGTCAGCGACGACTTGAAAGGGAATTTCGGCGACCAGTAGATCTCTGCCGTCAGGTTGTGGCCGAGCTCGCCGAGCGCATTGACGCTTTCCGGAAACAACAGGGCCTTGGCGATCGAGACGATCTTCGGCTTGTAGCCCTGCTGGGCGGCTTGCGTCCAGAAAGTGGTGAAATCCGGCGGGATGGGAATGCCGGTCATGATCTCGCAATTGCCTTGCTTGAAGGCGTTGATCTGGGCGGAGAAATCGTCCGTCAGGTTCTGGTAGCGGCCGGGATCGCTGAGCTTGTAACCCGACTTGGCAGCGGCTTGCGGCATGCCGACATCGGACGCCCAGGCATTGCCGTCGCCGTCGTTCGGCCAAAGCGCTCCGACCTGCTTGTTGGTATCGAGGCTCTTCCACATTTTGAGGAACACCGAGACATTGTCCTCAAGGCCCCAGAAGAAGTGGAAGACGTAGTCGAAAGGCTGCCAGCTCGCGGGATCGAGCGGATTGCCCTGCTGGCCGATGAACCAGGGCTGCCATGGCGCGACCGACGAGATCACGGGGACTTCCTCGGCTTCGGCCACGGTGCAGACCGGATTGGTGGTTTCCGGCGTCGAGGCGACAAGGATCATGTTGACCTCGTCGCGGCTGATCAGTTCCTTGGCGACTTCCGCCGCGCGGTTCGGATTGGACTGGCTGTCCTTGACGATGACCTCGACGTCGAGACCGAGGGCCTTGGCGGCCTCGAGAAAACGCCCAACCATGTATTTGTCGGCCTGGGCAAAGGCCGAAAGCGGCCCCGATTGTGGCGTCACGTAACCGATCTTTATCCTGGCGCCGGCTGCAAAAGCCGGCATGGCGAAGCCCGCCGCCGCAGTGGCGGCTGTCGCTTTCAATAGAGTTCGTCTGGTCAGCATCGTAGTTCCTCCCAAAGATTTAATGGTGATGGTCATGCCGGTCTGGTCCCGACCCATGCCCTGCGGATCAGTGTCCTGATGCCTTCGAGTTCTATGGGTTGGGGATTATAGTAGGGGTTCAGCGTTGCCAGTTCGGCCGCACGCTCGATATCGGCTTCGGCAAAGCCGAGGCTCGCGAGGCTAAGCGGCGCGCCGAGGCTCACGGCGAAATCATAAAGGCCGACACCGGCGGAAGGTCCTGCAAACAGATCGGCCACCGGTTTGAGCAGATCGGCCGCGCCGCGCTCGGTATAGGCGGTGGTGTGCGGCAGAAGCACGGCGTGCGTCTCGGCATGCGGCATGTCGAAACTGCCGCCGATCGTATGGCAGAGCTTGTGGTGCAGCGCCATGCCCGCCATGCCGAGCACACTGCCGCACAGCCATGAACCATAGAGCGCGCGGGATCTCGCCTCGATATTGTCTGGTGTCGCGACGATCGCCGGCAGCGCGTCACGCAGGGCCTGAATGGCCTCGAGCGCGATCATCGTGGTGATCGGATTGCGGTCCTGGGCATAGAGCGCCTCGACCGCATGGGCCATGGCATTCAATCCGGATGTGACGCTCATCGCAACCGGTAGACTGAGGGTCAGTTCAGGATCATAGATCACCGTCTCAGGCAGGATGTCAGGTCCGCGGACCGTGGTCTTGATGCCGTTTTCGGTCTCGCCGAGGATATTGGTCACTTCCGAGCCGGCATAGGTTGTGGCCACGACGATGTGGTCGGCGCCGTTGCGCCGGGCGATCGCCTTGCCAAGGCCGATCGTCGAGCCGCCGCCCAGCGACACGACACAATCGGCGCCATGGTCGTTGTAGGCCGAAAGCGCCCCTTCTGTGACCTCGCGTGGTGTGTGCATGGTAGCGCCGGCAAAGACGCCGGCGGCCATTGGACCGAGCGATGCTACAAGGGCTTCCGCATCCGTCTTCTGGAACGGGGTCGAAAGCACCAGCGCATGGCTTCGTCCGAGCCGGCCGATTTCCTCGGCGAGGCGGGCGCGGCTTCCGCACCCGAACAGGATGCGGGCGGGATTGCCCGTGTACATAAAGGACGAGGTCAAGATCTTGCTTTCCAGATTGATGGAGGGCTTCCCGTCCGCTTTGGAAGGGCGGACGGGAATTGAGGTCAGGCGACGGCGCGCTCAGGTTCCACGACGACATGGAGGCGCGAGACGACTTCGTCGAATCGGCGGCGCAGTTCGGCCGGAGAGCCCGCGGTTGCCGCGACATAAAAATCCGGCCGGAGCATCACATAGCTTGCGCCGATGCCGTTCAGCCAACGGGCATAGGTGCCTTCCACATCGACCACGTCACTTTCCGTACCCATCGAACCGATCCGGACCGTGTGGCCGCCAAGAAGATCGAGAACCTCGCGCTGGCCGACCGACAGCGCGTGCGCCGGATCGGCATCGAGCCCGATCACCATCCAGCCGAAACCGACGGCTTGGTCGAAGCGATCACGCTTGCCATTCGCCTCGACCACACCCTGGACCGAGAGTTCACCGGCATGGGCGGCATCGCCACACCAGATGCCGGGGCCGAGCTGGCAGATATCGGTCGGAACGGGCTTGAAGGCGCGCGCCTTGAGCTCGTCCTTCATCCACCGGTCGCGTTCGGCGGCTTCGGCCGGATCAGCGATACAGATAATGCTGCCAAGTTCCTGGCTGAAATTGATGTAGTGTTTGGCATGCTCGATGCGCTCGGAAGAATAGCTGTCGAGCACGCCAGCGCCGACACGGCCTTCCAGGATGGCGTTGAGTCGCCAGCCGAGAGCCAGCGCATCGCGAAGGCCGGCACACATGCCCTCGCCTGCAAATGGCGGCATCAGATGCGCGGCATCCCCGGCAATGGCGCAACGGCCCTTGTTCCAGACCTTGGCCCAGCGCGCCTGGAACCGGTAGACGGCACTGCGTTCGAGGACCGCATTGTCCGGTGTCAGGCCCCAAGGCTCCAAAAGCTTCCAGGCATTTTCCGGCTTGGTGAGTTCCTCGGGGTTTTCACCCGGCAGCACCATATATTCCCAGCGTCGCCGCCGCGGGCCGCCGGCGACCGGGCCGGGGCCGCCGGGTACGATCGTGGTCGGCCGCTTCGGATCACAGAGCTGCCACTGCGCCGGCTCGCCTTTGCGCGAGGCGACGTAATCGAAGCTCGGCAGCATGTCGAGGATCAGCCAGTCGAAGAAATAGCCCTTGTCCTCGTTTTCGATGCCGAGCGCCTGACGCACCATGCTGTTGGCGCCATCCGCCCCCACCACATAGCGCGCTCGGATTGTCCGCGTTTCGGTGCTTTGTGCATCCTCCAGCGGGTTGCGCTTGATGCTCAGTGTCGCGGATTCAGCGTCCTGGTGAAGGTCGACAGCCTCATATCCGCTGAGACGCCTCACCGAGGGAAGTTGCGTGGCAATGTTGGTGAGACGGGATTCGAGCTCGGGCTGGTTGAACCAGTAGCGGACGCGCCAGCCAGAGGCAGAGGTGCTCTGCCAGTCGAGGATCTGGATGTTTTCGCGGTTGGCGTCTTTCCAGTAATAGAGTTCGTCATGGTAATTGATCGCCGCATCGTTTTCCGAATCGATACCGAGGCTTGCGAGGATGCGGGCGATCTCATGATCATAGGTGACGGCGCGCGGGCGGCCATAGGCCTCGCTCCAGCGCTCGATGAGCGTCACCTTCTTTCCCGTATTGCCGAGGATGATTGCCAGAAATGTACCGACCGGGCCACCGCCGACAATGGCGACATCGGTATCAAATTCGCCGGCTGCATTCCGGTCGGAATTGGTTTGAAACGTCACGTTCTTCTCCCTCGTTTGGCGTGGTGATGGCGCATTTCGCGAAGTCGGTGACAATGCTGCAGCAGGCACCGGCAACGGATCGCCGGACAACAGTCAGCCGTTCCATGGACGCGCTTCTTCGCGGGCACACGGGGTAGCCGTCAGTTTTTGCTTTTGCTTGACTTGCTTTTGTCGCCGTCTTATGCGGCCGATCTTCAGATCTCGGTTACCCCGATCTTCATGCCTACCTCCCTACTTTCTCCATCGGATAAATGATCCTATCTCATAACTGAATGATTTTCAAGATAGAGCGTATGTCACTGTTGAGCACAATTCATTCGCACTGCAGCATCGAATTTTATCGTTTATTATCATCAGCCTATGAAGCCACAGGCCAATGCACGACAGGAGTTTACGAGTGCTAAGACGATTCTCCTGCAGTGCACTTGATGCTAAAATTCATGGATGAAATACATTCACTGTTGAACGTCTGTCATTTTTGGCTAAGCTGGAATCGGCAAAATGGGAGATCTTTGTGGATAGCGCAGGGAATGAAGGCCGCGTGGCACGGCGCCAGCGGCGCAACCGCGAGGCCTTGCTCAAGGCTGGACATGAGGTGATTTCCGAAAAGGGCATCGACGCGGCAACGATGATGGAGATCGCAGAGCGGGCGGACGTCGCCTCGGGCACGATCTACAATTATTTCAAATCCAAGGATGAGCTTGCGATCGCTGTTCTCGAGTTGGTGATGGAACAGCTGGCCAGGCGCATCGAAGATGTAACAAACACGTTTGCCGACCCGGCACAGGTCTATGCGTTTGGTATTCGCACGGTTCTAGAAACGGCAACCGGAGACATGCGTTGGCGACAGCTCTTACATCGCTCGGAAGTCATTGCCGACGCCATATTCCAACGCATGGGTCCCTTTGCCATTCGAGACGTGCAAAACGCAACCTCAGCCGGACGCTTTTCGACTCCCGATCCTGATCTCACATGGCGGATGAGCTGCTTTGCGATCGTCGGCGTCTCGCTGGCGATCACAAAGGACGAGCTGCCGGCTTCCGTGATCGACGAGACCGTCGTGCGTCTCCTTTGCATGGCCGGCATGAGCGAGACGGATTCGCGCGAACTCGCCTCGCGTCCACGTCCTTCCCTGCCCCCCGAAGCCGCGCCGAACTGGAGCAAAGCAAAGGCGCGTTGAACTACAAGGCATTTCGCGCTCATTGTCGAAGATCAAGGATCGGCGATATCCGCAAGCAAGCTGGCTCTGATATTCCGAGGTCGTGATTTCGCCGAAGCTCTGAACAACTAATGAAAGATGGGCGAGTGATCTCCAGCAGAAATTCGCAGCGGAACGCGTTACAGCCTTCCATGAGTTTGGCTCAACCGGGAGCCTATCGGCATCACCTGAACCAAGCTTTGAGCCACACGCCTTCATCGAAATCGAACAGATGACCTAGCCGGCGGTCTTGATGAGATTGGAGCTGGCGCCTCCGTTATTGGAAGTCATTGATTCGGCACGGCAAATGAGCGAAGCTGTGTTACCTGCGCCTCGCAGTCTTCCAATGGACCGACCTTGTCCTCGCAACCCAAGCATTGGCGATCGTATCGCTTCGGTACCTTCCGTTGACGCGGCGCCAACACTCCGACGGCTTCAGCGTGAGCTTTAGTCTCGAAATGCATTCGGAAACACGATGTCCTGATCAACGAGGATGTTGAACTTGTATCCCGGTCGGATTTCCAGTGTCGGCTGGACGTTGAGGTTGCGGCTGATGGTTTGTTCTGCAACGCGGCCGAAGCTCTCCGCAAAATTCCGCCTTGCCGCATCGGAAGCCGTTTCCTGCGTGGCAAGCGTCGAGCTTTCCGGCAAGGAAGCGTCGACCCCTGTTCCAATGAGCGCGATCAGCGCCGCCGAGCCGAATGTTCTCCAATAGTGATTGTTCACCTTGTCGTGGAAACCGCCATACCCTTGCGCATCGGTTCCTGCCATGCCGCCAATCTGCAGCGTTGAGCCGTTCGGGAAGATGATATCCGTCCACGCGACGAGGACACGGCTTTGGCCGAACGAGACCTTGCTGTCATAGCGGCCGAAGAGCTTCGTTCCCTGCGGGATCAGCAGACGATGCCCTGTCACACTGTCATAGACGTTCTGGCTAACCTGGGCGGTGATGCGGCCGGGCAGGTCCGAATTGATGCCTGATATCAGCGTCGCCGGGATGACCGAACCGCGTTTCAGTTCAAAGGGTGACTGCTGCGGCACAACGCGGTTGGGGAGATATCCGAGGTCCTTGAGATCGGCGTTGAAGAAATCCTCCTTGGAGGACTGTCCGTTCGGATCGATATTTTGCCCGCCGATACCCGCCCGCAACGCGGCGGCATAGAGATCAGAGTTGGCTCCGGCGATTGTTGATGATGGACTGTTTGTCGTAGTTTCGGCCGAGGTGGTTTCGTCTGCTCTCGCCTCCAGTTTGCTGCGGTCGATGGCAAGCGGCGCGTCATAGGCCGCGTCGTTCGCCTGTAGGCGCGCCATGCGCTGTCGATGCCGCTCGCGCAGATATTGCTCCCTCTGCTCGCGCTCGAGGCGGGCGCGCCAGACCTCTTCGGATTCCAGCTCCTGCCCGCGCTGCTGCCCCTCACGTTCTCCCGGCTGCGGCGTGAAGGGATTGTCCACCTTTTCTCCGTCCTGTTTTGTCTCGACAGGTATCGGCTGGAACGTCGTCTGCTGCTGCGGCTCTCCGATGATGCCGTCCGTCACACCGCGCTTGATCTGGTCGGCGAAGGTAGAAGCGGGATTGCCCGAGCTCGTTTCCGGACCGGTGTCCTTTCCGAAGTAGAGACCACGCGAGGCGAGCCCATAAAAGATCACGCCAAGAAAGGCGACCAGCAGCACGATCACCACGATAATCGGCAGGCGATTGATCCGCTTGATGCCGGCTTCCGCTTCGGCATTCGCAGCGCCACCAAGCTTGAGGGATTGTACCATGATCCTCTCCCTCAGCCGCGCCGCATCAGCGAGAGCGCGCTCGCCGGCGTCGCGCCACCCGGCGTCACGTTATAGGCCCGACCCAGTTCGACGTTATCGGTCGAAAGACGCACCAGAACCTGGCCATCGAAGGGCAAAACGACATAGGCGAGCGGGATGACCTTCGTACCGCTGTCCGTCTTCTGATCGGCGACGACGGCATAACCCCAGCCTTTCAGCGCCGCCTCCAGCGCCTGCCCGAAGGGCGAGGTGTCCGGTATGAGGGTAACCGTCGCCTTGCCGGGTCCGATCTGCTCGGCAAGGCGGCTGACCATATCGCCGGCAATGGCGCTTGCAGCCGGGCCGGAGATATCCGGCGGCGCGTTGCTGGCGACGAGACCATCAGTCCCCATCGACTGGCATCCGGAAAGGAGGATGGTGAGGGTGAAGGCTGTGGCAAGGGCGCGGATGGGGCGCAAGAGGAGATAAAGCGGAAAGGTTCGCATCACCGCCCTCCCCTTCTGATCGTCACTTTTTCCTGTTTCCAGCCGACGCCCGAGACCAGCACCGCGCGATCAATGTGATAATCGACCACCATCATGTCGTTCTTCATGCGGTAGTTGACGATCCGGTTCTCGCCGCCCGACGTGACGAAGAGCACCGGAGCATCCTGGCCGGAGATCGAGCGCGGGAACTGGATGTAGGTTTTCAGACCGTCGGAATAGACCCGTGTCGGCCGCCAGCCGGCTCTGCCCGAGACCGAATAGGAGAAGTTCAACTGCTCGGCTGGCACGCCGGCTCCGGGGATCATGCTTGCCTCAAGCCGGGCATTGATGTCGGCGAGCTTAGCCGAGACGTCCTCCGGATACTCGAATCCAACGCGGGCCATATATTGCGTGGCATGGGACTTGAGCTGGATATGATAGGTCCGCCGCGATGTCGTCACCACCATCGAGGTGACGAGACCCGGCTCCGACGGTTTGACGATTAGGTGGATCGCCTGGCCGCCCGCCGCCCCTGATGTGGCCGGTTCGACCTTCCAGCGCACCGTGTCGCCGACCAGCACGTCGCGAACGACCTCGCCTCCCTGAAGTTCGATGTCGCAGACCTGCAGCGGTGAGCAGACGACCGACGGCTGCACCTCGCCAAAAAGAAAAATCACCTTGCCGTCGGCTCCCTTGGTCACAAGACCACGCGATCCGCGCCACTGGCCGGAGATGCCCATGCCCTTTGCCTCATTGGCGGTGACGCCGTCGGCCGCAACGACATCGAGAGGTGCAAGGATGGAGAACGCCAGCGCCGCTGATATGATGGCACCGGCAGTCAGCATGGCCGAATAATTCTCAAGTCGGATATTCATGTTCGGGGCCATGCCTTTCAAAGCTGCGCTGTCCAGTCGAAATCGCGGAGATAGAGACCGATGGGGTTGAGACGGATGACGCCCTCGTCCTGCGGCGGGGTGAGGGTTACGGTAGCGATGCCGCGAAAACGGCGCGTGGCCGTCTCCTTGCCGCGGCGGTCGCGCTCGAACTCGGTCCAGTCGACCTGATAGGACTGGTTCGATCGTGCGACGATGTTGTTGACCTCGACCGCCACCGTCGCGGTCTTCGCCTTTTCGAAGGGAGAATTGGAACGGAACCAGGCATTGACCTTCTCGGTCGCCGGGTCCGAGGTGCGCAACAGCGCATAGGTCCGGTCGATATATTGCTTCTGCACGACCGCATCCGGTGTCACGCTGCGGAAGTTCGAGACGAAGCTGCCGAGCGTGGCGCGCACCACACGCGGGTCGGCATATTCGATCTGCTGCGGGAAGCCGGCATTGGAGGCCGTGCCGAGCTTGTCGACCTCGACGATATAGGGAACGAGCTTCACCTGCGTGCTCTGGTAAAGAGCGTAGCCGAAGCCGATCACGGCCATCACCATGCCGGTGATACCGACAATGCGCCAGGCCGCGGCTGCTCTCACATAGGAGCCGTAACGCTCGTTCCATTCGTTGCGCGCGGCGAGATAAGGATTGGCAATATGGGGATTATTTGGCGGATTGCGTCCGGTCATGGGGGGTCAGCCTCCAGCTATTTGTTCTCGTTGATGGGCGGGGGCGGAGGTAGCGGCGTGGGCCGGTTCGACTGACGCGTCTGGTCGAGCTTGGCGTTAGCAAGGCCGAGCAGCGATCCGGCATAGGCGCCGGGTGAGGCTATCGCCTTTTCCTTTGCCGCCGATCCGGCAGCGTGAGCAGCACTACCGATCCCCGATGCCATGCCGCGAAGTGCCGCGCCGGCCATCGAAGAGCCCCCTGCCCTGGCCGAGCTGGCCGTCTGCGCTCCTTTCGTTGCGGCACTCGCGCCAAGGAAAGCGCCGCCGGCCGCGAATGTCGCGGCCTGGCCGCCATGACGGATCGCTTCCATGCCGCCGGCAATCGAGGCGCCCTGAACCACACCCTGCAGGATCGGCGGCACATACATGGCGATGACGAAGACCACGACCGAGATGCCGGCGATGGCAAGTGTGGTGATGAACTGCTCGGAGGTCGCCGTCGGCGCCTCGGCCAAGCCTAGCAGGATGTCCGAGCCGATCTTGGCGATCATCACCAGCGCCATCAGCTTCATGCCGACGGAGAAGGCGTAGACCAGATATTTGACCGCGAAGTCCTTGGTGAAGGACGAGCCGCCGAGACCGAGCATGATCATGCCGGCGAGCAGGCCGACATACATTTCGACCATCACGGCAACGAAGATCGCTGCGACGAGTGAAAACGACACGACCACGACCACCATGGCGAAGACTGCGGCGATCGCCAGCGCATTGTCTTCCCAAAGCCCGAACTTTGCCTGTTCGGACATCTTGGTCGCGACCCGGATGCCCGCGTCGAAGATGTTTGCGGGCGACGCCGAGCCGCCGCCGGCGCCGATCTGATAGAGGCTGTCGACCACGGCCTTCGCGAAGGTCGGTCCCTGGTCGAGGATGAAGGCGAAGAGGCCGATGAACATGATCCGCCGGACGAGTTCGGCGAACCAGCTATCGAGCGAGGCGGCATTGATCGCCAGCCACACGGCGGCGATCCCGACCTCGATGCCGGCAAGGATCCAGAACAGCGAACGCGCCGCGTTCAACACCGTCGTCTCCCAGCCTTTCGCGGCGGTGACGACGGAGTTTTCGAGCGTGGTCAGGACGGAACCCTGCTGTGCGAATGCAGGTGCACTCGCCAACAGGACGAGCCCAATTGCAATGAACACGAGCTCCAGCTTCCGGGAGGGACGGACGATCACCATCGCGGTTTCATCTCCTGGCCGCCACGGACGTCGCGGTCCGGATCGCCGCTGAAGAACTTTTCGCGATGCTCGCGGCGCTGGGTATCGGAGGCAGGTTGCGTAGCGGTAGCGCCCGACCCGGACATGGGTACTGGACTTGGCTGGACCACGTTCCAGGTGACGACGCCGGCACTGAGTGCGGCGATGCCCGCCAAGACGAGGATGATAATCAGACGCGGGCTCACCAGCGGGGCTCCATGGTCTGGCCGCCGCGGATGTCACGCTCGGTCGCACTGAAAAATTGTTCACGGCGCGCCTGGGCCAGATCCTTTTGGGCCTGCTCGGACTGGAACCACGTGCCCATCATGGTCATCTGTTGGGAGACGAGGCCGCGCAGCTTCTGCATCTGCGCGACCTGCTGTGCGGCGATCTGGTGCCCGACCTGCAGCGCCTTCATCTGGCCGTCGGCCGATTCCGACATCGAGCGCAGCGACGACATTGTGCTTTCCTCGCTCGAGAACTGGTCGGCCGTCAGGTTCGCCGCCTTCAGTGTTCCGGCGATCGTATCGCGGTTGGTATCCGACCAGTTCTGGTAGGTCGTGGAGAAGCTCGCCCCGTCAGGCAGATTGCTCTTCATCTCGGCAAAGCTCTGGAAGCGCTGTTTGAGCACATCGTCGATATTGCCCATCGAGAAGGCGACGCCTTGCCCCTGGGCGACGACGTTTTGCAGGCTATTCAGGTCGCTTTCGACCTGCCCCCAGATATGGTTCGGCAACTGCGCCGTGTTTTGCAGGAGGTTGTTGTAGATGTTGAGCTGGTTCTGGATCTGCTCGGCAAGCTGGGAGATCTGGGTGATCTGGTTGTTCACCTGCTCCGCCGACTTGCCGACCAGCGAGACGAGCTCGGCATTGTTGGCGAGCTGCGTCCATTCGGTCGCTTGGCCTGTCACGCCACCGGCCTGAGCGGGAACTGGTAGTACAGCCGGGAGAATGATCAACGCGATGACGGCGGTGCGTGCCACCCTATTCGACCGGGAAGAGTGTTTCGGCATGGGCGATTCCCCTTTGCTGAAGCCAGTGGAGGGGCCATGCGGCCCCATGTTCGGAGTGGAGGGCGCGAATACGCTTCAAGTCTTCCTTGCCGGACGCGCCCACGAAGGAGAGCGCGACGGGACCGAGCGCCATGTCGAACAACCGGCGGCCCTCCGGTGAAACGACGTAGTATTCGCGCTTCGGAAGCGCCGTCGCGACGATCTCGATCTGCCGCTCGTTGAAGCCGATGCGCTCATAGAACTCGCGCGTGCCCGGCTCCCGCGCGGCCCCGTTGGGCAGGCAGATTTTTGTCGGGCAGGATTCCTTGAGCACGTCGATGATGCCGGAGCGCTCCGCATCCGAGATCGACTGGGTGGCGAGCACGACGGCGCAATTGGCCTTGCGCAACACCTTCAGCCACTCGCGGATCTTGTCGAGAAACACCGGGTGGCCGAGCATCAGCCAGGCCTCGTCGAGAATGATGAGGCTCGGTGCCCCGGTCAGCCGTCTTTCGATGCGGCGGAAGAGATAGGTGAGCACGGGCACAAGATTGCGCTCGCCCATGTTCATTAGTTCCTCGATCTCGAAGCACTGGAACGCGCCGAGCGCCAGACCATCTTCCTCGGCGTCGAGAAGCTGACCCATGGGGCCGTCGACCGTATAGTGATGCAGCGCATCCTTTATCTCGCGCATCTGCACGCCGGATACGAAGTCCGAGAGCGAGCGGCCGCGCGATTCCGCCATCAGCCCGATCTGCCGGGAGATGGCGTTGCGATAGTCGGGCGTGATGGTCACACCTTGCAGCGCCACGAGTGTCTCGATCCACTCGGTTGCCCAGGCGCGATCACCATCGGTCGAAAGTTCCGCCAGTGGGCAGAAGGCCAGCGCCCTCCCCTCCCCTGCTGGACCGATATCGCCGCTGATCGGGTAGTGATCGCCATTGAGTCCGAGCGTCAGCGGCAGCATCGAGCCACCCTTGTCGAAGGCGAAGACCTGGGCTTGGCTGTAGCGCCGGAACTGCGCGGCGATCAGCGCCAGCAGGGTCGACTTACCCGAACCGGTCGGCCCGAAGATCAGCGTGTGCCCGACATCGTCGACATGCAGATTCAGCCGGAACGGCGTCGAGCCGCTGGCAACCTGCATCAGCGGCGGTGAGCCAGGCGGATAGAACGGGCAAGGCGCCGTCGGGCTTCCCGACCAGACGCTATTGAGCGGGATAAGATCGGCGAGATTGCGCGTATTGATCAGCGGTTCGCGAATATTGGCATAGGAAACGCCCGGCAGGCTGCCGAGAAAGCCATCGGTCGCATTCAGCGTCTCGATCCGTGCACCGAAACCTTCCGCCTGGATCAGCCGGCGGACCGCCTCGCACTTTTCCTGAAGGCGGCTCCGCTGCTCGTCGAAAATCACGATGACAGGCGTGTAGTAGCCATAGGCGACGAGTTGCGATGCCGCTTCGGCGATCGCGTCCTCGGTCTCGGCAACCATCATCATGGCGTCCTGATCGACTGAGCGGCTTTGCGTCTGGAAGAGCTGATCGAAGAAGGGCCTGACCTTCTGCTGCCATTTCTTGCGGGTGCGTTCCAGCTTTGCCCTCGCCTCCTCGGCATCGAGGAAGACGAAACGCGATGACCAGCGATAGGTGAGCGGCATCAGGTCGAGGCTGTTCAGGATCCCCGGCCAGCTTTCCGCTGGCAGGCCGTCGATCGCCACCACGCCGAGGAATCGGTTCTCGACCAGCGGCGTCAAACCATGCTGCAGCTCGGCCGTCACCAGCCAGTCGAGATACATCGGGATCTCGGGCAAGCGCACCGGATGGTTCTCGCCGGTGATGCAGAAGCGGATAAACTGGAAGAGTTCGTCATAGCGGGCGACCCGGAATCCGCTGCGCTCTTTAGTCTCCCGTGTCATCATCCGGCGGATCGACACAACGTTCGCGAGATATTGCTCGACCTCGCGGATCGAGGTCAGGAAGCTTTCGAGCGCCTTGTCGGCATAAGTGGCGGAACGACTGGCCGCATCCGAATAGACATAGCGGGTCAGCCCCGAGCGCCGCGGCTCCGGCGGCCGCCATGTCAGGATCAGTGCGTGCCGGCTCTCGAAATGGCCCCTCTCCTTCTGGAAATGCGCTCGCCGTTCGGCGTCGATCGCCCGCGTGACCGGATCGGGAAAATGGCAATCATCCTCGGCCGGATAATCGCCGGTCGGAACTCGGACGGCCTCGACCTGGATCATCCATCCGGAGCCGAGCCGGGACAGGATCGCGTTGATCTGCCGCGACACCTCGTTGCGCTCGGCGTCGGTCGAGCTCTCGCTGTCCGGCCCGGCGAAATACCAGCCGGCCATCAGAGAGCCGTCCTTGAGCAGGATCACGCCGTTGTCGACCAGGCCGGCATAGGGCACCAGATCGGCAAACGACGGTCCCGAATGGCGGAAGGATTTGAGGGCGACCATCTCAAGACCCTCAGAACCTGCGCCACGGTGAGGACGTGGTGCGGTAGAATGTCTTGTAGGAGATGTGGCGGATATAGACCCGGCGCATCAGGGGATCGGCTTTCGCCATCATGCGCAGCGCCGCGACCGCGATCAGCCAGATCGCGATACCGAAGAGCGCCGCGTACCAGGTCAGTACGACGAAGATCAGGATAACGGCGGCAAGGGCCGTGAGCAGCACGAGCTCGCGGTCGGCGCCCATCAGCAGGTTCGGACGCGACAGCGCCCTGTGCACGCGCGAACGGGAAAGCCTGGAGCCGGCCTCAGCCATGAGCCCCCTCCCCTTCCATGTGAAGCGTTGCCGACGGCTCGGTGATGTCAGGCGCCGATTGCGCTTCGGCCTCGCCGATGCTGGCGCCGGTCGCACCGAAGAGGGCGACGATCTGCGTAGCGCCGAGCAGAACCCCGCCGACGAGGGCCACGTAGCAAAGCCTTCTCGCGAAATCGTTCAGTTCACCGCCGAAGATCAGCATGGCGCCGGCGATCGCGACGGCCGCCAGAGCGATGAAGCCGGCAACAGGCCCGGTGATGGACTGCTGGATCTGCTGCAGCGGCGACTCCCATGGAAGGCCGCCGCCACCCGAGGAAGCCAATGCCGGCTCTGCCAGGCCGAGAGAGATGGCGGCGAGTGCCGCGCAGGCGAGCGTGATCTTTGTCTTATGCGACATGGCTGTCCTCATCGATCTGTGCGTAATGTTCGGTCCGGTAGCGGGCGTTATTGAACCCCTCGACATGGATCACCTCGCGGACCCGCCTGCCCTTGCTCGTGCGTTCGATGGAAACGACGAGATCGACCGCCTCGCCGATCACTTCCTGCATCGGCTGCTGGCTCGCTTCCGCGGTCAGCTGCTCCAGCCGGCGCAAGGCCGACATCGCCGTGTTGGAGTGGATGGTGGTGACGCCGCCCGGATGGCCGGTGTTCCATGCCTTGAGCAGTGTCAGTGCGGCGCCGTCGCGGACCTCCCCGACGATGATGCGGTCGGGTCTGAGACGCATCGTGCTCTTCAGGAGCCGGGCCATATCGACCGTGTCGGTCGTGTGCAGGCACACAGCGTTTTCCGCCGCGCACTGAATCTCGGCTGTGTCTTCCAGAATGACCATACGATCCTCCGGCGCCGTCGCGACGATCTCGGCGATGGCGGCATTTGCAAGCGTCGTCTTTCCGGATCCGGTTCCGCCGGAAATGACGATGTTCATGCGGGAGGCGATCGCGCTGCGCAGAACTGAGGCCTGTGCTTCGGTCATCACCTTCGATTTTACATACTCGTCGAGTGGGATAAGCCGCGACGCCCGTCTCCGGATCGTGAACGCCGGCGCCGATACCACCGGCGGCAGCAAGCCCTCGAACCGATGCCCGCCGATCGGCAGTTCGCCGGAAATGATCGGTTGCTCATCGTCGGCTTCCGACTGCAGCGCATGGGCGACGCTGCCGATGACGACTTCGGCAGTGGCGGCACTCATCGCGCCGGCTGGGGCAACGCCGTGCCCCAGCCGTTCGATGAACAGCCTTCCATCGGGATTGAGCATGATCTCGACCACAGTTGCATCGTCGAGTGCGACGCAAAGCTGGTCGCCGAAGGCGTCCTGGAGTTTGCGGACGAGGCGGGGGTGGGAACGGAGCTGGGTCACGCAGCGCTCCTGAAGAGACCAGCGTCATTATGCTTAATGGTCGAGCGGTAACCTGGCGGGCAGACCGTGTCGAAGCTGGCGCGATCGGCCGATAAGCTGCCCGCGACGGCGATGGTGTTACCGATCGCGACCGGGTCGCCGAGACGATTCATCGGCCATCCCGCACGCTTCAGGATGCGTTCGAAGCGGAGATCGGTTGCTGTGACGATCTCCGTGTATCCGTTCGCCATCGACCATTCGATGATGCCGGCGAACATGGTGAGCGTCACCTGATGGAGGCTCCCTCCCCTCCCCGCTGCCAGGGACGTGTCCACGCAGAAGCGTGAGCTCTCGACCATCGCTGCACTGGCATCGAGCGACCCGCGCTCCAGCAGTTGCGGGAATGTCTGCTCCAGCATCGTCGGGCCGAATGCGGGCAGCAGGCGTGCGCAGCCGACGACGTTCTGGTCGGCCGAGATCGCCAGGATGTAGGTCGGGCGGAGATCATCGTACTGATCCCGCTCTCCCTGTTCGGTGATGGTGACATCCCATTCCAGGCGGCCGCTAAACACCGCGGCCCGTAACTGGTACATCTGAGTCAGATAATTGTGGTTGCTCGCGTAGCGGTCGGCCGAGACGCTCAGAATCTGCATTGTGATCTCCGCATGAACTGGTCAGGCGGAGGGAAATCATCTCGTGATGCGTGTGGCTATGTGCAGATTTGCATCCGGTGATTCTACCGAATCGGCGGTATAGCTCTCGAAAATCGGGCGGAAGCCGGAGTCTAAAATGTTGATAAGAGGTGCAAATCTGCATTTCCTCCGACCCGCCGCGAACTACGGGAGTCAGGCTAACTACAAGATAATGATTGATGAATCCGTTTTCGGAATGAATTCGGCAAAAGCGCGTTAACCTTTCGTTAACCAAAAACGCCTTGCAACCAAACGTGCATTCAGTAATCGTCACGGAAAAATGGCATTACGTGCAGATTAACCGTGACAAGAGATTCCACCGTGAGCAAAGCTGTTGCCATATCCCGAAATGATCGTCCCTCGGTAGATGTCACCATAGGTGAGCACGCTGAACAGCTGAGCTCTCAGCTTCAGGCTATGAGCGAAGCCCTGTTTCCTCCGACCTCGCACAAGAGCTTGCGCAAATTCACGTCGGGTGAAGCGGCGCGCCTAATGAAAATATCTGATTCCACCCTTCGAAAGATGACTCTGGCGGGTGAAGGCCCTCAACCCGAACTCGCCAGCAACGGAAGGCGCTTCTACACACTCGGTCAGATCAATGAAATCCGGCATATGCTGGCAGGCTCTGCCCGTGGACGCGAGAGTATCGAGTTTGTGCCTCATCGGCGCGGCTCAGAGCACTTGCAGGTCATCGCGGTGACCAATTTCAAAGGCGGCTCCGGCAAGACAACAACGTCGGCCCATCTTGCTCAGTATCTTGCGTTGCAGGGCTACAGGGTACTTGCCGTCGACCTCGATCCGCAGGCCAGCCTATCGGCACTCCTCGGCGTTCTCCCGGAGACGGATGTGGGTTCGAACGAGACATTGTACGCGGCAATCCGGTACGACGACTCTAGGCGTTCGCTCAAAGAGGTGATCCGCTCGACGTACTTCGATGGTCTGCATCTGGTCCCTGGAAACCTCGAGCTTATGGAGTTTGAGCACACAACCCCAAAGGCTTTGACCGATCGTGGTTCGCGGGATGGGCTTTTCTTCACGCGTGTCGCCCAAGCATTTGACGAAGTCGCTGACGACTATGACGTCGTTGTCATCGACTGCCCTCCCCAGCTTGGGTTCCTGACACTCAGTGGTTTGTGCGCCGCCACATCAATGGTCATTACGGTGCATCCGCAGATGCTCGATATCGCGTCCATGAGTCAGTTTCTGCTTATGACTCGTGATCTTCTCGGTGTCGTGAAGGAGGCCGGAGGGAATCTCCAGTATGATTTCATCCGCTATTTGCTGACCCGGTTCGAACCTCAGGATGCCCCGCAGACGAAGGTCGCGGCGCTGCTGAGGAACATGTTCGATGATCACGTCCTGACTAATCCGATGGTGAAGTCTGCGGCGGTTTCCGACGCCGGCCTTACGAAACAGACGCTTTATGAAATCGGGCGAGAGAATTTGACTCGTTCGACATACGACCGGGCGATGGAAGCTTTGGACGCGGTGAACGCCGAAATCGAAGGATTGATCAAGGCTGCGTGGGGACGCTCATGATGGGAGTATTGCAGGATCGCCACATGTTGTTGGGAGCTCCCAACAGACTCCCCCAGAACCGATTTCTGTTTTCCTTGCAGGGGTCGTATCCAACAATTTTGAATCGAAAGATCGAGGGAAGCCGCCGCCCAAGCTGCCTTACCCGCGGCTTGTTGGGAGCTCCCAACAAGCCGCCTTCCGCCGGATGGCACGGTGCTTCGAAACTAAATTGCAGAGATCAACGCCATGAGCCGTAAGGACGCAATCGACTCATTGTTCCTCAAGAAGCCGGTTGTGAGTGAAAAGGCTCCAACGGACAAGTCAGCTGCCCGTGTGCGCACTGGCGCAATCTCCGCTATGGGCTCGTCACTGCAAGAGATGGCGGAGGGAGCGAAAACCGCAGCTCGACTTCAGGATCAGTTGGCTTCGGGCGAGGCGGTCGTTTCCTTGGATCCGTCGACTATTGAAGGATCGACGATCGCGGATCGATTGCCGACCGCCGTTGATCCAAAATTTGATCAGCTCAAGGCAAGCATTGCTGAGAACGGACAGCAAATCCCGATCCTTGTTCGACCTCATCCGGAAAAGACTGGCCGGTATCAAATTGCATACGGGCGTCGGCGGCTACGGGCTGCCATAGATCTGGGGCGAGAGGTGTCGGCAATTGTCCGAAGCCTTACAGATCGTGAGCTGGTGGTGGCTCAAGGTCGAGAGAATCTGGATCGCGCCGACCTTTCGTTCATTGAGAAGGCGCTCTTTGCGCTCCGGCTCGAGGATGCGGGTTTTGATCGCGCAACCATTACTGCTGCCCTATCGACCGACAAGTCTGACTTAAGCCGCTATATCGCCGTTGCACGGAGCATTCCAGAAAAGCTTGCTATCCAGATCGGCCCGGCCGCGAAAGCGGGTAGATCGCGCTGGGTAGCGCTCGCTGAAAGTCTCGGGAAGCCAAAGGTCATGGACGCTGTTGAGGCGGTTCTGGGGTCTGAACGGTTCTTGGCCGCGGATAGCGACACTCGTTTCGCGCTCATCTTCGATGTTGCATCGAAGAGGCCGGCCAAACCTTCCAGGAAAGTAAAAACCTGGAGCACGCCGAAAGGGAAAAAGGCGGCGCGTGTCCACCAAGAGACCGGGAAGACAGCTTTGATTTTCGACGAGAAACTGGTGCCATCTTTCGGAGAGTATGTCGCAGACCAGTTGGATCGCTTGTATGTCCAATTTCTTGAAACGAATGAAGGAGAGAGAGCCGACCGAGAGTGAGATTTGCATCAATTCCGAGTCCCGCTCGGCAGAGATGAAAAACCACGAACCGCAAAAGAAAAAGGCCACCGAAACGAATTCCGGAAGCCCTTCTCTGTAGTGTCGCAACTAAGAGAATCGCATTTCCGAGAATCACCGTCAAGAGTCTTCTGAGACTCAGCGCCGTTTCGGCGAGCAGATTTCTTTTGCCTAGCAAAGGTAAAAGGAAATGCAGACGCATATCTCGACGACGCCCTTTGGGCGGCGGCCGATGACGCTCGGCCATATCGCAAGCCAAATGACGGCAAAGGCAGTCTCACCTGAAGCTGCCGCCCACAAGTGGCAGGTCTTTCAGTATATCCGCGAAGCGCGGGAACTGATTGGTGCTACGGATCGGTCACTCACGATTCTCAACGCATTGCTGTCGTTTCACCCGGAGACATCCCTGAGCGGCGACGCAGAACTTGTCGTCTGGCCGTCCAACGAGCAGCTTGCTGCGCGCGCAAATGGCATGCCGCCGACGACCCTCAGACGGCATATCGCGGTGCTCGTGGATTGCGGCCTGATCATCCGCCGCGACAGCCCCAATGGCAAACGCTTCGCTCGCAGGGGAAGGGGAGGGGAGATCGAACAGGCCTACGGCTTCGACTTATCACCGATCGTGGCGCGGGCAGACGAGTTTCGAGACTTGGTTGAGGCGCTGCAGGCTGAGAAAAAGGCGTTTCGCGTTGCGAAGGAGCGTCTCACGTTGCTCCGGCGCGACACCGTCAAGATGATTGAAACTGGCATTGAGGAGAACGTTCCGGGGAACTGGGGCGGGATCACGCAGACCTACCAGGCGATCATCGCCAGGCTTCCACGTTCGGCCCCCCGGCAACTTGTGGAGAGCATTGCCCAGGAACTTCACGAACTTTGCACCGATATCCGCGACGTATTGGAATCATTTGCAAAAATACAGATTCCGGACGCCAATGAGTCCCATTCCGGTAGTCACATACAGAATTCAAAACCAGACTCTAATTTTGAATCTGAATACGGCTTTGGAAAAGAAGATGAAGCGGGCGGCAGCGTTGCGAAAACCGACAACGTGCGGAGCTTGCCGAAACGGGAGCTACCATTGGGGATCGTGCTGGATGCCTGCCCGGAAATCCGGGAATTGGCACCGGGGAGGCAAATCCGGCACTGGCGCGACTTGCTGGCGGCGGCGGAGCTCGCCCGGCCGATGCTGGGGATCAGCCCGAGCGCCTGGCGGGAAGCTTGCGAGGTGATGGGCGAGCAGCATGCGGGGATCACGCTGGCCGGGATCTACCAGAGGGCCGGCCAGATCAGCAATGCCGGCGGTTACCTGCGCAGCCTGACAGACCGCGCCAAGGACGGGAAGTTCTCGACCTGGCCGATGGTCATGGCCTTGCTCCGGGCGAAGCTCGACGCGCAGAATTCCGCCGATATCCTAGATGGGGGTCGATCGAATGATGCGACCGAAGCCGGAGATCGGCTGCAGGTGTCGGATTCGCTGTTGAAGAGCCTGCAGAGGCCGAAATCGCGATGAAGGCCGTGCTGTTATCCGGCGATGGAGATCAGTCCCAATCGGCGGGCACGGTCGATGAGGTTCTTCACGGACGAGGGCGACCATTTCGAGCCGCCGCGGGGGGTGCGCTCGTGCAACCTTTCGAGTTGGGTCGCGATTTCGCGCAGCGTCAGGTCCGGGTTCGACGAGTGGATGCCGGCTACCAACGTCATCAAGCGATCTTCGGGCTGGCGGGGAGGGGACTTGCGAAGCAAAGCGGGATCGGCCATGCGCTCCGCGACCATCCATTTCACGGCGCGGCGAAGGCGTTCCGGCGTCCAGTCGAGGCCGCGCTGCTTGAGCACGCGAGCGATGTCGTCCCAGGTGTGATCCTGGTCGCATGCGCCGCACGGTCGGAAGCCATTGGTTGGCGGAAGCCTGAATGCGATCGCCATAGGCCGCTTTCTGCACCGCGGTCATTTTGGCCAGCGCCTCGGGGCGCTTTTCCCGAATACCCGGGTTGCCGGGCAGTCGGCCCTTCGCTTTTGCGGCCTTGATGCCTGCTTTGGTTCGCTCGGAGATCAACGCGCGTTCGAGCTGCGCAACGGCGCCGAGCACCTGGAGAGAGAAGATTCCCTGCGGCGTCGACGTGTCGATCGGATCTCGCAGCGACCGAAAATGCGCGTTCCTTGCGGTCAGATCCTCGATCACCTCGAGCAGATGGCCGACAGAGCGCGCCAGACGGTCGAGCCGCACGACCACGAGTGTGTCGCCGGCATTGATCTCCCGCAGCAACTTGGAGAGGGCTGGACGGGCGCGCGATGCGCCGGATCCGTGTTCCTGAACGATGGCGGCACAGCCAGCCGAGCGGAGCTCAATCTCCTGGGCCTCCGTCGCCTGTTCATCTGTGGAAACGCGAGCATAGCCGATCAGCCGTCCCTGAGGTCGACGAGAGGAGCGATTTTGAACATCACGAGCCATTTGGAGTGCCATCGAGATCACTGTCGAGAGGTTTTCCAAATGCAGAAGATACGGATAACCGATCGTTTGTGAACCTCTGGACCGAATGAGGTGGCTGCTCCCCCTGACATTCCACATTTCAGGAATCTCGCAGGAGGCTCCAGAAGCCCGACTTGCGTCCATGGTCGCGCCGCAGGTTGGCGACATAGGCCTCGTGCGACCCGATCGAGCCGAAGTCATCGATCTGCTTGGCCAACGACTGGCAATCTGTCAGATGCCGTGCCGCGTGCTTGTATCGGCTGGATCTTGCACTCTCCAGGGTAAAGTCCACCATGGCTCGCAAGACGATCGTCGCGGCGAGCGGATGCTTTTCCGACAGCACCTCTGCTGCTGGCGTCATCAGTTCATAATAATCGCCGTCGAGTTCGATGCGGCGCTTTATTACGAGCTTTGCGGCCTCGGCTGGCGACGGCCAGCGCAGGAAGAAATAGAGAGCACGGTGAACCTCCGGGAAGCCTTGCGCGTAGGCAAAGGCCTTCTCCTCAGCTTCCAGATCGTCGAAGTCAGGCAGGCGTCTGACGTAGGCGTGCAGGTGTTCGTCGTTCAACGACTGTTCGAAGCACTGCCACCGAAATGCCTGGGCCTCGTCTTCCCGTTCCAGGGCCTCCAACGCTTCGACGCGGGCAAGCTGCCAGTCGAAGGGAACGTCGTTGCGTCCCTTGGTGTCGACCTTGTCGAGCGCCGTGAGGGCCTCATCAGCGCGTCCGGCCGAAATCAGGCGGTTGGCGATCTCGGCCGCCACCATCGGAGCGGCACGGGTCTCTTCCGGCTGCAGGGCGATATAGGCATCCACATCGCCCTGGGCATCGGCGATTTCCTGCAGCACGTAGCTGATGGTGCGGTCCTTGTGGCGGCCGAACACTTCGTCCTCGTAGATCTCACCCTGGCTGCTCCAACCGATGACTTTGCGGTCCTTCTTCGCAGGCTTTTCTTTCGGCTCCTTCGACCAGGCCACGATCAGTGCCTTCAAACTTTCCAGCCCCGCAGCATCAAGCGCCGTTGCCATCGCGGGAATCAGGCTGTCGAACTGACCGTAGCCATTGTCCTGCACCGCTTTGAAGACCTTTTCGGCAAGCATGTCTTTATTGATCGCTGCCGTCTGGGCGAGGACACCGGCGTCCGCGCATGCCTGATGAAAGATCTGGATTAGCGTGCCGCTGCCATCGTCGGATCGGGCAAAGATCGAATCCGCCAGCGCCAGAAACTGCCAGATGAGCTCGAAAGCTTCGGCGGGTTCGTCGTTGGCGATGGTCTCGACAATCGTCTTACGCTGGGTTTCAAGATCGCGTTTGGTTTCCTTTACCTTTCGCCAATCGATAAATGTGCGGGTCCGGGCGATGCTGGAAAGCCGCTTGCGGATCTCGCGGGCGATTTCGGCGCTGGAATGATTGCCGGCAAGCTCCAGCCGCAAGCGGCGCTTGTGCGCAGCATTGCCTGTGGAGATTTCGATGAGAAGCTCTGCCAGGCGCGGCGCGCCGAGCGCTTCGAGGTTCTTTGCGTTGAGGGTCGTTTTCGCTGCCATCGGTGTCAGGGAGTCTCGGGGGTTTTGGCTGAGGTGATATCGTCGAGCGGCCTCACCCGGCCCATGGATCGATTAGCTGGATACCGAAGCCCTCAAAATCCTTGATGTTGCGCGTCGCGAGAGCAAAGTCGTATGCAATGGCGGTGGCCGCGATCAGACCATCCATGGATGACAGGCCCCGACCGCTGCGTTTTGCGTCGCCCATCAAATCCCCCCAGGCCAGAGCAACACGTTCGTCCACCGGAATGACACGGTGTTCGAAACGCTGTGGTAAATCCCGGGCGAGCCACTCGACCAGCGCGTCACGCTTTCGCCCATCGTCCATAAGGGCAACGCCGCGTCGAATTTCCGCGATTGACACAACACTGATAAAGGAGCGGTCCTCGTCAAGTCCATCCAACCACGCGAGAACACGGGCCTCGGGGCGCGGCTTTGTCACTTCTGACAGAACATTGGTGTCGAGCAGAAGTCTCACAGCGACAGATCACGTGGTTCGTCGCGTTGACGCTCGAGGTCAAGTTCGGCGCCCCGTAGCGGCGACGCCATCAGAAACTCAGCAAGCGTACCCTTGCGCGCGGTTTTCCGCTGCCATTCGTCGGCAGAGACCACAACGACGGTTGGCTTGCCGTTCCGGGTAATCGTCTGTGGCGTGGATTGCGCGCGGTCGATCACCTCTGAGAGTTTCGCCTTCGCGTTGGCGACGGTCCAACTTTTTTCGTCTTGCGGCGATGGCTGCATTGCACGCCTCCTAACCAGAATGACTATGATGACTATATAATCCACTGTCTCATAAGTTACAAGTCGCTTGAGGGGAGTTCAAAGTCCGGCGGCCTTCGTCAGGTTCACCCTGAAGCGTTACGGCGGTGCTGGTAACGGCGGGTCATTTCGGCCGAGGCATGGCCGAACTCCTTTTGCACATAGCGTTCGTCAACCTCGGCCAACGAGGCGAGGCTGGCGCGCTGCGAGTAACCGGAAAATTTGCGCCTCCGCTCGATCTCGGGAAGATCGCCGCGGATGCCGGCGGCCAGAACCGTCTTCTTCACGAGACGCGCCACCTCCTGGTCGTTGAGCCGATCCGGCCCGACATCCTTGCCCCGACCGGTGACACGACGGAAAAGGGGGCCTTTTGCGATCCTTGCGCACCTGATCCAGGTCCAGCCGGTGTGCGACCTCGAGTCAGCGAATCGTGATGGATGACATCGCGTCACCCTGCTGCTCGCTGGATTTCAGCGTAAATTGTCTCGATCCGAGCGGCCTCTGCGTCGCTGAGCGCCGAAAACTCCTTGTCGCGAGCCCGCTTTGACAGTTGCCCGTCGTTCTGGCGCAGGAAGCGGAACAAGAGGTCCAGCAAGCGATCAGGCATATCGATCATCTGCTGCACTTCGATCTTGAACGCGTCATAGATGCGCAGGAATGCCGTCTCGGCCGGCAGTTCCACATCGATCGTTCGGGCGACGCATTCGAAGAGGAATTCGGCGTGCGGCGTCGCGTCGAAGTAGCGGTAGAAGTCGGCGGTTTCATTCAGCACCGCGACATTGCCACGATCCGTTGGTTGCCAGTGAACAAGCGGCAATAGGCGGCGTGAATAGCTTTCCAAGACGGTTCGATAGGCATCGATGCGGTCCAGGATGACTGACGAGACCGGAAAGACGAGACCGGGAGGGTTGAACCCGCGCTCGGCGAGAACATGATGGATCAGATAGCGGTGCAGCCGGCCGTTTCCGTCCTCGAAAGGATGGATGTAGACGAAGCCGAAGGCGAGAGCCGCGGCGGCGAGAACGGGATCGAGCTGCTGTGCCGCACCGCGGTCGAAGGAAGACAGGCCATCGATCAGCGCGGGCAGGTCTTCGTGTCGGGCGCTGACATGATCGGGGATAGGTGCGCCTGACAGCCGATCATGCTCGCCGATGAAGCCACCGTCGATACGCAGGCCGAGATGGACAAAGCGCGCATCGCCGATGACGATGCGCTGCAACCGCTCCAGTTCGGCGCGGTCTATCGGCCGGCGGCCGGCTTCCCCGATCGCCTGGCCCCAGCGCTGGATGCGATCTTGCGGCGGATCTTCCCCCTCGATCTGAAAGCTCGAGCGCGAATCCTTGAGCAGCAGGAATGCAGCGGTACGTGCTAGCAGGTCCGCTGGCACTTCCGCTATCAACTGCCGCGCTTCGTCGCCAAGCCCGCGCGCAATGAACGCTTCGAGTGCGGGCGTGCGGAAGATCATCGGGCAGAAGGCCGGTGTCCCGGGCAAATTGTTCTTCACCCGATGTCTTGTCGAATTCGTTCCTCCCACCGCGATTTGCCGCTTGGGATCGACCACAAGGGCATAAGTGCCCTGTGCAGCGTCGGGCAGATCGAGCCGCGTATCGAGCAGCCATTCGTAGAGAAACCACAACCGTCGCGCATAGCCGCCAGTAGGCGCCGCGCGGACCATGTCGGCGATCGGTTCAGGACCTGTTTCCTGGAACAAGGCTTTCAGGACGGCAAGGTCCAGCCCTTCATAGCGCAGCGCGAAGGTCAGATGTCCGGCAAGGTCACTGCCCGGCTGGTGGCGCGGGGTGTAAATGTTCCAACTCTCGGCCTGATAGACTTTGTGGCGTGGACCGATCGCTGACAGGGTGATTGGCACAGGTACGGGTAATTCAAAAGCATCGATCAGGGCGGCATAGCCGACAGGGATGGCGGATTCCGGCATCCAGCGGCCGTGAAAAATGCTGACCGCGCCTGAAAGCGGTTTTTTTTGTCCCTGTTCCATGAATCCTGATATCCGCTTGTGAAAATGTGTTTCGGAGCGAAGCTCTCATGAAATTCGATCATCAGCAATGAATTTCGATGACAAAGAGGTTATGTTTACGAAGATTGATTCTGAAGGGTGGTGTGAGCTAGAGGCTCTTCTACAAACGCCTGATCGATCTGGCGGATAAACGGGACGACGAGCATTTGAGCGAGTTGGAGAAGAAACATGGATGATCTCGATAAGCTGATGAAGACGCTTCCTGAGGACGAACAGCGCGCCATTGCCAAGCGTGCCGACGAGCTTGTCACGGCGCACAATCTGCCTGAATTGCGGGCACTC
Source organism: Rhizobium alarense (assembly GCF_021555155.1). GTDB lineage: Bacteria > Pseudomonadota > Alphaproteobacteria > Rhizobiales > Rhizobiaceae > Rhizobium_D > Rhizobium_D alarense. Next base: position 67,154 of record NZ_JAKGBU010000017.1, read on the forward strand.
GCCGGGCGGACGCAGGAAGACGTGTCTGCCGGGACCGGTTTCAAGCAGACCAACGTCTCAAGACTGGAGAAGCGCGCCGATATGAAGCTGTCGACGCTTCGCGATTATGTCGAATCCCTCGGCGGCACGTTGAAGATCGTCGCGGATGTGGCGGGCAAGAAAGTCGATCTTTCCAGCATCGCGGAGCGCTCCCGTCACGGTTCCAAGATCTGAGAGGCACGGCAGGGGAGGGCTACAGCCCTGCCGCTTTCGTCAGGTTGACGCGGAAACGGTCGCGCCGACGCTGGTAGCGGCGGGTCATTTCGGCGCTGGCGTGGCCGAGCTGTTTCTGCACATAGCGCTCGTCGACCTCGGCCGAGGAGGCAAGGCCGGCACGCAGCGAATGGCCGGCAAACTTTTGCCCACGTTCGACTTCCGAAAGATCGCCGCGCACGCCGGCCGCCAGCGCCGTCTTCTTGACGAGGCGGGCGACCTCCTGGTCGTTCAGCCGGTCGGGGCCGACATCCCTGCCGCGGCCTTTGACCCGGC
>NZ_JAKGBU010000170.1 GCF_021555155.1 Rhizobium alarense
CGCGGGGTGGAGCAGCCCGGTAGCTCGTCAGGCTCATAACCTGAAGGCCGCAGGTTCAAATCCTGCCCCCGCAACCAACCATCCCTGCGATCCACAAAAACCCCTCCAAGGGGCTTTTGGCGTTTCTACGTCCTCGCGAAAGGTCGGACGACGGGCGCCCAATCCAGTCCCGAGCAATTCGGGCTGCGGGCCAGTGACCCTGCAATTCCGGTGATCCCCGGCGCACGGCAGGGAGGGGTTACGGATTGTCGCCTTTCAGCCCTTGATCGGCGTTCGACGGATCGTTTCCACCCATATGTCGATCGGCCCCAGCGAGCAGCCCATCTCCATCATGTCGATGAGTTCTACCGCTCCGGTGACCTCGAGATCGATCCGGTCGCGGTCGACACGGACAATGGTCTGCTCCAGGCCGAGCTTTGCTGCGTGACGCCGGATCCAGGGTATGAAGGATGGGGCGCCGAGATCGCCAAGGATGATCATTCGCTCACGGAAAGAACCGTGCTGCGGTTCCGTCATGTAAAGGTCTCTCGCTCGTTGTTGCCGCGCAGGATAGCGCCGGGACGAAAAAGGGAAACCCCGTGTCGCGTCTCTTTTCCTCCAGCGATCTGCTGAGCGAACCCAGTCGGCAGGAGCGTTTCACGGTCACCTTCCGGCGCGCAGCAGCTGACGCGGCGTGAGATGGTCGGCGGCATCATGCACGCCTGCAATCGAAGGATGCGCCGAAGGACTGCGGGCCGGGCAAGACGCTCTGCAAACAGCTCGTCCGTTGCCGTCGGCCTGGTATTTTCGATCGCATATTTGTAGCCTCGGCCGCCGGCGGCTCCACGCCCGCGCGCGTCATCTCCACCGTGGTTTCCCTGGAGTGCGTTTCCGGCCTACGCCGCGGGCTGGCGGACGAAGATCAGGCTGCTGCTTTGCCAGTCTGCGGTATGTATCCCCTTTGGCAATGCCTGTGTCAGCGCGTGTTTGCCGATGAGAGGTTGGAAGGCAGCGATTCGGGTCTCGTATTCCCGAACAAGGCCGCGGGCCTGAGCGTCGTCGCCGTGCCCTTCAAAAGTCCGCGACCTTGCCCCAGACGGATCGGGAGAAGCGATCAGGGTGATAGGGGCGAGGATCGACCAGCGGGGTGGAGCCTGTGACGATGTCGGCAACCAGATGGCCGGCGCCCGGGCCGATGCCGAAGCCGTGGCCGCTGAAGCCGGCGGCGAGGATGAGGCCCGGGACAGCCGCCGTTTCGCCGATGGCCGGCACGCCGTCGGGTGTCGAGTCGATATAGCCGGCCCAGCTTGCCGTGATGCGCCGGCCCTTGAGGGCCGGCAGCAGGTCACCGGCGCGGTCATAGGTCAACTGGATCGTGTCGCGGTCGACGACAGGATCGAGGATCCGCATGTGCTCCATCGGGGTCGGGCGGTCGAGCCGCCAGCGCGCAAGGCTTTCGTGGCCGCTGCGGAAGCCTTCGAGTCCGCCGGGTGCGAGGCTGCGCCAGCGGCGCAGAAACATCGGCAGGAATTGACGGGCAAAGCGTATCGCCTGCGGCGTGGCGTCGACGCGCCCGCGTCCGCTGATGGCAAGCGTGTGCCCGCCGCCGCCGCGGCGGGTGACGGAGACGCGGGCCGTGTGCAGCGCGTCGGGCAGGTCTCCCCCGCCTGGGGCGACGGACAGGATGGAAGAGCGGATCGAGGCTTGCGGAAAGCGGATGCCGTATTGCCGGCAGAAGGAGGAGGCCCAGGCGCCGCCGGAAAGGATTGCCGTGCCCGTGCGGACGGTTCCGTGCTCGGTGACGACTGCGGACAGGCGTCCGCCCTCGGTCTCGATGCCGCGTGCTGCGCAGTTTTGCAGCACCGTTCCGCCAAGCTTGAGAACGGCGCGGGCGACGGCAGGCGCCGCATTTGCCGGGTCGGCCGTCCCGTCGCTTGGCGAGAATACGCCGCCTTTCCAGGTGCGGCCGGTCGCTTGGCCGCGTTCGCTGGCCGCAGCACTGTCGAGCATGTGCGTTGTGACGCCGACGCCTTGCGCAAAATCCCGCCAGCGCGCCCATCCCGCGAGCTCCTCCCCGTCGTCGCTGAGATAGAGGAGGCCGCAACGCCGGAAGCCGGTGTCCTCGCCCGTTTCCG
>NZ_JAKGBU010000171.1 GCF_021555155.1 Rhizobium alarense
CGACGGCCGCGAGAACGAGGGCGACCTCATCGTCGCGGCGGTCCACTGCACACCGGAAAAGATGGCCTTCATCGTGCGCCACACCTCCGGCATCGTCTGCGCGCCGATGCCGCGCGAGGAGGCCAAGCGCCTCAACCTCAACGCCATGGTGGCGGAGAACGACTCGGCGCACACCACCGCCTTCACCGTCTCCGTCGACTTCAAGCACGGCACGACGACCGGCATTTCCGCCGACGACCGCACGCTGACGGTGCGCAACCTCGCCAATCCGAATGCCGGCGCCACCGATTTCCTGCGCCCCGGCCACATCTTCCCGCTCGTCGCCCGCGAGGGCGGCGTGCTGATGCGCTCCGGCCACACGGAAGCCGCCGTCGACCTCTGCCGGCTCGCCAGCCTGCCGCCGATCGGCGTGATCTCCGAACTCGTCAACGACGACGGCACCGTGATGCGCGGGCCGCAGGTCGCCTCCTTTGCCGAGACGCACGGCCTGAAGCAGGTATCGGTCGCCGACCTCATCGCCTACCGCCAGCGCAAGGAGACGCTGATCGAGCAGGTAGGAGCGCTCGACATCGAGACGCCCTACGGCAAGGTGAAGGGTTACACCTACACGCTGCCCTGGGATCCGATGCAGCACCTCGCCGTCGTCTTCGGCGACATCCGCGACGGCGTCGACATCCCCGTGCGGCTGCATCTCGAAAATGTCGGTGGCGACGTCTTCGGTTCGAACCGCCAGATCGACTCGATCATGAAGCGCATCTCGCAACAGGGCCGCGGCGTCATCGTCTATCTTCGCGAGGGGTCCGTCGGCGTCGGCGTGTCAAACACGGCGCGCAAGGGCAAGCACGAAGGCGAGCATCACGACGAGGCCCAGGCGCGCGAGAGCGAGTGGCTGGAAATCGGCCTCGGCGCGCAGATCCTGAAGGATCTCGGCATTTCGTCGATCAAGCTCATCGCATCGCGCGAACGCCACTATGTCGGCCTCGAAGGCTTCGGCATCCGCATTTCGGCGACGGATCTCTGCTGACGATGGAAAGCCCTCGCAAGCCGAAAGGACGCGGGAAACCGGGCGTGCGGCGCAGTGGCGACCACGCCGGCGGCAGGCTCCGCGTCGTCATGCATATCGGCCCGCACAAGACAGGCACGACCTACATGCAGGCGAATTTCTGGCATCATGCCAAGGCTTTGCAGGAGCGCGGCTGGCTCTACCCGGCGATCGGCGAAAGGGTGGGCATCGCGCATCACGATCTTGCCGACAACGGTCATCATTTCCTGAAACAGGAAGGCCACGCCTATGACGACCTGAAGCGGGTGATCGAGCAGGCCGACGAGCGCAAGCTCAACGTGCTCCTGTCCTCGGAGGGCTTCCGGCGCTGGAAGCCGCAGCATTTCAAGGCGATCCGCCGCATGATCGGCAACCGGTCCCTGGAGATCGTCTATACGCTGCGCGACCCCTACGACATGTTCTATTCCTTCTGGGCGCAGAAGGTGAAGAACGGCGCGACCTTCAGCCTGCCGGAGCACATGCGCCAGCATTTCACCGATCCGTTCGCCTCGCACCTGCTCAATCCGCTGATCGAGATCGAGCCAGTGCTGAAGCTCAAGGGCGCCCGCTACACGGTGCTGCTCTACGACCGGCTGCGGCGGGAGAAGCGGGACATCTGCCAGTTCTTCCTGGAGAAGATCCTCGGCGTCGGCGACCTCGTACCGGTGCAGGACGCGGCCGCAAACGAGCGCCTGCCGCTGGAGATGACGGAGTTCCTGCGGCTCCTGTCGAAGGACAGCGGCCATCCGCGCGGTCGGGTACAGGCGCGCCGGGGGCTCCACATCGGCGACGTCCTGCGCTTCCTGTTCACGGCGCGGGAAAAGAAGCGCATCGCCGAGACCATCCGCCGGCAGGGCGTGGCCGCGCGGCACGTGAAGACGCTTTCGCGCAGCACGCCCGAATTTATCGCCCTCGAAAAGCGTCTGCGAAGGAGATTGCGCGGCGTCATGCGGCCGCCGCCGCGCGGCAGGCGTCTCTTCTCGCAGGAACCGGCGACCTGGGCCTATTACGAGGAGCAGGAACTGCGGCAGGTGCCGGACGTCGCCCGCC
>NZ_JAKGBU010000172.1 GCF_021555155.1 Rhizobium alarense
GCCGGGAACGGCAGCAGGCCCTTCTGCTGGAGCTGGTAGAGGCGGTTGACGCCGGTCGTCGTCTCTTCCGTGACGCCCCTGATCGCGTCGCGCTGCTTCGTGAACCAGCCCGGCGAAGCGGCAAGGCGCTTCTTGATCTGCGCGAAGAGGATTTCCTCTTCCTCGGAACCCGGATTGACGAGGATGTTCTCGCCCGCCTCGGCGCGCGCGCCGAGCAGGATGTACATGGTCGCGTCGCCGCCGTCGTCGAGGATCATGTTGGAGAGGCCGCCATCGGCCCACTGGAAGATCCTGTCGGTGTAGTCCCAGTACTCGGTCAGCGTCTCGCCCTTGACGGCGAAGACCGGAATGCCGGCAGCGGCGATTGCGGCAGCGGCATGGTCCTGGGTCGAAAAGATGTTGCAGGAGGCCCAGCGAACCTCGGCGCCGAGCGCCACCAGCGTCTCGATGAGAACGGCGGTCTGGATCGTCATGTGCAGCGAGCCGGTGATGCGTGCGCCCTTGAGCGGCTTCGCGGCGCCGAACTCCTCGCGGCAGGACATCAGGCCCGGCATCTCGGTTTCGGCAATGGTGATTTCCTTGCGGCCGAAGTCGGCAAGACCGATGTCGGCGACGTGGTAGTCATGGGATGTGCTCATGAAGATCTCCAAACTGCGGATTCCCGGCCTGTTGCAACGATCTCCGCGCAGGGCGCGGGTGGCCGCCAGCAATCCTGTCTTGCCGTTCGATCGAGGAACGGGGCCGCGGTTGCTGTAGCAGGAAACGTCGGGGGTGGCAATCGTGATATAAAGAAGTCTTTATGTCTTTATATTCGACCTGGCAAAGCTCACATCTCTTCGCCGAAACGGTCGGCGACGAGCGTCTCCAGCGCGTCCAGCGCCTCGGATGCCTGGTTGCCCCTGGCGGTCACCAGCACGGTGCAGCCCGGGCTTGCGGCGAGCATCATCAGTCCCATGATGGAGGTTCCGCCGACCGTCATGCCGTCCTTGGTCACCGTGACCTCGGCATCGAAGCCGTCGACGGTCTGCACGAATTTGGCGGAGGCGCGCGCATGCAGGCCGCGCCGGTTGATGATCAGCAGTTCCTTGCTCAGCGACATGGCGGCGGACGCGTCCATCCTATTTTCCACTCAGCACGCGGCTTGCGACATTGATGTATTTCCGGCCCGCTTCCGATGCCTCGATAAGCACCTTGTCCATCTCGCCGTCGCCGCGAATGCCGGCGAGCTTGATCAGCATCGGCAGGTTGACGCCGGCGATGACCTCGATGCGGCCGCTGCTCATCACGGAAATTGCCAGGTTGGAGGGGGTTCCGCCGAACATGTCGGTCAGGATGATGACGCCGGCGTCGCGGTCTGCCGAGACCACCGCCTCGAGAATGTCCTGCCGCCGCTGATCCATGTCGTCCTCGGGACCGATGCAGACGGTTTCGATCGCCTCTTGCGGACCCACGACATGTTCAAGTGCGTGGCGAAACTCCTCCGCCAGCTTGCCATGGGTGACAAGCACCAGTCCGATCATCAGTTACCGCTCCAATTGCCCAGCATGACGGCGCCGCCCTTATCGCAATGCAACAATCACGTCCCCCGCTGGGGTGGTCATCTTGTCGATGAAAAGGACGAGCGCAAGCCAAAAATGCGGGCTCTGGTGTTTTCGCGGGCGATTCAACCGTCGCCTGCCGCCGGAATCGGCGCCATGGCGACCAGCCGTTCGAACGCCGTGGCGTGGTCGTCGACCGCAAGGCGGCTCACCGGCAGGGCATGGCCGGGGATCAGGTCGTGCCGCTCGTCGGCGGGTGCAAGGCGATCCTCGAACGGTGCCGCCACGAGACGCACGACGTGATGAAGCGGTGCCGCCTCGATCCACTCGACCGGGTGGATGCCGGCACCGCGGAACTCGGCAAGTCCCCGGATCGCCGGGGGCGGACGGCCGATCAGCATGCCGTTGACCGGCTCGACGAAAAGCTGGTCGTCGGCAAGA
>NZ_JAKGBU010000173.1 GCF_021555155.1 Rhizobium alarense
TTATGACGTGCCGGCGGACCAATGGCTCGCCTCGGCCAATGCCGCGATCGCGGCGATCCGCGCGGCTGGCGCCGACAATCTCGTGCTGGTGCCCGGCACGAGCTGGACGGGCGCGCACAGCTGGGAACAGCAGCGCGACGGCGGCGCGAACGGCACGGTGATGCGACGGGTTGCCGACCCGCTCGGCCGCCATGCCTATGAGGTCCATCAGTATTTCGACGCGGACTTTTCGGGGAAACACGAGACCTGCGCTCGCGCCGCGGACGGCGTCGCGGCGTTGGAACGCTTCACGGACTGGCTGCGCGAGACCGGTGCGCGCGGCTTCCTCGGCGAGTTCGGCGGCAGCGCGGCGCCCGGCTGCCTCGAGGCGATCGCCGATGCGCGCGCGGTCGTCGAGGGCAATGCGGACGTCTGGACCGGCTGGGCCTACTGGGCGGCCGGCGACTGGTGGCCGGAAAGCGAGCCGCTGAACGTGCAGCCGACCGGCAAGGGCGACCGGGCGCAGCTCGCCGCGCTGACGGCCATAAGCCCGGCCACTGCCGCCGGCGCCAGCTGCGCCGCGCCGGGCTCCGGCGGCTGAGGATTCGGCCGCATCGCTTTTTCGACCCGCCATGCTCTGCTATCCTGCACGCAAAGCGATTCTTCGGCGTCGGGCGCAGTGACAGAAGACAGAACCCTGGAGACGCGCGATTACTACGTGATCGGCGTTGTCCTTTCCTCCGTGCTCTACAATTGCGTGCTCGCGACGATCAACGCGAACGTGATGCCGCTCGGCTTTGCCCATGTGGCGCTGACGGAGATCCTGATCCTTCTCGCCGGCCTCGTCTTCATCCTGCGCAAGGGGCTCTACGAGGAGGATCTCGGCATCCTCGCCTTCGCCGTCTTCACGCTGGCGATGGCGATCTACATGTCGGCGCTGAACCGCATGGTGTTCATCGACTATTTCCGCAACGTGCTCATCATCTTCTGCTTTGCGGCGCTCGGGACATGGGTGAGCCGGGCGACCGTCAGGACGGCCTTCAAATGGGCCTGCGGACTGGTCCTCGGCGGGCTGCTCCTCGAGATATTCCTGCTCGACCTCTACGGCACGCTCTTCTATCCGATGAGCTATTTCGAGAACACACGCGGCCTCGAGCAGGTGTCCTTCGACGGCAGCAAGCTTTTCCAGAACGTGCTGCGCATCCCCGGCCGCTTCTCCTTCGGCATTATCGACCATCGCGCGGCGTCGATCTTCCTCGAGCAGGTGTCGCTTGCGAACTTCTGCGGCGTGCTGCTGATCTTCCTCACCTGCTTCTGGACGGATCTGCGGCTCGGGGAACGGATGCTCTTCCTGGTGACCGTCGTGCTGATCCTGCTGACGAACGATTCCCGCACCATGCTGATGTTCTCGTTCGTCTGCCTCGCCGGCTACTTTGTCTTTCCGCGCATCCCGACGGCCTGGAGCCTGCTCTACATGCCGCTGGTGCTGGCGCTCGGCTTCGTGGTCTACATGCTGCGGCCCGACGCCAGCGGCGACACGCTCGACGGGCGCGTCGTGCTGACCGTCAGGCACATCCTGGAGATCGACCTTTTCGCGGTGCTTGGGCTGGAGGCGGCGAAGGCCGCGCAGTTCGCCGACAGCGGCTATGTCTACGTCGTCTACGGCGGCACGGTTTTCGGGCTCGTCCTCTTCTGGCTGTTCGTCTGCCTCTTCCCGGCCGGCCGGACGCCCGAGCAGCGCCGCTTCGCGCATTTACTTTCTGTTTTTCTT
>NZ_JAKGBU010000174.1 GCF_021555155.1 Rhizobium alarense
TCTTGCCGCCTCGCGCGCGAATGCCTCGTCGAAGGCCCGGCGGTTGACGATGCCGGTCAGCCCGTCCGTTTCGGCAAGGCTCTTCAATTGTTCCGCCGACAGCCTCAGGGCGATTTCCGCCTCCTTCGTCGCGGTGATGTCGGAGACGACCACGATCGCCGTACCGTCCTCTCCGATCCGCATGCGGATGCTGCGCCAGTCGCCATTCCAATGCTGGATCTCTTCGTCCCTATTGCTGTGAAACGCGGCAACGGATGTCTCGACCCAGTCGCCGGCCGTCTCGGCCGTCAGTCCCGCTCTCTCGCCGGTTTCGACGACGCGTATAAGGATATCGCGGACATGCGCGCCGACGACGCGGACATCTCCCGACAGCGGAAAGGCATTGCGATACTGTTCATTGCAGAACAGCAGAAAACCCTTCTTGTCGAACATGGCGAAGCCGTCGGACATGCCGGCCATCGCATGCGAAAGCAGTTTCCTGCTTTCCCGGAGTTCCCGCTCCAGCGCCGTGCGTTCCGTGATGTCGCGCGTCACGCCCGCCAGCCCGATGATGCGTCCGTCGCTGTCGCGCAGCGGCACCTTCGAGGCCAGCATGACCCGGTCGCCGATATGCTCGAGCGAATCCGTGAGGGGCTTCCCGGTGCGCATGATCTCCTGCTCGTAGTGATAAAGTTCTTCCGCCAGCGGCGGAGTCATCAGACTGAAATCCGTAAGACCGGTCATCTCTGCCGCTGACCTGAACCGGAACAGGCGAACCATGTTGTCGTTGACAGTAACGAAGCGGCTGTCGCGATCCTTCACATAGAGATAGTCGGGCGACTGCGAGAACGCCGTCTCCAGCATGCTGCGCTCGAGCTTCAGCTGTTGCGTCTTCAGAAGCATGAGACCGCAGAGCGCGGTTGCCGCGCAGTTCGAAAGGATCATCGGCAGGCCGACGCCGGCCAATGTGTGGGCCTTTGCAACGTTCGGCAGCGCGACCAGCGACACCAGGATCACGGTCCCGACCGCAAGCGTCAGAAGTGCGATGTCGAGCAGCGAGGGAGCTCTCTTTCGCATGACGAAATGGATGGCCAGGCCGATGGCCGCGACGGCAACCATCGCAATGACGCCGTCGATCATCGCGACGCCGCCGATCAAAACGCGGAAGAGCACGGCGATCGTCGCAGCGAGACAGGTGGCGACAGGCCCGCCGAAAAGACCTGCAAGCGCAAGAGGCGCAAACCGCAGATCCGTATAGAGACCGGCCGAGAACTCGAACGCGAGCAGGATGGAACCGACGGAAGTGAGGCCGGTCATCAGTCCAAGGCTGATTTTGGTGTATTCGGACAGAATCCGCTGGAACCAGATCGCCAGATGCGCCCAGAGCGACATCGCCAAACAGACGAATGCGAGATTGCCAACAAACTGCACCCAAATGCCATTCATCGTGTTGTGTCGGCCTTCCAAGATGGATCGATCGCTACTCCTATCGCGAAACTGGTGTGACCTTTGTTAATGCAGCGGTATTTTTGAGAGAATATGCCCGATTCTCAGACATTTTCCCGCACATTGGCGGTGATTGCGGGTGAATTGGCGCGCAGTCGTCACACTCCGGGGTCGCCCCTGTCCGAAGCGGAGTCGCCCGGCCCGCC
>NZ_JAKGBU010000175.1 GCF_021555155.1 Rhizobium alarense
TGCGTAGGCCGAACGGCTTCGGTGCTGCCAGCCCGCCGGCGACCGGCACCAGTTCATAGGGCCGGTCGCGCAGTTCCTCCCGGAGATCATCGATCAGCAGGTCGATGCTGCAGTCGCGGCCGACGACCCGCGCCAGCGTCTCGCGGGTGACCGGCTCGGCGGAGGCAAAAATAACCGCCTCGACGCGCAGCATCCATTCGCGCCAGCGCAGTTCCGGCGGCAGGTCCTCCAGTTCGCGGTCATAGAGCACATCGTCGTGAGGATTCTTGTCTTGCCGACGCGGCGGCCTGGTTGCACTCGTCCCGGCCATCGTCACAACCCGTAGATCCGGAACGACGATCGGCCGGAGAGCTCGCGCACGGCGCCAAATCCTTCCAGCCGTTCGAACAGCCGGGTCGCCGCCCAGCGGGACAGGTTGCTGCCCGGCGCCGACGCGGGCACGGCATCCTCCTCGAGCAGTCGTGCGATGACCGGCGCGGCGCCTTTCGTCCTAACCTTCGGCCCGTCGCGCGATTTCGCCGGCCGAGCGCAGCGCAGCGCTCGTGCCCTCGATCAGGTCGAGGCAGACAGCGCTTGGGAAGGCGGTTTCGCCGGGACGGACGCGTCCCCTGCCCCTGAGCGTGCGGAAAGTCGGGCCGTAGCGCTCGGCCATCATCAGCGGCACGGGGCGATTCCATTTCAGCGTCGCAGCGATCAGCATGTCGACCAACATCCAGGCCAGCGGTTCGGCATCCGGGCGGTCGCTGAAGATCGCCGAAACGAGGTCCGCCGCGGCAAATGGCGCTGGCCGACCGGACTGGAACGCGGCATCGGCGTAGTCGACCGCGGCGGCCAATCCATCGTCCCACGACAGTCCGAGCAGATCGGCCAGTTCAACTACGCCCTTCGACGAGAACCCGGTTTTCTGGTCGCGATCCTTTTGTAGGCCGAAAACACGCTATCCGCCGGTCCGGGCTCGTCGCCAGCCGCGGTGAGCAACACGGCGTCGCGCAGCGCTCCTTCGTCCTCGTTGCGGCCCATCAATCGGACGGCGGCCGCGGCGCATTTCAGCGCCTGGCGGGCGCGGAACGAACCAGATCATCGCGTGATTTCAGGACGATGCCTGCGGTGAACGTGGCGTCCGCCCTGGTGGGATAGCGCCGGCGCGCCGCCGTCGAGCCTATCTCGCGCGTGCGGATTGCGCCATCCATTTCAGATAAACCGCACGGCACGTCCTTTCACAATAACGAGCGATAAGATTGCCTTATCGCTCGTTTTGCTCTTTATAGAGAGAATGGCCCGAATCATCGACCAGAACACCGAAAATCACGTCGAGGAGGGCTCAGCGCCGTCTGACAGCACGGCGGTTTCCGCCGATGTTTCCGCGGCCGAGGTGCCGGACGGGCTCCCCTCCCCTCGTGTGGAGGTGAACACCGGCCTGCCGGCGCATCTGCAGGATCTGACCGATCGCGCCCGCTCCTATGTCGAAGCCGCCAGTTCCGCCAACACCCGCCGCGCCTATGCTTCCGACTGGAAGCATTTTACCGCCTGGTGCCGGCGCCAGAACCTGTCGCCCCTCCCGCCGGATCCGCCGGTCGT
>NZ_JAKGBU010000176.1 GCF_021555155.1 Rhizobium alarense
GGCCGGGGCCGAATTCCGCCGTCGTCGCGTCGGCCGGAAGCGCCATGGCCTTCGCCCAGCTCCGCACCGTCTCGAGATAGGCGTCGAGCGCGTCCGTCGCCCGCATGTCGTAGAGCTGGTAGCCGTTCGGCTCGCCGCGATACATCAGCGATGCCGGCGGGCGGGGCGTGCCCGTCTCGCGCCAGTCGTCCTCGACCACGTAGAATTCCAGCTCGGTCGCCACGACCGGCGTCAGCCCGCGCTCGGCAAAACGCTCCAGCATGCGGGCGAGGATGGCGCGCGGATCCATGAAGGCGGGCGTGCCGTCGAGCTCGTGCATCGTCGCCAGCACCTGCTTCGAGCCCGCCGGGCCCCAGGGCATGGCGGCAAGCGACCGGCGGTCGGGGATGCAGACGCCGTCCGGGTCGCCGATCGACAGCGACAGGCCCGTCAGGTCGTCGTTGTCGTCGCCCCAGATGTCGAGCGACTGGGTGGAGGAGGGCAGCCGCACCGTGCCGTCCCAGACCTTCTTTTCCGCTTCCAGCGGGATCTGTTTGCCGCGCAGGTCGCCGTTCATGCCGACGAGCAGGACTTCGATGCGGGGCGGGGCATTGGCAGGCAGCGTGCCGTCTGCCGGGGTGTCATGGATCATCGGGGGAACTTTGCGTGACGGGTTGAAATCGGCGGGTTCTGGAAAGCCTCTGGAGAGAGACGCGCGTCCCTTGCCAAATGCCTGTCATATGGGCAATTTCCTAGCCCATTCCGCCCTGCCGTTCAATCGCGGCGGGCGCTCCCGCCGAGCCCTTGCCCGTTGCGGCCGGGGCCGGCAATACCGCAAGGAAGCCTCCCATGCCGACGCCCTCCGCTGCCACCCTCTCCAATCTCGGAGCCCTCGACGCCGCCCATCATCTTCATCCCTTCTCGGACATGAAGAAGCTGAACGCGGCCGGCACGCGCATCATCGAGCGGGGCGAGGGCTGCTACATCTACGACAACCAGGGAAAACGCTATCTCGACGGCTTCGCCGGCCTCTGGTGCGTCAATGTCGGCTACGGCCGGCGCGAGATCACCGATGCGGTGACGCGCCAGATGAACGAGCTTCCCTACTACAATACGTTCTTCGGCACGACGACGCCGCCGGCGGTGCTGCTTGCCGAAAAGATCACGGCGCATGCCGGCCCCGCCATCAACCGGGTGTTCTTCACGGGCTCCGGATCGGAGGCGAACGATACCTGGTTCCGCATGGCCCGCGTCTACTGGGGCGCCATGGGCAAGCCCACGAAAAAGGCGATCATCGCGCGCAGGAACGGCTATCACGGCTCGACGGTTGCCGGCGCCTCGCTCGGCGGCATGACATGGATGCACGAGCAGGGCGACC
>NZ_JAKGBU010000177.1 GCF_021555155.1 Rhizobium alarense
TGAACCGCGCCGGGTTTGCCGGAGACCCCAACTCGTGAGAAGTAGGGTCTATGACAAGCAAGACGACGAACAAATTTTCTCCTGAAGTTCGTGCCCGTGCCGTTCGGATGGTGACGGAGCATGAAGCCGAACATCCCTCCCGCTGGGCGGCAGTATCATCGATAGCGGCCAAGATTGGTTGCTCGGCGCATACCCTCCATGAATGGGTGAAGAAGGCCGAGGTCGACAGCGGCAAGCGTGCAGGTTTGCCGAGTGACGTGGCAGAGAAGATGAAGGCTCTGGAACGGGAGAACCGCGAGCTCCGTCAGGCGAACGAGATATTGCGCAAGGCGTCAGCTTATTTCGCGATGGCGGAGCTCGAGCGCCCACTGAAGCGATGATTTCCTTCATCGACGAACACCGCTCGGTGCTCGGGATCGAGCCGATCTGCAGGCTGCTGCCGATTGCCCCGTCCACCTATTATGAGGCCGTCGCCAAGCGCACGGACGTGGGTCGCCTATCGGCCCGCGAACGGAATGATATTGCCATGAAAGTCGAGATACGCCGGGTGTTCAACGAGAACTTCCAGGTCTATGGCGTGCGGAAAGTGTGGCGACAGTTGCAGCGAGAAGGCTTCGACGTCGCACGCTGCACCGTCGCAAGGCTCATGAGAATGATGGGTCTTCAAGGCATCATTCGTGGCAAGCCGATCAAAACCACTGTATCGGACAAGTCTGCCCCGTGTCCGCTCGACCGCGTCAATCGCCACTTCAAGGCCCCCGCGCCGAACATGCTGTGGTTATCCGATTTCACCTATGTCGCGACCTGGCAAGGCTTCGTTTACGTGGCCTTTGTCATTGATGCCTTCGCCCGCCGTATCGTCGGTTGGCGGGCAAGCCGGACGGCTCATGCCGGCTTTGTGCTCGATGCCCTCGACCAGGCGCTTCATGATCGGCGGCCCGTCAAACGTGGCGGGCTGGTTCATCATTCCGACCGCGGCTCGCAATACGTGTCCATTCGCTATTCCGAACGGCTGGCCGAGGCGGGCATCGAGCCATCTGTCGGAAGCGTTGGCGACAGTTACGACAATGCTCTCGCCGAAACGATCAACGGTCTTTACAAGGCCGAGGTCATCCATCGCCGGGGACCGTGGCGAAGCTTTGAAGCCGTGGAGTTCGCCACGCTCGAATGGGTCGACTGGTTCAACAACCGCCGCCTTCTGGAGCCCATCGGAAACATTCCGCCCGCCGCGGCAGAAGAACGATACTACGCCATGCTGGACGTACCAGCCATGGCCGCATAACTTAAACCA
>NZ_JAKGBU010000178.1 GCF_021555155.1 Rhizobium alarense
TTGCTCTCCTCGCAAAGGGCCGAAAGTGTAACCCATCTATCCGGAATGAACTGTCACCCATCTCTCGGGAAGGGCACCCGATGACCTCGATCTCAAGGCTTGACCGTTCGCGGGGTCCGGCCGGCGATGCGCTGGCGCAGCGCTGTTCCGGCCCGGACCGTTCGCGGATGGCAAGCCGTGTCCACGGGCAGCATCCTCAATCGGCGTGCGGTCCGCTTGCGACTTCAGCGCGCCGCAATCCGTGTCGGCGGGCCGTTCTCACGCCCCCTTCCGCGGCCGGGCGACGTCGTTGACGCCTTCCGCGTCCGGGGCGTGGCCGTAGCTCATCCGGCGCATCTGCCCGATGACGCGTTCCATCTCGTCGTCGGGCAGCACCGGCGGTTCGCCGAGGGTCAGCGCCTGGACGTAGATCCGCGACAGCGTCTCGATCTCGATCGCCAGCCAGAGTGCTGCCTCGAGAGTCCTGCCGAGCGAGATCTGGCCGTGCTGGCCGAGCAGGCAGGCGAGCCGGCCCTCGAGTGCGACGATCGCGTTGTCGGAAAGCGCCTGGGTGCCGAAGGTGGCATATTTCGCACAGCGGATCGTCGTGCCGCCGGCGATCCCCGTCATGTAGTGGAAGCTCGGAATGGTCTTGTGGTGGCAGGCGAGCGTCGTGGCATAGATCGAGTGGCAGTGCAGCGCGACGTCGATGTCGGTGCGGGCCTTCAGGATGTCGCGGTGGAAGCGCCATTCGGAGGACGGGCGGTGGCCGACATAGGTGCCGTCGAAATCCATCTCGACGAGGTCCTCCGGCGTCATCGTGTCATAGGGCATCGACGACGGCGTGATGAGGAAGCCGTCGCCGGTGCGCACCGAGAGATTGCCGGCGGTCCCCTGGTTGATACCGCTCGAATTCATGCGCCGGCAGATGTCCACCATCTGGCGGCGCAACGCCGCCCTGTTCGTCTCAGCCATGGCTGGTTCCTTTCCTGTCATCGATAGAAGGCATGGCCGCCCGGCGGCGCCAGCGCGCGGCATAGGGCGGCAGGAGGAAGGCGAGCGTTGCAAGGCGCTCGGGCATCTCGAGGTCGGCGGAAACGGGGGCCGGTCTTGCCGCGTGGCCGGCGAGCAGCGCCGCGCCGGCGGCGACGCCATAGGCCTCGAGGCTGTAGCGGACCGGGCGATCCGGCAGGAGCGCCGCGACCAGCCGCACATAGAGCGGGTCGCGCAGGAAGCTGCCGTCGAGCACGACCGTGCCGCTGCCGCCGAGC
>NZ_JAKGBU010000179.1 GCF_021555155.1 Rhizobium alarense
GTGGTCGAGTCTTCGTAGGCGACTTCCTGGTCGGCGACCGTCGTCTGGTCTACGGCGAGCACCCAGGTGTCGTCGTCGACCTTGACGTAGTCGTTCGTGCCGTCGGTGGCATAGCTGCCGTCGAAGGTCGAGGCACCGGCGCCGGCTGTGATGACGTCGTCGGTCGTGAAAGCCTGGACGGTGTATTCGGAGATCACGCCGGCAACGTTGATGTTGAGCGTGACGGCAGCACCTTCGATCGTCGTCGTCGTGTCGAGGATGCCGGTGTCGCCGCCCTCGTCGAAGAGGACCGTCGTGGAGTCGAGCGTGTAGTCGACCTTCTTGACCGACACGTTGCCCGAAGCGTCGCGCACGAACGAGGCGACGACCGTCTTCGTCTCGGAGCCGCCGGCGGCCGTCAGGTCCGTCTGCAGCCAGTTCTCGCCGGAGAACGACGCGGCTTCGGCAATGCTCGTCAGCTGGTCCTGCAGCTGGGAGACTTCTTCCTGGATCTTGTCCTTGTCGACGCCTTCTTCGGTGGCGGCAACGAGCTTGGCCTTGATTTCCTTCACGACCTCGATGGCCGATTCCATACCGGCATAGGCCGTATCGACCTTGGCGGCGCCGAGGCCGAGAGCGTCGGACACGGCGGAAAGCGCCATGTTGTCGGAGCGCATGGTGGTCGCGATCGACCAGTAGGCGGCGTTGTCCGCTGCTTCACCGACCTTCAGGCCGGAGGAGACGCGGCCCTGCGTCTCTTCCATGCCGGAGCCGATGGAACGCAGGGTCTGCAGTGCAGCCATAGCTGCGACGTTGGTCAGGATACTCGTCATGTTGGGGTGCCCCTTGATTGGCTGAAAAGAAAAGGGACATTCCGGAACGCACCGGGAACAACGGGCAGCGTCATGCCTGCTAACCTATTAATATCTAAGGTTAACCCGCCGTTTCTATGAGACCATCTAACCGCAATATGGTTAATGAAAACCAAAAGCGGCTGAGAAAAATACGGCTGGCGCAAAAAGAAAAAATCGTGACGCTTCGCCGGAGCGGCGGCCTCAAATACGGAAGGAGGCGGGCCTGGCTGGCCCGCCTCCTTGGAGTGAACGGTGGATGAACCGCGCTTAACGGAAGAGCGTCAGGATGTTCTCCGAGGAGGTGTTGGCGATCGACAGCGACTGGATGGCGAGCTGCTGCTGGGTCTGCAGGGCCTTCAGGCGGGTCGATTCCTCGTTCATGTCGGCGTCGACGAG
>NZ_JAKGBU010000018.1:0-4148 GCF_021555155.1 Rhizobium alarense
TGTCGCCGATCGGTGCCGGCTTGCCCAGCGTCCCGGCGCGGGCGTTCTGTTCCGCGAAATGGCCGCGCTCGTCGTCGAGGCCGAAGAAGGCGGCCTGCTCCGGCAAAGCGGAAGGCTGTGGGGCATCCCGGCCCGCCGTTTTGTCGCCATCGATATCGCGCGGCGGGGCTTTCGTCATGGCGTCAGGACGGCAGACCCGGCCGGTCGAGGCCGCCGGGAGAAAGCGTGAAGATCTCGCAGCCGTCCGCCGTCACGCCGACCGTGTGCTCGTACTGCGCCGAGAGCGAGCGGTCGCGGGTCACCGCGGTCCAGCCGTCCGAGAGCACCTTCACGTGCGGCCGGCCGAGATTGATCATCGGCTCGATGGTGAAGATCATGCCCTCCTTCATCTCGGGTCCCTCGTTGGCGCGGCCGTAGTGCAGGATGTTCGGCGCGTCGTGGAACAGGCGGCCGACGCCGTGGCCGCAGAAATCGCGCACGACCGAACAGCGCTCGGCCTCCGCATAGGTCTGGATCGCCTCGCCGATCGCGCCGGTGCGCATGCCGGGCTTCACCGCCGCGATGCCGCGCATCAGGCATTCATGCGTCACCTCGAGCAGGCGCTCGGCCGCCCGCTTGATCTCGCCGACCGGATACATCCGGCTCGAGTCGCCGTGCCAGCCGTCGAGGATGTAGGTGACGTCGATATTGACGACGTCTCCCTCTCTCAGCGGCTTGTCGTTCGGAATGCCGTGGCAGACGACGTGGTTGATCGAGGTGCAGGTGGATTTCGTGTAGCCGCGGTAGTTCAGCGTGGCGGGCAGGGCGCCGTGGTCCATGCCGAACTCGAAGACGAAGCGGTCGATCACATCCGTCGCGACTCCCGGCTTGACGAGCGGATAGAGCGCATCGAGGCAACGCGCGGTGAGCCGGCAGGCCTTGCGCATGCCCGCGAAAGCTTCGGCGTCGTAGAGCCGGATGACGCCGGTATTCTTGAGCGGCGCCGAGGCGGCTTCGATATAGGTGACCATTCGCGTACTTCCGCTGGTGTTTTACACCGTCATAATTCAGCTATGCCGGGTTCGTCCATGGCGATCAATGCCGCGGGCCGAATTTGCGCGCTGGAGACCGCGCATTTGACCGCATAAGCCTCGACGCCGCGCCGCCTTGCGCGCCGGAAGGCGGCCGCATAGGCGGGGTCGAGATCGTCGCAGATGCGGAACCGGTCGCAGTCGCCGCGCTGCACGAGATAGAGCATGACGGCACGATGGCCGGCCTCGACCATGTCGCCCAGTTCCTCCAGATGCTTCGCGCCGCGCGCCGTCACCGTGTCCGGAAATTCGGCGAGGCCGGCAACGCGGCGGAAATGCACGTTCTTCACCTCGACATAGGCGGCCGGCAGACCGGGGCCGGAGAGCAGCAGGTCGATGCGCGAATTGCGGCCGTACTTCCGCTCACGCTCGACCACCGGATAGCCGCCGAGATCGGCGACGAGCCCGGCGCGGATCGCCTCCTCGGCAAGCCGGTTCGGCAGGCCGGTATTGATGCCGACGACGGTGCCGTCCGCCTCCACCAGTTCCAGCCGGTGGCGGAACTTGCGCAGCGCGCCCTCGTGTTCGGACATCCAGATGCGCGCGCCGGGCGCGGTCAGGCCACGCATCGAGCCCGTATTGGGGCAGGAGCCGGTGATCGCGGTGCCGTCGGAAAGCAGCGCGTCGAAGAGGAAACGCTTGTAGCGCTGGACGAGCACGGCGGGAACGAGCGGCGGATCGAAGATCATGCGCGGCGGCGGGGCGGTCGTGTCAGGCGCGCATGCGGACATAGGAGCCCGGCGCTTCCTCGATGGAATTGAGCGGCCCGCCGGTCTTGCGCGCCGGCACCATGCGGTCGTCCTGCGCGCGGATCCAGCCGTGCCAGTGCGGCCACCAGGAGCCGGCGGTCTCCCGCGCCGTCTTCACCCAGTCCTCGTAGGTGCCCCGCGCCGGACCGCCTGTCCAGAACTGGTACTTGTTCCTGTCGGGCGGATTGACGACGCCGGCGATGTGGCCCGAACCGGACAGCACATAGGTGACGTCGCCGCCGAAATAGCCGCTGCCGACGAAGACGGACTTCGCCGGCGCGATATGGTCCTCCTTGGTCGCCAGGTTGTAGATCGGAATGGTGACGTCCTTCAGCGTCAGGGTCTTGCCGGCCAGCACCATCTCGCCCTTCGTCAGCGTGTTCTTCAGATAACAATTGCGCAGGTAGAACGAATGGTTGGCGGCCGGCATTCGAGTCGAATCGGAATTCCAGTAGAGCAGGTCGAAGGGCATCGGATCCTGGCCCTTCAGGTAGTTGTTGACGAAATAGGGCCAGATCAGCTCCGAGGCGCGCAGCATGTTGAAGGCCGTCGCCATCTTGGACCCGTCGAGATAGCCGGTCGCCTTCATGCCGCGTTCGATGAGGTCGATATGATCCTCGTCGGCAAAGACCTTGAGGTCGCCGGCATGGGTGAAATCCACCTGCGTCGTGAAGAGCGTCGCCGAGCGGATGCGCCTGTCGCCCTCCTGCGCGTGAAGCGCCAGCGTCGCGGCGAGCAGCGTGCCGCCGACGCAGTAGCCGATCGCATTGACCTCCTCCTCGCCGCAGGACTGGCGGATCGTGTCGAGCGCGAAGCCGATGCCCTCGCGCGCATAGGCCTCCCAGTCCTTGCCGGCATGGCGCTCGTCGGGATTGACCCAGGAAATCACGAAGACGCTGTGCCCCTGGTCGACCGCCCACTTGATGAAGGATTTTTCCGGGTTGAGGTCGAGCACGTAGAATTTGTTGATCCAGGGCGGGCAGATCAGGAGCGGGCGCTTCAGCACCTCCCTGGTCGTCGCGTCGTACTGGATGATCTGGCAGACGTCGCTCTGGGCGATCACCTTGCCGGGCGTCACGGCGAGATTTTCGCCGACCGCGAATTTCGACGTGTCGGTCTGGCGCAGCTTCAGGTCGCCGCGGCCGGCGGCGATGTCCTCGGCGAGCATCTTCATGCCCTTGACGAGGTTGGCGCCGCTCGATGCGACCGTCTCCCGGTAGAGCTGCGGGTTGGTCGTGATGAAGTTCGACGGCGACAGCGCGCTTGCGATCTGCCGCACGTAGAAGAGCGCCTTGTGGCGCGTGTGCTCATCGAGGCCATCGGCCTGCGACACCATGCTTTCAGCCCAGTCGGAGGTGACGAAATAGGCCTGGCGCAGGAAACCGAAGAAGGGGTTCCTGACCCAGTCCGCGTCGGCGAAGCGCTTGTCCCTGAGATGCCGGGTGTCGGTTTCCTCGACGTCCTCGCCGCCCATCTTCTGCAGGGTGCGCGACCAGATGGAAAAATAGCTGCCGAGCAGCTGCGTCTGTGCGTCGAGCGTGCGGCGCGGGTCGGAGAGCCAGTATTCGCTGACCTTCGACAATGTCTTCACCATGTCGACGACGGGCTCGGAGACCGTGTCGACCTTCTCGCCCTTCTCGCGCGGCTCGAGCCAGGCGGAGGCCGCCTTGCCGAGCTGTTCCACGGTGCGCGCCAGATTGACGGCAAGCGCTTCGTGGTCCTTGACGATGTAGGGCTCCAGCGACTTGGGATCGAGGCCCGGAAAGCCGGAGGCCCCGTCGACCGTCGCCTGCTCCCCGGCTGTGCTCTGGTCCGCCACGCGCTCCCTCCGCATTTTCTCGTTAGTTTCTGTTTTTACATCCTGCCGGAAAGATATTACAAGGGCCAGACAATCTTTGGGCAGTCGCCTTGCGGGCGTTCCGCCCATTCTTTCGGTGCTGGCCGCGGGCGGCCTGCATCGCGCAGCGGCAGGGAAAAAAGAATGGCGTGCGTGGATCGGAACCGGCGGGCTCGGGCAGGCTCGGCATATGCGGCCATCGCCCTGGCTGGATGCGCAATGCTTGCCGGATGCAACGCCACGACGTCCGGCACGACGCCCGCGTCCAGCTACGACGGCGTCGATCGGTCGGATGTCTATCCCGACATCACCGCGCCGGTCTCTGCCGCAACCACGCAGCTGACGGCGGAGGAGGTGGCGGCGGCGAGCTCCGGCTTGCAGGCGCTTGCCGCGCGGCGGGCCTCCGGCGCGATTTCGGAGGCGGAATACCGCCGTCGGCTCGCCGAGATGGATGCGCTGGCGGCCGGCCACGGCGCGGCGGCGCTCGCCGCC
>NZ_JAKGBU010000018.1:4248-54881 GCF_021555155.1 Rhizobium alarense
CGAGAGTAAGAATTAGGACTTGCGTTCGAACGGTTTTGGCAGCAAAGCGAAGGACGGTTCGAACGACCTTCGACCGGATGCGGCTGCCTTCAAAACGAACGCATTTGCCGCTAACCCGGAACAGGTGATTCATTCGGGAAATCCGGCGTGGCGCGGTCGCCGCGGCCGGAGCCGGCCAACGGGGATAGAGATGGAAGAGTTTCATAAAGTCCGGCGCCTGCCACCCTATGTTTTCGAACAGGTCAACCGTTTGAAGGCGAGCGCGCGAGCGGGCGGCGCGGACATCATCGACCTCGGCATGGGCAACCCCGACCTGCCGACGCCGAAGGCGATCGTCGACAAGCTCTGCGAGGTCGTGCAGGATCCGCGCACCCATCGCTATTCGTCCTCCAAGGGCATTCCGGGCCTGCGCCGGGCGCAGGCCGCCTATTATGCCCGCCGCTTCGGCGTGAAGCTCAACCCGGAGACCCAGGTCGTCGCGACCCTCGGTTCCAAGGAAGGCTTCGCCAACATGGCGCAGGCGATCACCGCGCCGGGCGACGTGATTCTCTGCCCGAACCCGACCTATCCGATCCACGCCTTCGGCTTCCTGATGGCGGGCGGCGTGATCCGCTCCATGTCGGTCGAGCCGGACGAGAGCTTCTTCCCGCCGCTCGAGCGCGCCGTGCGCCACTCGATCCCGAAGCCGCTGGCGCTGATCCTCAACTACCCGTCGAACCCGACGGCGCATGTGGCGAGCCTCGACTTCTACAAGGACGTGATCGCCTTTGCGAAGAAGCACGACATCATCGTTTTGTCCGACCTCGCCTATTCGGAGATCTACTTCGACGACGTGCCGCCGCCGTCGGTGCTCGAAGTGCCGGGCGCGATCGACATTTCCGTCGAGTTCACCTCCATGTCCAAGACCTTTTCCATGCCCGGCTGGCGCATGGGCTTCGCGGTCGGCAACGAGCGGCTGATCTCGGCGCTGACGCGGGTGAAATCCTATCTCGACTATGGCGCCTTCACGCCGATCCAGGTGGCGGCGACCCATGCGCTGAACGGCGACGGTTCCGACATCGCCGAGGTGCGCAGCATCTACAAGCGCCGTCGCGACGTGATGGTCGACAGCTTCGGCAAGGCCGGCTTCGATGTGCCGCCGCCGGCCGCCACCATGTTCGCCTGGGCGAAGATCCCGGAAAAGTTCCGCCATCTCGGCTCGCTGGAATTCTCCAAGCTCCTCGTCGAAAAGGCGGATGTCGCGGTGGCGCCCGGCATCGGCTTCGGCGAGCAGGGCGACGACTACGTGCGCCTCGCCCTCGTCGAGAACGAGCACCGCATCCGCCAGGCGGCGCGCTCCATCAAGAAGTTCCTCGCGACGGCCGACGAGACGATGCACAACGTCATCTCGCTCAACGCCCGCCGCTGATATCCGGTTCGAACCATCCTCGCCCTCCGGCCCGCACCGGAGGGCTTTTCCTCGAAATGTTAGGACATGACCATGGCTGATGCCCTGAAGATCGGCATTGCGGGCTTGGGGACCGTCGGTGCCTCGCTCGCGAAGATTCTCGTCGAACGCAGGGACATGCTCACGACGACGTGCGGCCGGCCGATCGAGATCGTCGCCGTCACGGCGCGCGACCGCAGCCGCGACCGGGGCGTCGACCTGTCCGGCGCCGCCTGGTTCGACACCGCTGCCGCGCTTGCCGGCACGGCCGACATCGACGTCTTCGTCGAACTGGTGGGCGGGGCCGGCGATCCGGCGCATGCGGCCGTCAAGGCGGCGCTCGAGCGCGGCATCCACGTGGTGACCGCCAACAAGGCGCTGCTGGCGGCGCACGGCGTCGAACTCGCCCGGCTCGCCGAGAAGCACGGCAGCCTGCTCAACTACGAGGCGGCGGTGGCAGGCGGCATCCCGGTCATCAAGGCGCTGCGCGAATCGCTGACCGGCAACACGATCTCCCGCGTCTACGGGATCATGAACGGCACCTGCAACTACATCCTGACCAAGATGGAGAAGGAGGGGCTGACCTTCGGGGCCTGCCTCAAGGAGGCGCAGCGGCTCGGTTATGCCGAGGCCGATCCCGCATTCGACATCGAGGGCAACGACACCGCGCACAAGCTCTCCATCCTGACGACGCTCGCCTTCGGCACGAAGATCGCGGCCGACGACATCTATCTCGAGGGTATCACCAACATCACCATCGAGGACATCCGCGCCGCCGCCGACCTCGGCTACCGCATCAAGCTGCTCGGCGTGGCGCAGAAGACCGACACCGGCATCGAGCAGCGCGTGCACCCGACCATGGTGCCGCTCGATTCGGTGATCGCGCAGGTGGACGGCGTGACCAATGCGGTGGCGATCGAATCCGACATTCTCGGCGAACTGCTGATGGTCGGCCCGGGCGCCGGCGGCAACGCGACGGCGTCGGCCGTGCTCGGCGACATCGCCGACATCGCCAAGAGCCGCCCCGGTGCCCAGACCGTGCCGGCGCTCGGCCGGCCGGCCTCGGCGCTTGCGCCCTACAGGCGCGCCCAGATCCGCAAGCATCACGGCGGCTACTTCATCCGCCTCTCGGTCGAGGACCGGGCCGGCGTCTTCGCCGGCATTGCCGGCCACATGGCGGAAAACCACATCTCGCTCGAATCGATCGTGCAGCGCTCGAAGCACCACACGGAGACCGGCGAGCCGCAGACCATCATCCTCGTCACCCATGCCACGATGGAAGACGCGGTGCGCAAGGCCGTGAAATCGATCGAGGGCGACGGTTATCTCACCGGCAAGCCGCAGGTGATCCGCATCGAGCGGCCGAAGAGCGCCTGAGCGACGCGTTGCAACGCCGGCCGACGCCGCCTTTGACAGCGGGGCGCAAAAGCCGCATGGATCGCCGATGAGCGAACTGCCGGATCCCGTGCCGCGTGCCTTCCTCGGCGTCGAGCAATCGGCGTCGGGCCAGCGCTGGGTGGCGCGCCTCGACCAGGCGGGCGAGAACCGGGCGCTGGCGATCAGCCAGTCGCACGGCCTGCCGGAGCTGATCGCCCGGGTGCTTGCCGGCCGCGGCGTCGGCTTCGACGAGGCGGTGGACTTCCTCGACCCGACGCTGCGCCGGCTGATGCCGGATCCCGGAGAGCTCGTCGACTGCGAGACGGCGGCGGCCCGCATCGCCGACGCGATCGGCCGCGGCGAGCCGGTGGCGATCTTCGGCGACTACGACGTCGACGGCGCCGCCTCCTCGGCGCTGCTCTACCGCTTCCTCGCGCATTTCGGCGTCCAGGCGTCGATCTACATTCCCGACCGGATCTTCGAGGGCTACGGGCCGAACCCGCAGGCGATCGGCCAGCTCGCCGACAACGGCGCGCGGCTGATCGTCACCGTCGACTGCGGCTCGACCAGCCACGAATCGCTGGCCGTCGCGCGGCAGCGCGGCGTCGACGTCGTCGTCATCGACCACCACCAGGTGGGCGAGACGCTGCCGGACTGCCATGCGCTGGTCAATCCGAACCGCGAGGACGATCTCTCGGGGCAGGGGCATCTCTGCGCCGCCGGCGTCGTCTTCCTCGTGCTGGTGGCGCTGCACCGGCTGCTGCGGGCCCGCGGCGACGGGCGGACGGGCACGATCGACCTCCTGTCGATGCTCGACCTGGTGGCGCTGGCCACCGTCTGCGACGTGGTGCCGCTCAAGGGGCTGAACCGCGCCTATGTGGTCAAGGGCCTCGTGGCGGCGCGGCATCTCGGCAATTGCGGGCTGGCGGCGCTGCTGAAGCAGGCCGGCATCGGCGGGCCGGTGACGCCCTACCATCTCGGCTTCCTCGTCGGACCGCGCATCAATGCCGGCGGGCGGATCGGCGACGCGGCGCTCGGCAGCCGGCTGTTGACGCTCGACGACGCGGCCGAGGCCGAGGAGATCGCCGCGCGGCTCGACGGGCTCAACCGCGAGCGGCAGGCGATGGAGGTGGCGATGCTGGCCGAGGCCGAGGCCGAGGCGGCGGCCGAATACGGCTCGGGCGAGGCGGCCGCCGTCATCGTCACGGCGCGGCAGGGCTGGCATCCGGGCGTCGTCGGGCTGCTTGCCGCCCGGCTCAAGGAAAAGTTCCGGCGGCCGGCCTTCGCCATCGCCTTCGACCCCTCCGGCCGGGGCACCGGCTCCGGCCGCTCGATCGCCGGCTTCGACCTCGGCCGCATGGTGCGCGCGGCGGTCGACGAGGGCATCCTCGTCAAGGGCGGCGGCCATGCCATGGCGGCGGGGCTGACGGTGACGCGGGAGAATCTCGGCCGGCTGCGCGCCTTCTTCGAGGAGCGGGCCGCGCGCGGCGTCCGGGCGCTGACGGCCGAGCACCGGCTGAAGATCGACGGGGCGCTCGCCGCCTCCGGCGCGACGCTGGAGCTGATCGACCGCGTCGAGCAGGCGGGCCCCTACGGCTCCGGCCATCCGCAGCCGGTCTTCGCGCTCGCCGCCCACCGGCTCGTCGACGTGCGGCCGATCGGTGTCAACCACCTCAAGCTGACGCTTGCCGGCCCGGACGGCGGCCGGATCGCCGCCGTCGCCTTCCGGGCGCTCGACACGCCGCTCGGCGATTTCCTGATGGCGCGCCGCGGCGATCTCCTGCATGTCGCCGGCGCGCTGTCGGCCGACCACTGGCAGGGCAGCCGGCGGGTGCAGTTCCGCGTCATCGACGCCGCACCCGCCTTCTAGACGCGACACGCTTCAAGCGGCGGCAAATCTGTCGATCGCCGCGCCGGCGCCGCATTTTCGTCCCGCCGGCGTCCGAAGATGGCGGCCGCTTCGGCAGGCGGCGGACAGTGCCGTGTGCCGAAATGCGGTGATGAGCGACGGCGAGGGTTGAACCGGGCGGGGCGCTTCGGTAGCTCTGGCGGGCGGCCGCTTCGGCGGGCGCGGCAGGACAGGCGGACGGATGGCAGGGGGCAGCGTGATCGATCCCTATGAAATGCTCGGCATCGGGCGTGACGCGGACGACGGGACGGTGCGGGCGGCCTACCGGCGCGCCGCCAAGGAGGCGCATCCGGATTCCGGCGGCGACGCCGGGCGCTTCGCCCGGCTGCAGGCGGCCTACGACCTGCTGAAGGACCCGGTGCGCCGCAAGGTGTTCGACGACACCGGCTACGACCCGCAGCTCGCCGACCCCAAGGATCTCAAGGGCCTGATGCTGCTGGAGACGCTGGTCAACGACGTCATCCTCGACGAGCGCGAGCCCGGCAGCTTCGATCCGCTCGCCGCGATGCGCCGCAAGCTCTCCGACGACATCGTCAAGAGCCGCTTCCACATCCTCGAGCTGGAGCGCCACCGCAACCGGGTGCGCCAGCATATCGACCGGCTCGGCCGGCGGCCCGGGACGGATTTTCTGGGCTCCATGCTGCGCGCCCGCTCGGCCTCGATCGCCGATGCCATCCGCGCGGCGGAGGGGCAGATCCAGGCGACCGAGCAGGCCTATCAGATGCTCGAGGGCTATTCCTACGAACTGACGCCGCCGGCCGCCGCCGTGGCGCCGGTGCCGGAGGGCGAGGCGGCGGAATAGGGCAGGGATCGGGCACCGCATCGCGCGCCACGGTTCACGCGGGCGGCGGGGGGCGGGTCGGGTCGAAGCCGGGCAGGTCGGGCGGCGGGGCCTTGGCGCGCAGCTTCAGGAAGCGGCGGTACAGGCGACGCTGCCAGCCCGCCAGCGCCTGCCAGCCAACAAGCACCGCAAGGTTTTCCAGCAGGCGCTCGTCGGCATGGCGCGACGCGTAGGTCATGGCTTCGCTGCGGCCGCCATTGTCGCGCATGCGGGCGGCGAGATCGACGATTGCGTCGAAGCCCCAGCGCCGCGACGGCGTGAGATTGGCGCGGCAGCAGGGCATGCCGGTTTCGCGGAAGGACCAGCGGCAGCGGTTGGCCCGCCGGCAGCTTCGCCGCCGGCAGACCGTGTGCGGCAGGTCGAGCACCTCCGCCGTCCGGCGCATCAGCAGCAGGCTGGGTTTGTCGAGATAGGGTCTGGCGAAATCGGACATCGGGGGCTCCTTTCGGTGTCGGGTTGGTGGTGTGTTCGGTGGGAAGACCCCTCCCCAACCCTCCCCACGGGGGGACGTGGCTTGGCTGCGGCGGGCCTCGAGGCTTTTCCTCGCCCCTTGGGGAGAGGACACAAAATCGAGATTTAGCCGCAGGCTAAGTCTCAGATTTTGTTGGTGAGGGGGCTGATGGGGTCTCTGTCGGTGCGTCCCTGCCTCTCCTCATCTGCAAAATCTAGCACTTAGCTGAAGCTAAGATGCTGATTTCGCTTCTTCTCCCCCTCGGGTAGAAGAGATGCCGCGCCGTTCTGCCGCAGGCCCGCCGCAACGCCGTGGTTCCGGAATTTCTGCCATGACTGCCATCCCGACCTGGCTTCGCCAGTCGGGGCGTCATGGGCTGGTCGGACGGGGCGCCGGAAGCTGCCTCGGTTTTTGTAGTAGTGGTGACACCTTCCGGCGCCCCGTTCGGCGGTTTGTGCCTCGCGACTTCGATCTCTCTGCGAAGGCGGGGATTGTGGAGAGGTCGGTTGCCCCTCACGGGGTCGGTTGCCGCCACCTGCGCCGCGCGAACCGGGGAAAACCCCGCAGACGCCGCGCGATGCTCGCCCACCTCCCTGCGTGCCGCACAGGCACATCCGGCGCCCTGTTGGAGTGAAAACGGCAGGATCGGTCCGACAGGCCCGCCGTTTCCCCCGTGTCGCCGGAGGGAGACCATTTTCCGCAAGGCCCTTCGAGAGGATGGTGCACGTCGTCCCACCCGCCAAAGCGCCGTCCCCGCCTCGCTGCCACGCCTGACAGCCTATCCGCGACGGGATGGCAGGATTGTAGGCACGGTTTTGGGGGATGGGGACAAGGGAGGATGCGGCTTTTCTTCTCCCCTTGAGGGAGAAGAAGCGATTTCAACATCTTAGCTTTAGCTAAGTGTTAGAAATCGCAGATGAGGGGGTGGCGGCGTCCCCGGTTGGTCGACCGTCGCCGTCCCCCTCACCAACAAAATCTGAGGTTTAGCCTTCGGCTAAGCCCTCGATTTTCTATCCTCTCCCTCCAGGGGAGAGGAAACGGCTGGCGTCGCGCCTCAGTCGCACCCACGCGTGGCATCAGACGTGTCGCAGGTCTCGCATCGACACACGTGGTTGCGGTTCTGCCAGGACGCGAGCGGCATTTCTTCTCCCCTGGAGGGAGAAGAAGCGATTTCAACATCTTAGCCGAAGGCTAAGTGTTAGAAATCGCAGATGAGGGGGGCTGGGGTGTCCGCGGTTGTAATTCCAACACTAAGATTGAGATCGATTATCCCAAGACGTCGGAATAATGGGATTTCATTAGCAAAATTGTGCCCTCGAAGCGTCGATCAAATTCTATTCTCTCTCTAAATCTCTGAAATAACTTTAGATATATATTCTTGCCAGACTCCACATCAATATTCCTAATTAACAAATAAGGAAGCATAGATGGATGTAAAAAATCAAAAATCTCTTCATCTAGTGCAGATACGTACTCAGTTATTACTTCTTTAAAATCCTCGCCCTCATCATCTTCTCTCATTCTATATTCAAGATGACAAAATAGAATTAATCTAATATCGCGAACAAAAGATTTTTCTTCTATCTCCTTTACTAACCATTGCTCCGCAATAATATGCATTCGCTCATCAAAGGGGCTCATCTTGAACGCATGGAGCCAAACTCTACCCCATGCGGAATGTGATAGGTTTACAGCAAGCCATCGGAATAGATATTCAAAGCTATGCTGCCTAAGTTCAGTAATTATATTTTGCTCTTCTTTCAAAGAGATGGAATTTATGTTTTCCCAAATCAAGCGATTCTTCTGAAAAAGCTCAAATTCTCTGGCGATCCAGGATTTGGATTTTTCGGCACCAAAATACATTGTGGCTGTTGAATTCCACTTTGAATACAATGTGCTAAGTGGTTCTCCGCAGATACGGGCCAGTTGAAGATCTAGTAAAGGAAACTCCGAAAAATTCGCGCGGTACAATTCCCTATATTCCATGACGTGGCTAATGTCGCCTAAAACGATCTCATCATCAAAAGAACGAAAAGCAAATATTCCCTTCTCACCAACGTCCGTGGAGCATAGCGTTGGCGGTATTATATATTCGTAGTTGTCTGAATCTAAATAGGGCTGCATGTCATATACTTCAAATCCGTCATTCATCTCCTGTGCAAAAGGCATGTTTGACCCTTCAATCTTAAAGACTGGTATAAGAAGTCCTTTTGATTCAGGAACTAAATCCAATAAGATATCAACTTTGAATTTCATAGAAGCCTCTATCTCTGTAATACTTATCGATTTTTTCGTATATTGACGAGTAATAATAATCTCTTCGCATTGGATAGTAGGGGTATGTTTCTAGTTCTATTCCATATAGGTCTATCCATGACCTAAAGGAATCGCTAGTCATGTATATTTCCGGGAATATTGCGAATATTGGCTTTTTTTCTCGAAAGTTAAAAGACTCGCTAAACTGAATTTCTAGAGAGAAGCGTCGATCATCAAATCTTTTCGACCTATCTTGGATAAGGCGGTGGAGCGCCAATACCTCCTCCTCCGTAGCATCAATATCATGCAAGGACTCAAATTTCTCCGGAGATATTGGATTTAATCTATAATAGTCGCGGCTCGAATTGAAAAACGCGCCAATTGCTCTTTGAACTTCAGATTCAGATGGATTAATCTCAAAATCGTCTAAACTCATAATGCTTATATAGTTAGGATAACGTTTTGCAGAGAAGGCGCCGGTGTCGAAGGGGAAAACGCGTTTGGCTGTTGATATTTCAAAATCAAATATTATACAGCTAGGAAGCTCCCAATATTCTCCTTCCATTACGGCTTCTTTTTTATAGGCAGGTCGGCCGACAAAGAAATATAGAAGTTCATCTGATTTGAAAACGTCACATTTTGCGGTTTTCAAGCATCCATCTCTGATGCTTTTCTTCAGAATATAAGATTCGGAGCTGTGTACAATTGGGAGGCAATTCGCGGGTGTTATGCTGTTTTTCTCAAGGAAACTGCTAAGTATAGTTCTCTTCATCGAATTATTCCAATAATGTGGCAGTGCCGCTTGAATTAATTGCCATTATTAGCTAATTCTTGAGGTTTGTCGATGTTGAATTTTCGGATTGGGTCTATCTTATAATGATACGCTCGGCGTTGTTATCGTTGCCGCTCTCGCAATTGACATCTAAAAACGTTGCAATAAAGGCGGGTATATCAACTGGGTAGCTCATCCAGCAACTCGCTTAGAAAGTTCCAAAGCTATTCCCCGGCAGCGGAATGAGTCCCATACAACCTTCGTGCTTGCTGCTCCAGCCGTCAAAATCGCCACCAGATATGGGGTGAACTGCGCAGAACGCAAGCGCACCGACAACGCCGCATTTAAGCGTTTCTCGCTACATTTTCACACCCTTTTTACATGCTGAAAAAGACGATCTACCGCCCCGGCCGCCCCGTCTTCCCTTTCGTTCGTCCCTTGCGCTTCGCCTCCGCCGGGTCCTCGTAGCTGCCGGTGCCGATCTTGCCGCGGGTGAGGGTCGGTTTGTCCGGCACGCTCCCGGCGACCGGTTTCTCCGTGCGGCCGACGGTCATTTCGTCCAGCGTGTTCTTGCGGAAGAGGGTGGCCCCCTCATCTGCCCTTCGGGCATCTTCTCCCCGTGGGGGAGAAGAGGGCGCGGCGACGTCGCGGCCCATGGCGTCGAGGGTGGGTTTGGCAAAATATGTGCTCGCGGCCGCATCGCCCTTCGGGCTGGCCTCCGCGCCCTTTCCATTCTGCGCGCCTGTGGCGTCGCGGCGCGCGCCACCCGGCGCGACGGCCGCCTGGCCTTGCGGCTTCGCCGAGCCTTTGCCCTTTCCTCCGCCTTCGGCACTCAGCGCCTCTTGTCTTGCCATCGGGTCGTCCATGACGGCGAGTTCGGCGGCCTTGAGGCGTTTGATTTCGTCGCGCAGGCGCGCGGCCTTTTCGAAGTCGAGGTCGGCGGCGGCGTCGCGCATGGCTTTTTCCAGCGCGTTGAGATGGGTCTGCAGGTTGTTGCCGACGAGGTTGCCGCCATCCGCAAAGCCCTTGCCGGCGACGCCGGAAATGTCGGCGCGCACGTGGTCGCGCTCGTAGACCGAGTCGAGAATGTCGGAGATGCGGGCCTTGACAGATTCCGGCGTGATGCCGTGCGCCTCGTTATAGGCGACCTGCTTCTCGCGGCGGCGGCTTGTCTCGTCCATGGCGCGCTGCATGGAGCCGGTAACCCGGTCGGCATAGAGGATGACCTTGCCGTCGACATTGCGCGCGGCGCGGCCGATGGTCTGGACCAGCGAGGTCTCGGAGCGCAGAAAACCCTCCTTGTCGGCGTCGAGGATGGCGACGAAGCCGCATTCCGGGATGTCGAGGCCCTCGCGCAGCAGATTGATGCCGACGAGCACGTCGAAGGCGCCGAGGCGCAGATCGCGGATGATCTCGATGCGCTCCAGCGTGTCGATGTCCGAGTGCATGTAGCGCACGCGAACGCCCTGCTCGTGCAGATATTCGGTGAGGTCCTCGGCCATGCGCTTGGTGAGCACGGTGACGAGCGTGCGGTAGCCGGCCTGGGCGGTCTCGCGGATCTCGCCGAGCACGTCGTCGACCTGAGTTTTCGCCGGGCGCACCTCGACGGGCGGGTCGATCAGGCCGGTGGGGCGGATGACCTGCTCGGCGAAGACGCCGCCAGACTGCTCCATCTCCCAGCCGCCGGGCGTGGCGGAGACGGCGATCGTGTCCGGCCGCATGGCGTCCCATTCCTCGAAGCGCAGCGGGCGGTTGTCCATGCAGGAGGGCAGGCGGAAGCCGTATTCGGCGAGCGTCGCCTTGCGGCGGAAGTCGCCGCGATACATGCCGCCGATCTGCGGGATGGTGACGTGGCTCTCGTCGATGAAGATCAGCGCGTCGTCGGGGATATATTCGAAGAGGGTCGGCGGCGGCTCGCCGGGGCGGCGGCCGGTGAGATAGCGCGAATAGTTCTCGATGCCCTGGCAGGAGCCGGTCGCCTCCAGCATCTCGATGTCATAGCGCGTGCGCTGCTCCAGCCGCTGCGCCTCCAGCAGGCGGCCGGCCTTTTCCAGCTCGGCGAGGCGGTGTTTGAGCTCCTCCTTGATCGCCTTGATGGCGCCGTTGAGGGTGGGGCGGGGCGTGACATAGTGCGAATTGGCGTAGATCTTCACCGACTTCAGGTCGCCGGTCTTCTGGCCGGTCAGCGGGTCGAACTCGGTGATCGCATCGATCTCGTCGCCGAACATCGAGATGCGCCAGGCGGCATCCTCCAGGTGGGCGGGGAAGATTTCGATCGTGTCGCCGCGGACCCGGAAACTGCCGCGCTGAAAGTCCATGTCGCGGCGCTTGTATTGCTGGGCGACGAGGTCGGCCAAGAGCTGGCGCTGGTCGAGCCGGTCGCCGACCTGCATCTGGAAGGTCATGGCGGTGTAGGTCTCGACCGAGCCGATACCGTAGATGCAGGAGACCGAGGCGACGATGATGCAGTCGTCGCGCTCGAGCAGCGAGCGGGTGGCGGAGTGGCGCATGCGGTCGATCTGCTCGTTGATCGACGATTCCTTCTCGATATAGGTGTCCGAGCGGGGCACATAGGCCTCCGGCTGGTAATAGTCGTAGTAGGAGACGAAATATTCGACGGCGTTTTCCGGGAAGAAGTTCTTGAACTCGGAATAGAGCTGGGCGGCCAGCGTCTTGTTCGGCGCGAGGATGACGGCGGGGCGCTGCGTCGCCTCGATCACCTTGGCCATGGTGAAGGTCTTGCCCGAGCCGGTGACGCCGAGCAGCACCTGGCTGCGCTCGCCCGACGACAGGCCCTCGACGAGGTCGCGGATGGCGGTCGGCTGGTCGCCGGCCGGCTGGTAGTCGCTGATCATGCGGATGGCGATGCCGCCCTCCGACTTTTCCGGCCGGGGCGGGCGGTGCGGCGTCCACAGCTTGCCGTCCTTGAAGAGGGGATTGCCGCTCTCGATCAGCTTCGACAGCGCGTCGACCGTGGCGGTGACGGCGGTGCCGGCATTCAGCGACGCGGCTTCCTCCAGCGTCGTGTCCATGCCGGCGACCGGATTGAGGCCGGCGGCCGCACGGGTCTTCGGGTCGGTCGAGCCGCCCATCGAGGTGCCGCGGGAACTCTTGGATGCGCTCACGCTGCCGGCGCCTTGCGCCTTCGCTCCGCGGGGGCCTCGCATTGGCTCGGACGCCCGTTCGGGCTTGCGGCCTTCGGCCGACTCCAGAGCCATCCGTTCAGCATGCTGGCGGGCGGCGTTCTCCACCGTCTTGCGGTGTTTTCCCGCCTTGGACGCGACCTCGCGGCGGCTTTCGATGCCGGCCGCCTCGGCTTCGGCTTCAAGCTGCTTCACCCAGTCGGCGACGCTGCCGGACAGCGGCGCGCCCGCGAGGGGCGATTGCGGGGCCTCCTCGAAACCGGTCGGGGAGGGGGATTTTTTCGGGGATCTGGCCATGGGCGGAATATGGCGAGAGTCACCGCGAAAGGAAAGGGGCGGCGGGTACAAAAGGGAAACACCGGGCCGGCTGCTGACACCATGCTGTCAGCAGCAGCGGCGGCGGGCGGAGCGGTCGCGGCCCGGCGGCGGTTCGGGTGCGGCGAATTTGTGCCGGCCGTCGTCCGTCATGCCTAGCGGATCACTGCGGGCGGAGGGCGCGGCATGGCGGAGCGGATCGACGAGGCGGCGCTGATGCCGGACGGGGCGGCGCTGGAGAAGATACGGACGGCGCTGGAGGCCTACAACCGCGAGCGGCCGGCCGTGGCCGCCGACATGTGGCGCCGGCGCCTCGGCTATATGGCGGGCTTTGCCGTGCTCGTCGCCGCCGTGCTCTATGGCGTCTGGAAGGCGGGCGACCCGGATGTCTTCGGTTTTGCGCTCGGCGGCACGCTGGTCTGCGGCTTCTTCGTCTGGAGCAAGGCGCACGAGCCCGCCCGGGACTTCCAGCAGGGCCTGCGCCACCGGCTGATGCCGTCGATCTTCGGCTTCGTCGAGGGCGTGCGCTATTCGAACGGCGAGACGCCGCGCTTCATCGCCGCCATGCCCGGCAAGGAGTTCGTCTCGCGCGACCGCAGCGCCCACGACGACACGATCGCCGGCCGGCACGAGGGGCTCGACTTCACGCTGACCGAGACGGAGCTGACCTCGGGCAGCGGCAAGCACAAGACGACGCATTTCAAGGGCATCATCTTCCATTTCCGCCGCGACGAGCGCTTCGCCGGCCTGCTGGTGGCGACGAAGCGGCCGAACGCCTTCGCCCTGATGGTGCGCAACTTCTTTTCCGCCGGCAATCTGCAGAGCGTGACGAGCGGCCATCCGGATGTCGACGAGAGCCACGAGTTCCGCACCGACAATCCGACGGCGGCGACGCCGATCGTGCAGGGCACGCTCGCGCGCGGGCTCGACTTCCTGTCGGGCCTGTGGCGCGACGACACGATCCGCATCGCGCTGCACAACCACGAATGTTACCTGCTGGTGCCGACGAAGACCAACTATTTCGAACTGCCCTCCGTCGAGACCGACGTCGACTTCGACCGCCACGTCCGGCCGATGATCCGCGACCTGATGACGCTGCTCGCCACCGCGCAGCTGGTGCGCAAGATCGGCTGAGGGGGGCGTCAGGGACGCTGCTGCGGAGAATAACCGGTTGAATATTTCAGGAGGTGGGAAGTCCGACATTTCCGAACCGGGACATACCGACAAAATGTTCGCAGTTGTCGGGTATGGCGCGTCGGAAGGCATTCGACACGGAGATGGCCGGACCAGTTCACGGCTACGGGCACATCTCGATCGTGAAGACCGTGAACGATCATTCGACTTTTCGCATCGGCGCGACAGGAACCTGTTGCGTGACGTGTTTGCCGCATTCGTGGACGGATGCGATGTGAACGCCGCTTTGGAAGCAGCACGAACTTGCACGCGGAGGACGCGTGAGGTTTCCCACGCCGCGTCAAACGTCTCGCGGCGGTGAATTTGGCGAACAGCCCGAGAAACCTTGTCCCCCCGAAACGACGACGAACGCATGCACTGGGTCCGGTTGCACTGGCGCAGAAGATATGTCACCGAACAATACCGCTCGATATTTTGCCGGACTTTTAGTCCGCGATAAACCCTTGAACCTCCCCAGCAAGGGACGTATCGGTAACTTTGTGCAATGGCAACGAAGCGTAGCCGTTGCCGCTTGAGGTGATGATGATCGCAGATACGATTCAAAATTTCGCTGTCATGCTCGCGAAGGGTAGGCCTGACGAGGAAGAATTTCTCCTCGCGAGCGGCAATGAGAGCTTTCAACTTCCTGTCAAAATCCTGTCTTATGCGCCGCAATCCCGGAACATTGTGCTCACCTTCCATGGAGCCGTTGACCAGCAGGTAAGGCCGATTCCCTTCTATTTCGGTGAGAAGATTGCGGCCCGATTTTCATCCAACGCAACGGTCATAGCGATAGCTGATCCATCAATTCGTCTCGCCAAGACTCTTTTGTACACCTGGTATGCCGGCGATCATGAGGTACGAACGCAACAACTGATCGGAAGTCTCTGTGACGAACTCCAACGTCACATTGAGCCAAAAAAGTTCGTTTTCCTCGCGGGATCGAGCGGCGCTCATCCTGCGCTTCTTCACTCCCACGCGATTGAGAACAGTTATTGCATCGTCGTTAATCCGCTGACCAAGATCAGCGCTCAACGCATTCACATTGATCGTTATCGCCCACAGTGCTGGCCGAAAATATCGGAGCAAGATGTCTTCGGAAAACTGGTGTTTGACGACATCACAGATCTTTACGCCTCAGGTTATCGCAACAAGGTGATCGTTCTGCAAAACTGTTTTGACACTTATCTGGGTCCACAGGTCTTGCCGCTCGTTACTGCTTTGGCTGCCGGAGATCAATTTGTTTTCTTGTCGGAGTTTTTTTCAACGCATATCGGCCACACGTATCCCGCTGAGCCCTATGACCGTTGGATTGGTGCCGTGCTGAGCGACAGATCCGGCAATCTGGTCGAGATATCCAAGCTTGCGACCCGGGGCGGCGGCAGTAAACCTGCGTCCGTTGTAGCGGCAAATGGGGGCGGTGCTTCGAAGCAGTCGGTCGACAGTGCGGCGATTGCTCTCGCCGATCGTCTCGCTGCCGACGTGCTTTCCAGCCGGTTGGAGGTCATCTGATGCCGGAATCTAATCCTTATAAACTGCAGCCCAAAACGGCCTACTGGAAGCCCGCCGTTGGGGGGGTACACTTTTCGGAGATAGTTGAGCTCAGCAAGCCCATACCTCTTTCGGCCACAGACAAAATAGCGACGGCTGGGAGCTGCTTTGCGCAGCATATCGGTAGGGCCTTAAGAGATCGAGGAGCGACATATCTCGACCTCGAACCGGCGCCTGCATATCTCTCGCCGGGGGAAGCAACCGAGCACGGCTTCAATATCTACTCGTGCCGTTATGGCAATATATATACGGTTCGTCAGCTTCTAACGATCGCACGTGAGGCGACGGAGGGCTTCGTTCCAAGTGATCGGATCTGGAAAATCAATGATCGCTACTGTGATGCAATGCGGCCCTCTGTCGATCCTGTGGGGCATGCATCCGCGGAAACCGTTATCGCTCTGAGAGAGCACCATCTTAAGAAGGTGCGTGAGCTATTTACGACCCTTGATATCTTTGTTTTTACGCTTGGGTTGACTGAAGGGTGGGTTTCAACCGCCGACGGCACGACCTATCCGCTGTGCCCAGGTACCGCAGCAGGTGAATATGACAGCAAGAAATACGCCTTTAAGAATTTTTCGTATCCGGAAATTCTATCCGATCTTGAAGAGTTTTGGAGAATTTTGAAATTACTTAATCCAAAGGCTCGGATAATATTGACGGTGTCACCCGTGACATTGGCGGCAACGGCGAGTGATTTACACGTTCTTGTCGCCAATACATATTCAAAATCGACTTTGAGGGCCGTTGCCGGTGACTTTTGCTCGAGGCACGATGATGCCTTCTACTTTCCAAGTTTTGAAATAATAACCACTCATGTAAATCGCGGCTCGTTCTTCAATCCCGATCAGAGAACGGTGAATGAATTTGGCGTGAAGCATGTCATGGATCACTTTTTTAAGACGGTCTCACTTCCTGATGTACAAGGAAAGAAGGAGGAAGAGGAAGACGAGGCTGTGGTTTGTGACGAAGGTAAACTCGAAAAATACGCGATGGTATAAGAAGCAACGCAGAGATTTATTCCGCTTTCTCGCTCTCGTGACCGCGAAGCGGATACCCGGGATCGGGCGAGGGGTGTCAGCGAATGACGGTGCTCTGGCGGTTCCGATCGCCGGATAGAGGCCGCTGCCCGCGGGGCATCGGCGGCGTCATGGCGCGACGAAGCCGATCAGTCCGTTGCAGAAGCACTGGCTGCCCATCGGGGCGGGCGGAATCATGCAGATGGGGCCGTTCGGCACGATGCAGCGCGTTCCGAGCGCCTGGGCCTGCAGATGCGACCGCCACCCGGCGCCGGGGCCGGGCCGGTCGGATATCAAGAGGGGCAGGCAGACCGCCAGAACGGCGCCGAGCGGCATGAGCGACAGATGCATCCTATATCCCTCCGTTGACCTACCTGTTGCGGACGGCGGGTCGCCCCGCTTCCGTCATTTCGCCACCACGGCCTGCGGCTCGACCGCCGCCGCTCCGTCGTCGGCGGCATAGACCATGTCGTCGATGGGGACCATGCCCTCGCTGGTCCAGACGACGAGCGACAGCCTGCCCGGCGGGAAGGGCCCGTCGAACTCGGCGATGAGGCCGCGCATGTCGGGCATCACCACGATGCTCTTCGCCTTCCTGCCCTGCAGAAGCACGACCGTGCTGCGCCACAGCCGGTCGCCGGGGATGACCACGGATCCGCCGCGCGTCGCGCTGATCGTCTGCTTCAGCGGCTTGCCGACGATCCGCGGCTTGCGGTAGCGGAAGTCGTCCGCCACATAGGAATCGAGCACTTCGTAGTCGAAGGGCAGCGGAATGATCATTTCCCGCTCCTCGGCCGTCTCGCGCTCCGAGCCGTCGTGGTTCAGCCATCCCTTGCGCACCTTGAGCTTCAGCTCGTCGAGCCAGGCGGGGATCGACAGCAGCGCCATCTGGGAATGCTGCCGGCCGCCGGCCTGCGCGCTGACATTCATCACCCAGCCGAAATTGATGCGGTTCGGATTGACCTCGCCGTTGCCGTAGCCGATCACGTCGATCTCGCTGGCATAGCTTTCGCGCAGGAAGTCGCGGGCCTCTTCCGCGGTCGCCTTGCCGCCCGACAGCGTGGCTCCGGACATGCCGAAGCTCATGCGTTCGGCGAGCGATCGCGTGGCGAAGGTGGCGCTCGACCTGTTGGTGGGCATCAGCGAATAGGCGAAGCTGTCCATGCGCGACACCCGCGAGATGAAGTTGAAGAAGCCCGACGGGAAACCGTACATCAGGCAGTGCTTCAGATGCTGGCAGCCTTCCGCCCTGTAGCGGATGAAGGTGTATTTGCGCGCCTGCCAGTCGTCCTGCACCTGCGACGTGATATGACCCGCGAGCTCGGTGATGCGGATCCAGTCGTCATTGCCGATCGAATAGCGGATCTGCTCCAGATAGTTGCGCGTCAGCGGGTCGCCGGAGACGAACTCGCTCTTCTTGAGGATGAGATGCGATCCCGACTGGCTGTCGATCTTGGCGATGATGATGCCGTCGCTGATCAGCGAGAATACCGCGTCGAGCGGCGCCGGATCGTCCGGCGCGGGCTTCGGGTCCGCGGTGCCGGACGGGTCACCGCCGTCGTGGCGCTGCATGAAGCGTGCCTCGAGGTCCGACATATAGGCCTCGTAGATGCCCGCATAGCCGCATTCCTTCGGCTTGACGGCCTCGCCGCATGCCGTGACGTTGCGGATGTCGTTGTCGATCACGATGAAGGTTTCGCTCAGGCTGCGCACCGAATAGGTCATGCGGCCGCCCTTGCAGAGCGCGGATATCTCGACGATGTCGCTCCAGGGCCGCTCCAGTGCCAGCCGGTAATGGCTGACGCCGTTGCCGGCCGCGTCGACCGCGGCAGTCTCCACGATTTCCACCGCCGTCGTGCCGAGCCGGTCCAGGACGACCTGGCGGATGAGATCCTGGTTGATCCTGCTGGCGAGAACATCGAGCGCGCGATAGGACGAGGTGGCGGCACAGGTACCGGCGCCGGAACCTGACGCAAGCCGGTTCTCGATATTGTTCAGCCAGTTGACGAAGAGCTTGTGGATCTTGCCGAGATTGCCGTCGGTCTTCAGCAGCGCGTCGTGATATTTGCCGCAGAAATAGACGACGAGTTCCCAGCGCAGACGCCTGTCCTCGTTGGCCTGTTCGCAGGCGACGAACAGCGGGTCGGCGCGATCGGGAAAGCTCTTCAGGACGTCGTCATATTGGAAGGCGATGTTCTCGGTGTCGAGGGAAATGTCGATGAAGGCCCGCCGCTCGACCGACCTGTTCGGAATCACCGTCGTGTCGAATTTCAGGGCGACAAGCGTGTTGCCGATGAGATCGTGCCGGTCGTCGAGCATGTTCTCGATGATGCTTTGACGGATCCTGTCGCGCGTCGCCGCCTTGATCTCGTGTTCCTGGTCGAACGGCATTCTGCCGAGGCGCGACTTGTTGTCCGGGGTCGCCGCCTTTTCCGTCGTTGCGACCACGGCCTTGCCGTCCGCGGCGCCTGCCGTCTTGCCGTCCGCACCAGCCACAACCTTGCCGTCCGCAGCCCCCACCGCGAGGTCGAACGACCGGCGTTCGCCCTCCGTCAGGCTGGAGGCCAGATATTCCCCCCTGTCGACTTCCTTCAACTGCTCCTGCAGCCACGCCGCCTGCTCGTAGCGGTCGTTCACCAGCCGTTCCCGCGTATAGACCTCCGGGCTGTCGACATAGATGCTGCCGCTCGTCCGGAACTGCGTGTAGTCGTCGACGAGGTTCACGATGTTCGTGCGGTTGACCACCGCATAGTAGACCAGCAGCGCAAGCACGAGCAGGTACAGCTTGTTGCTGGACAGGGCACCGCGGAGCTGCTCGCCGGTCCAGCGCAGCGCCGCCAGCAGGCGCCGGCCGGCGGTGCCTTTCCCCTCTGCGCCGGGTCCTCCTTGCGCTGCCTCCGTCATCCGTCATGCGCTCCCGCCGGCTCGCTTGAATCCGTATCGGTATCCGGCGGCGCTGCCGTCCTTGCCTTGCAAAAGTGGCGAAGCAGCACATTCCTGCACAGGATGCGGACACGAACACCCGTGATCGGGCAGCCGGCGTCGTTGACCTCAACGACCCGCGGCCGGGCGGTGCAGGTCGGCTGGGCGACGGCGCCCGCCGGCAGGAGAATGCAGCCGGCCGTCAGAAAGGCGAGTAGAAGACGCAACATTCCCTGCCTCCTCGCATGTTCCGAGCCCCGTGGTTCCGATGCCGGAACAGGCGCAATCACATGTCGCAACGGGCGCGCAGGCTGCAGATGAGGAGAAGGCGCCCGACCCGGACGCACAGCCGACAGGCGTCATCCCGGCCTCTGTCGAAATCCGACATGCGTTCTTCATTATTGACCGATCTCAAAAACAATCAAGAGTTTTATAGTTCTATTTATAGTCGATATTGAGAGATCGACCGGCGCCGCGAACGGCAGAAGCGCGCGCCCGCAAGAATTGATCCCGCTGAACGGCAGGGGCGCCGGCGCGCGCCCTGCGGCCTCAGGCCTGCACGATCCCGGCGGCGCCCGGCAGTTCCCTCTGCCATCCGTCCCTAGAGAATGAAATCCCCCGCCAGCATGTCCATCGAGTCGGTCACCTCGAGGATGAAGTCGGCCTTGCCGTCGCCGTTGACGTCGCCCTTGACGAGGGCGGCGTTGAAGCCGCCGGCGATGGGCTTGGTTTCCCAGACGAGCTCGCCCTTCCGGCCCGAGAAGTCGGCGCCTTCCTCGGCCACGAAGGTGAACTTGTCGTTCTTCGGCGTGCCGCGCTTCGCGTCGATCTGCGACAGGTCGATCCTGTCGGCGCCGTTGAAGGTGCCGAGCTTGAAATCCTCGATCACGTCGCGGTTGCCGAGACCCTTGCCGATGTCGGCGACGCTCCTGAAGACGAAGCGGTCGCCGCCGTCCAGACCGTACATGCGGTCGTGGCCGCCGCCGCCGATGATCACGTCGCGGCTGTCGCTGGCCATGATGTCGTCGTTGCCGCTGCCGCCGGAGATGGTGTTCTTGAAGCTGCCGCCGCGGATGATGTCGTCGCCGTTGCCGCCATAGAGGAAGTTGTCGGCCGCGAAGGCGCCGAAAATCTGGTCCTTGCCGCCGTAACCGTAGATCTTGAAAACGGAATCGCCGCTCAACGGGTTGGGTTGCAGCACGTTGTTCCTGTTGTCGCCTTTGATGATTGCCATGGGGCCTCCGGTTTCATGTCACGCCCGGCGGTCCTGTGACCGGCCGGTGCGCGCCACTGTTCGTCCCGGGCGACCTTTGGAAAGGCGGCTTGCGACGAAGGGGGGGCCGATCCGCCGCCGAAAGGACGGACAATCGACGAACGGCTGTCTTTCGTCGCCGAACGGCACTCGACATCCGCCGGCCGCAAGACCGGCCGCGTCACGATCCGCATCCGCGCCTCTGCCGAGGCGGGGCGGCTGCGCATCGTCGTCGAGAACGATATGGCGGGCGCGCGCCCCGCGACGGCCGCAAGCTTCGGCATCGGCCTCAGGAATGTCGGCGAACGGTTGCAGCGGCGCTTCCCCGGCGCGAGTGCGCTCGACTACGGCGCCACCGGCGGCGGCCGGTTCCGCGTCGCGCTCACCATGCCGCTGCGGCTCGCATGACCGCGCTTGCCGTGCTCATCGTCGACGACGAGCCGATCGCCCGGCGACGGCTGGCGCGGCTTGTTTCGGCCGTCGGGGGCGTGCGGTGCGTGGGAGAGGCCGGCGACGTGCCGCAGGCGGTCGAGCGCATCGCCGCCCTTTGCCCGGACGTGCTGCTGCTCGACATCCAGATGCCGGGCGGCGACGGCTTCGACGTGCTCGAACGGGCCGGTCCGCGGCCGCCGCTGCCGATCTTCGTCACGGCCTTCGACCACCATGCCGTGCGCGCCTTCGACGTCAATGCGGTCGACTACCTGACGAAACCGGTGGCGGCGGAGCGGCTCCGGCAGGCGCTTTTGCGCGCCCGCGCTGCCGTCGAGGCCCGCGACAGCCGCGATTCGGTCGCGGAGCTGCGCGAGACGGTCACGGCACTGCGCAAGGCGCTGCGCGAGCAGGCCGGGCGGCAGACGCCGTGCTGGGTCAAGTCGCGACGGGAGACGATCCGGGTGCCGCCGGAAAAGGTGCTGCGCTTCCAGGCCGACGGCGACTATGTGCAGATGCACACCGAACTCGGCACGTTTCTCTACAACGAAAGCCTCGCGGCGCTCGAACGGCGGCTGCCGACCGACGCGTTCCTGCGCATCAGCCGGAGCGCGATGGTGCGCCGCGACCAGATCGTACGCGTCAGACGCGGGCCGTTCGGCGCGCTGGTCGCGGTGCTGAAGGACGACAGCGAGGTGCGCATCGGGCGAACCTATCTGCGGGCGGTGCGGGACGGGCTGCAGTTCCAGGGGCTTGCCGACTGAAGCGGGACGGCGATCCATCCGTTGTTTTCGACGGATTGTCGACGCGGCCGGACGGGCCGTTCAGGCGCCGCTCGCCTGGCGCATCGGCGGCACCTCGCGCGCCGCAAGCCAGGCTTCGACGTCGCCGGCCGGCATGGGGCGGGCGAAGTGATAACCCTGGGCGAAGCGGCAGCCGAGCATGCGCAGCGTCTCGGCCTCCGAGGCGGTCTCGACGCCTTCGACGACGATCTCGATCGACAGCGCGCGGCCGATGCCGATGAGGGCGGAGATGAGCGCCTGGTTCTCCCGGCTGTGGGAAATGCCGGCGACGAAGCTGCGGTCGATCTTCAGCCGGTCGATGCGCATGCCGACGAGAAGCGCGAGCGAGGAATGGCCCATGCCGAAATCGTCGACGGCGAGGCGGAAGCCGGCCTGCTCCAGCCGTGCCAGTTCGTCGGCGGCGGCGGCGCGGTCGAGCATCGCCTCCTCGGTGATCTCGATCTCCATCAGCGACGGGTCGATGCGCTTTTCGGCGGCGATCCGGATGAGCAGGTCGGCGAGCGTGCGGCCGGTGAATTCGCGCGGCGAGACGTTGATCGCCATCGACACGTGCTCGAGGCCGAGCGCCGGCAGGCGGGCGAGCAGGTCGGCCGCCTGGCGCGCCACATGGGCGGTCAAATCGCCGGAGACGTGCAGTGCATGCGCCGCGGCGACGATCTCCGGCGGGCTGACCGCGCCAAGGTCCGGGTGGGACCAGCGCAACAGCGCCTCGAAGCCGATGATCCGGCCGTCGGACAGGGCGACCTGCGGCTGGAAATGCACGGTGACCTGCCCCAGGGCGAGGCAGTCGGGCAGTGCCGCCTCGATCTGGCGACGCCGCTCGATGCGCGAGCGCAGCACCGGGTTGAACATGCCGAGGCGGCGCCTGCCGCCTTCCTTGGCCGCATAGAGCGCGATGTCGGCGCTGGCGAAGAGCGTG
The DNA here is from genome assembly GCF_021555155.1 of Rhizobium alarense. GTDB lineage: Bacteria > Pseudomonadota > Alphaproteobacteria > Rhizobiales > Rhizobiaceae > Rhizobium_D > Rhizobium_D alarense. Next base: position 26,804 of record NZ_JAKGBU010000018.1, read on the forward strand.
CGGGCGTCGGTGCCGTGCTCCGGATGGACGGCCAGGCCGGCGCTGGCGCCGATGACGACCGGGCGGCCGTCGATGTCGATCGGTTCGCCGGCGAGGCGCACGATGTCGAGGCCGATCATGCGGGCGCGCGCCGGCGCGTCGTCGCCCTCGACGATGACCGCGAACTCGTCGCCGCCGAGCCGCGCGACCGTATCCGACGGTCCGGCGATGCCCGAGAGGCGGGCGGCGATTTCCGAGAGGACCATGTCGCCGGCGCCGTGGCCCATCGTGTCGTTGATCGCCTTGAAGCGGTCGAGATCAATGGCGAGCAGGGCAAGCGAGGCCGGGGCTGCGGCTGCGCCGTCGAGCAGGTTCCTCAGCCGTTCGTTGAACAGCGCGCGGTTGCCGAGGCCGGTCAGCGGATCGCGGTTCGCCATGGATTCGAGGTGCTGGTAGGACTGGCTGATCTCGGCATTCGCCTCGGAGAGCGAATTGGCGAGCGCCACCGCGCGCAGCCGGTCGCGCTGGCTGCGCAGGAACCCTTCCTGGCTCGTGAAGCTCGCCCTGAACATCATGACGGTGAGCAGCAGCACGTCGGCGGCGACGACCAGGCTGACGGGCGTCGCGGCATAGAGCAGGCAGGCGATGGTGGTGACGAGCGGCGGCGTCGCGAAGCAGAGCGCGGTGCGGGAATAGGCGGTGCTCTGCATCAGCGCGCCTGCGGATATGCCGCAGATGATGAAGATGACATAGGCCTTCGGGCCGTCCATGCCGAGGCCGCCGCCGAGCAGCGGCGCCGCCGACCAGAACAGGCCGCCGGCCAGCGCGCCGGCCGACAGGATGCCGAGCGCGCGCTCGGGCGCGATGACGCACATGTTGCGTGTGACGAGCAGGCGCACGCCGACGAGGCGCGCCGCATTCAGGGCAAGCAGCGCCGCGAACCACCAGAGCACCTCCTGGGAGGGGCGCGACAGCCAGAGCATGACGACGGTCGTCAGCCCGATGAAGCTGTTGGCGAGAAGCGACACGGAGATGCCGGACAGCACGGCTCTCGCCTGCGCGCTCCTGATGAGCCGGGCGGTTTCGTCCTGATCTGGCCCCTTGCGGGTCGGCTCCACCATCGTGTTTTCGGCGCCTCGCTGCAACTCATCTTCGCCGGGACGGGAGTGTGGCGCAGGCGAGATAAGATTGGCTTAACGGGACGGGACGAATTTGCGCCGGCCGGCCGGCGCCGCTTGACGGGGGCTGCGAAGCCGCTATTGGACTTTCCGCTTCTCCTCCAGAGGATTCCCGATGCCCTTCGCCCCCAATCTCGCCACCCTGTGGCCGATCGTCCTTTTGTGCCTGTCCAACGTGTTCATGACCTTCGCCTGGTACGGGCACCTGAAATACAAGGCGGCGCCGCTCGTCGTCGTGATCTTCGCGAGCTGGGGCATCGCCTTCTTCGAATATTGCCTCGCGGTGCCGGCGAACCGCATCGGCCACGGGGTCTATTCGGCGGCGCAGTTGAAGACGATGCAGGAGGTGATCACCCTCGCCGTCTTCGTCGCCTTCTCGGTCTTCTGGCTGAAGGAAAGCGTCTCCTGGAACCACCTGATCGGCTTCGCGCTGATCGCCATCGGTTCGGCCTTCGTCTTCAAGGGGTGAAAGACCGTCAGAGAAGGTCGAAGGCCCGGAAGATCCAGATGACCTGGTAGACGAGCCCGCCGACGACGAAGGCGGCGTGGAAGCGGCGGTTCGCGGTCGCCGCCGCGATGCAGCACAACAGGATGTAGCTGACGTTGCGCAGCGGATATTCGTAGCCGAAGGGCTCGAAATAGGTGGCGCGGAAATAGTCCGCGCCCTTGATCGCCGTGTCGACGAGGTCGACCGCGTAGGCGAGCGCCAGGAGGCCGAAGAACCAGCGGCGGCGCGACATGAAATAGTGCTCGTAGCCCGAATAGTCCTCGATCGATGTCGGCAGGAGCAGGACGCTGAGGAAGAAGAACAGGCAGCCGAAACAGATGAGGAAGAGGTAGATGCCGAAGCCGATCACCTGCGTCTGCAGCCGGAACTCCCACCACCAGAAGTGCAGGATGAACAGGAACAGCGACAGCACCCAGCCGAGATGAATCCAGTAGACGCGGTTCCGGCCCGGATGCTGCACGAAGAGCGCCAGGCCCGTCAGAAGCCGCGCCAGGCTGAGCGACACGACCATGCCGATGACGATGCGCACATGGCCGAAGAGGGCGGGATCGTGGACCGGCGCTTCCATCGCCGTCAGCCCTCGGGAACCGGCGTCGGGCGGCCGTCCCGGTCGAGGGCGACCATGATGAAGGTTGCGGCGGTGACCTTTTCGAGCGTGCCCGTGAGGTAGCGCTGCGCCCAGGCCTCGACGGCGAGCGTGATCGAGGTGCGCCCGACACGCGCCACCTCGGTATGGATGCTGAGCGTGTCGCCGATCTTCACCGGCAGCTCGAACGCCATTTCCTTGACCGCCGCCGTGACGACGCGCCCGCCGGCCCGCTCGGCCGCGCGGATGCCGCAGGCAAGGTCCATCTGCGCCATGACCCAGCCGCCGAAGATGTCACCGGCCGCGTTGGCGTCGCCGGGCATGGCGAGCGTGCGCAGCGTGAGCTGTCCGTTGGGGTTGGCCGCCTTGTCGTCCTGCATCGGAGTCTCCCTCTCGCGCACCGGTTTAGCGAATTGCGCGCACGGGCGGAAGAGGTGCCGGCCGTCCGGGGAAACGCCTCCCCGAATTGATGAATCACATTTTAGTTGAATTTAAACCTCTTGCTTCGATCCTTTTGTCAAAATGAGCCGGCTTCCGGCTTTCGGTGTTGACGAGGAGGGCGAAGTGAAGGGTCTGAAGATTTCGACGCGACTGTACATGCTCGTGGGGCTGTTGCTCACCATTCTGGCGGTGGCGCTTGTCTGGACGCTTCACAATTCGCAGGCGGACATGGTCGTCGAGCGCAAGTCCAAGCTTGCCGCGATGGACCAGAGCATGCTGACGCTGTTCAAACTCTACCACGGCATGGAAACCTCGGGCCAGCTGACGCGCGAGGAAGCGCAGGCCCGGGCGAAGGACGCGGTGCGCGCCCTGCGCTACGAGGACAGCGGCTACTTCTGGATCAACGACATGAAGAGCGTCATCGTCATGCATCCGATCAAGCCGGCGCTCGACGGCACCGACCAGTCGGGCATGAAGGATCCGACGGGTAAGTACATCTTCCAGGAGTTCGTGAAGATGGTGCAGTCGAGCCCGACGCGCGAAGGCTTCGTGGACTACTACTGGCCGAAGCCGGGCTTCGAGGAGCCGGTGCTCAAATATTCCCACGTCGCCGGCTTCGAGCCCTGGGGCTGGATCGTCGGCACCGGCGTCTATGCGGACGACCTCGCGGCGCTCTTCCGCCGCAACGCGCTGCAGACCGGCGGTATCCTGGCGATCGGCGCGCTCGCCACCCTGCTTGCCGCCTTCGCGATCGTGCGCAGCGTCGTGCGGCCGATCGAGCGCCTGAAGGCGTCGATGCTGGCGATCTCCCGGGAAGACGTGGCGGCGGAGGTTCCGGAACTCGACCGGCGCGACGAGATCGGCGAGATGGCGGCGGTCGTCTCGGTGCTGCGCGACTCGGTGCGCGAACGCGCCGAACTGCGGACGCGCGAAGGCGAGCAGCAGATTCGGCTCGACGAGGAGCGCCAGGACGGCGAACGCCGCCAGCAGGCCGTCAGCCGCAGCCAGGCCGAGGCGATGGAGACCGTCGGTTCGGCGCTGGAGCGCCTTGCCAACGGCGACCTGACGGCGACGATCGACCGGATCTCGCCGGAATATGCCAAGCTCAAGGACGACTTCAACCGTGCCGTCGATGCGCTCGCCGGCGCCATCCGCGCCATCGCGCGCTCGACGGACATCGTCCATGGCAGCGCCGGCGGCATCGCCGAGGCCTCCAACAACCTGTCGCACCGCACCGAGCAGCAGGCGGCTTCGCTCGAAGAGACGGCGGCCGCGCTCGACGAGATCACCGCGACGGTGCGCAGCGCCTCCGAGCGGGCGGCCGAGGCAAGCCGCATGGTCGCCGAGACGAAGGACAGCGCCGGCAAGTCGGGCGCCATCGTGCGCGACGCGGTTTCCGCGATGAGCCGGATCGAGGACGCCTCCAACAGGATCAGCCAGATCATCGGCGTGATCGACGAGATCGCCTTCCAGACGAACCTGCTGGCGCTGAATGCCGGCGTCGAGGCGGCCCGGGCCGGCGAGGCGGGCCGCGGCTTCGCGGTCGTCGCCCAGGAGGTGCGCGAACTGGCGCAGCGCTCCGCCAACGCCGCCAAGGAGATCAAGTCGCTGATCAGCAATTCGGCGACGGAGGTCGGCACCGGCGTGTCGCTCGTCAACTCGACGGGCGCGGCGCTGACCGAGATCGAGGCCCTGGTCAACCAGGTCAACGACCAGGTGACGTCGATCGCCACGGCCGCCCGCGAACAGGCGGTCGGCCTCGCCGAGGTCAACACGGCGGTCAACCAGATGGACCAGATGACGCAGCAGAACGCGGCGATGGTGGAGGAAACCAATGCCGCCAGCCAGACGCTGACCGAGGAAAGCAACCAGCTCAGGGCGCTGCTGCAGAGCTTCCGGCTTGCCGAAACGGGCGCGCAGCCCTCGGCCCGCCGCGCCGCATAAGAAGACCACCGATCGAAAGACTGGACCCCGGCTCATGCCGGGGTCTTTTAACGCGGCATGTTGATTGTTGGCGAAGCCTGCGATCACCACATAGCGAACCAACGTATTTGTTATTGGGCCGCACTCATTCTGCGGATACCGTCGGCGCTAACTCTTCGTGAAGGATAGCGTCGAGGTTGAGGCCCGCTGTCACGCGTGCGTCGTGCAGGAAATCGGCCTTCTCCTTTGGTAGGCTGCTCTGAAGGTCGGGATTTGTCTTGGCACGCTCGTAGACTCGATCCACCATGTCGTGTAGTTCGCGCTCGTCACTCGGGTCGAGCATAGCCAGCGTAAGCGTCGCGTGGCCGCCGACGGGCAGAGGATACATTTCCACAGGCTTTGCCTTGAGATATTGCGCTTCGGCAGTGTCGATGGCGTTCTTTTCGCCGTAGAAGATCCTGACTTTGAGATTGGCGGGATAGGTGAGCCGTCCCAAATCTCCGAATTTCTCCAAAAAGTCACGAATGCTCTGCTTCTCCTCGGCGCGGCGCATCAGGTTCCTATAACTCTTGAAATAGAGTCGGTCGTTTAGCGGATAGAGCCGCGTTTGAGGGCTGAAAGCGAATACCGAGATCGACACGCTCGGTAGAGATTGCGCTAGCAAATTACCCTGAAGGATTGCACCGAAGCCACCCTTGCTTGCACCGAGCAGCACGACGCGTTTGTAGCCGCCTGAGACAATGGTGTACTTTAAATAATTGCGGAATAGGCCGGCCCCCAGGGTAAAATAGTTGCCCCACTTGTCGGCGACGAACAACGTGTCGACAGGGTAGTCGTGCTTGTAAAGCGTGTATCTCGTGTCGCTGGAAAAGATGATGAACAGAGTGGGCGCTTCCCCGGCTTCGCGAAATTCGCACTTATAGCCGGAAGGAAGCTCATTCGCTGCCACAGCTGGCGTTGGCACTGCCGTTGCGCCTAGCCCGGAGCATGCCGCAAGAACCTCTATCCCGAGTGCTATAGTTCGCCACCGTTTCATTCCCTGTCCCCCGACATCAATATGCGCCGGAATTTATCGGCTTGCGTCAGCGTTGACCAGTAGCCCCCTGCCGATCCGGGAGGAAAGAAAAACCCATCTGGTTAGTAGCGCCAGCGCGCTGGAAAGGCTCCGTTTACCTTGTTCTGGCAAAATTTCCCTGTTTTGCAAGCCTGTAGCCGGACCGGGTCCCGAAGGGCGTCGGTGGACCGAATTGCGACACAGGCGGGTGGAAGGATTCGGGACATCGAGCCCTTTGCGCCGCGGCGGCCCGAAGGCGAAGCGTGAGTGACGATGAGTATGGCGTTTGTTCCTTCCCTTCGCAGAGGCACCGGCTGGCTGATGGCGGCGACGATGCTCGTCGCCTGTTCCGGGTCCGGCCTGACGCCGCCCGGCGACATCGACAGCCGCAACACGGTGAGCGCGATCGCGCCGGTCTCCGACACCGGCGGCCAGGCGGATGTGTTCGAGGGAGTGGGGGCCGAGAGCAGCGCGGTCGCCGGCGACGTCGCTTTCGACGGGGCGGACACCGGCATCGTGTCGGCCTCCGAGACCGCCATGACGAGCACGTCGCGGCGCACGTCGGGCCTGCCGATGATCGACAGCGACGAGGCGATGGGCGTCGCGGGCCTGCAACCCGCCGGGGCCGATCCGCTCGCCATACCGGAGGAGGGCGTCAACATGGATGCCGCGCTCGGCGCCGAGCCGATCCAGGGGCTTGCCGCGGCGCAGGCGGAGGAGATCGCCGAGGGCACCACGAGCCAGGTGGCGGTCGACGGCATCGGCAGCGACAATCCGCAGCAGATCGGAACGCGCGCCGTCATCCCGCTGACGGAGGCGGCCGACGACCTCGTGCCGCAGGCCGATGACACCGTGCTGCGGCTTCCCGACCAGGAAAGCCGCCGGCGGCCGATCGCGGAGGAGGAGCGCGAGGTTGCCTTCATCCCGCGCATCGCCGATCCGATGGCCGTGCCGGAATCCTTCGGCGGCATGCCGGCGGCGGAGAAATCCTGCCGCCAGCGGCTGCGCCAGCTCGGCGTAAAGTTCCGCGACATCCCGCGCATCTCGCGCGGAAAATCCTGCGGCATCGACTATCCGATCGAGCTCACCGGTCTTTCCGGCGGCATTGCGATCAAGCCGGCGGCGAGCGTCAACTGCCAGATCACCGAAGCCTTCGCCAAATGGGTGAAGAACGAACTCGCGCCGGCCGTGCGCTTCCGTTATGTCGGCGGCATCTCGGCGATCCACCAGATGTCGTCTTATTCGTGCCGCACGATGAATTCGCGGCGCGGCAATCCGATGTCGGAGCATGCGAAGGGCAATGCCATCGACGTGGGCAGGATCGCGCTCAGCAACGGCAAGGCGATCAAGATCGAGAGCAAGGGCTTCTTCGCCTTCCGCGAGAAGGGCCTCCTGAAGGCGGTGCGCAGCGACAGCTGCAAATATTTCACGACCGTGCTCGGCCCCGGCAGCGACCGCTATCACAAGGACCATTTCCACTTCGACCTGCGCGCCCGCAAGAAGGGCGGCCGCTACTGCAGCCTGTAGCCTATCCGCATCTGCCAAGGCAGGGGAGATGCCGCGCGCACCCCGTCATGGCATCGATCTGCGCAAGCGGTGTCAGAGAAGGAAATCGCTGGCCGTCAAGTCGTCGGCCTGAACGTCGAGCAGGGTGATTTTCTGCCGCGGCAGATCATCGAACCGGATGACGGTGTTCTCGCCGCTTTGCGTGATGTCCAGGCCGTCGAAGCCGTCGAACAGTCCCGCCAATTCATTGAGGCCGATCGTGTCGACGCCGATTTTGAAGTCGGTAATCGTATCCCGCCCGAAGCCATCCCGAAATCGGAACTGGTCCGCCCCTCCCTTGCCGGTCAGAACGTCCTGTCCTTCCGCCCCTTCGAGCATGTTGCCCGTGTCGTCGCCGATAATCCTGTCGTTGAAGCGACTGCCGCGCACGTCTTCGATATTCCTGAGCGTATCCTTGTCGCCGAAGCTGTCCAGCGCCGTCCCCTTGGCCAGGTTGACGGTCACGCCGTGCCTGCCGCCGTCGCGCAGTTCGGGTTTGTAGTCGACACGGTCGCCGCCGCCGCGGCCGTCGATCAGGTCGTTGCCTGCCATGCCGCAGAAGCTTTCCCAATTGCTCGCCCCCTTGATCACGTCGCCGCGATCGCTGCCGAAAACGAACCCAATGTTCTTCAGGGTATCGACGTCTCCCCAAGGATCAACGGCGCGTTGGCGGGCGAGGTCGACCTTGACGCCCTGGTATTTGCCGAAGCCCGTGTAGAGGTCGGCATCCTCATAGGACAGCCCCGTGTCCGCACGGTTGCCCGAACTGCCGATATATGTGTCGGAGCCGGGACCATCGTAGATGAGCTTGTAGCCGGAAGCCGTCAACCTGACGACATCGTTGCCGGCTCCTGTGAAGACATCGACCTCGTCGCCACGGACCGAAATCTTGTCGTTGCCGTTGAAGATTAACGTCAGCAATTTCCACGTCGTTTCCGCGGCGATTGCCGTCTGTATCTCCTTGCCGCCCAGGTCCAGCGCCTCGACTTCGAGTATTTTTCTCTTTCCTCCCGCAAGAAAGATGACCTCGTCGATATTGCCGGACGTGATGCGATTATTGTTTACGACAATATCGTCCCCTTTGAGAACGAGACCTTTAATGGCTCCGCTGTCGTCTTCTACTTTATATGATATTTTGTTGTCACTTTTTGATCGTAGAGAGAAATTGAGATTTGACGTGGAGCTGATATATTCCGCATCCAGCCAGTAAAACATTTTTGCCAATGTCATTGCCCCCTCTGTATCCAGCGTTGGAACATTATTGTTTTTGTTCCGGTTGTCCATCACAATCGAATGCTCGCAAACGTCACGGGCCGCCGGTGACCGGAGAGGATCGCTCCGGTCGGCGCATTGACGTGGTCGCGTCGGAGAACGCCGCCTGCCGACCGTCACGTCGTCGGAATGTCGGGAGAGGACCGAACTTTTCCCCGAACCGGACGAGGCTTGACGACACCCGCGGGCGGCCCCGATCCAGCCGATCGGGATGAAGACTGTCGAGCGCCCCCCGGCGATCCCGGCAGGCGGGCAAAAAAAGACCGGCGGGGACGCCGGTCGAAAAAGGCGGCGAAGGGGTGGTCCGCCGCAGGTACGCAATACGCAAAGAACGTCACAGTCACGGTTGTCCGCCAGGGGCGGGGCATGCGGGCGGCCTCGCACGAGGCCTTGCGGACGCATCATGCGTCCGGACTCCGTCCAGGGTGACGGAGCGAGGCGCGGCCGCATGGCGCGGCGCAAGGTGCAGCTTGCGGAAGGGGCGGCGGATGCTGTCCTTTGCCTCGCGGCAGACTTTCGTTGAAAAGCATCACGGTTTCATGACATTCAGAGGCGCGCCGCGACTCTTTTTGGGCGGCGCGCGTCCCGCCCGCCGCCCTCCGGAGTGACCATGCCTCCCGACGCCGATCTTCTCGTCTTCGCGCTGCTGCTCGTCGCCTCCGGCGTGCTGTCGGGGCTGCTCGCCGGCATTTTCGGCATCGGCGGCGGGGCCGTTCTCGTGCCGGTGTTCTACCAGGTCTTCGGCTATCTCGACGTGGCCGAAACGGTGCGCATGCATCTCGCCGTCGGCTCGTCGCTGGCGATCATCGTGCCGACGTCGCTGCGCTCCTTCCTGTCGCACCATGCGCGCGGCGTGGTCGACACGGCGCTGCTGCGCGGCTGGATCGTCGCCGTGCCGCTCGGCGCCATCCTCGCCGCGCTGATCGCCGCCAAGGCGTCGAGCGAGGAGCTGCGGCTGATCTTCGCCGGCATCGCCGTCATCGTCGCGGTGCGCATGCTCTTCAACCGGCCGAGCTGGCGGTTCGGCACCGACCTGCCGCGCAACCCGTGGACCTGGCTCGTCGGCGTCCTGATCGGCATCCTGTCGGGCCTGATGGGCATCGGCGGCGGCGTGCTCAACAACACCTTCATGTCGCTCTACGGCCGGCCGATGCACCAGGCCGTCGCGACCTCCGCCGGCGTCGGCGTGCTGATCTCGATACCCGGGCTCTTCGGCTATGTCTGGGCGGGCCTGGGCGAGACGGCGCTGCCGCCGTTTTCGACCGGCTTCATCAACTGGATCGCCGTCGCGCTCATCGTGCCGATGACGCTCGTCGTCACGCCCTATGGCGTGCAGATCGCCCACGCGATGAGCAAGCGCCAGCTCGAGATCGGCTTCGGGGTCTTCCTTCTGCTCGTCGCCTGCCGCTTCCTGTTCAGCGTTTACGGCTGAGGACGTTTTTTTGGCCGCGAGGATGAAATCGCCGATGCGATACGCCATATAGGGTGTCCCTTCGACAGCCCCCTCCACCGGACCTTCCCATGGCACCCATCGTTTCCATCCGCAATCTCACGAAAAGCTATGCCACCGGCTTCGAGGCGCTCAAGGGTGTCGATCTCGACATCGAGGAGGGCGAGATCCTCGCGCTGCTCGGGCCGAACGGGGCGGGCAAGACGACGATGATCTCGATCGTCTGCGGCATCGTCAATCCGAGCGGCGGCACCGTCACGGTCGGCGGCCACGACGTGGTGCGCGACTTCCGCGAGACGCGCTCGATGATCGGCCTGGTGCCGCAGGAACTGACGCTCGACGCCTTCGAATCGGTGTGGAACACCGTCGCCTTCTCGCGCGGCCTGCACGGCCGCAAGCCGGATCCGGCGCTGATCGAACGCATCCTTCGGGACCTGTCGCTCTACGACAAGAAGGACACGATGCTCCGGCACCTCTCCGGCGGCATGCGGCGGCGCGTGCTGATCGCCAAGGCGCTCTCCTACGAGCCGAAGGTGCTCTTCCTCGACGAGCCGACGGCGGGCGTCGACGTCAACCTGCGCAAGGACATGTGGCAGCTCGTCGAGCGGCTGCGTGCGGCGGGCACCACCATCATCCTGACGACGCACTATATCGAGGAGGCCGAGGAGATCGCCGACCGGATCGGCGTCATCAACAAGGGCGAGATCCTGCTTGTCGAGGACAAGGCGACGCTGATGCGCAAGCTCGGCCGCAAGCAGCTGATGGTCGAGCTCTCCGACCCGGTGGCGACGGTTCCCGACGCGCTCGCCAGCTACGGGCTGATGCTCGACGACGGCGGCCGGCATCTCGTCTACGACTACGATACGACGGCCGAGCGGACCGGCATCACCACCCTGCTTGCCGCGATCTCGGAGGCGGGGTTGCGGCTGAGGGATGTCTCGACGCGGCAGAGCTCGCTCGAGGACATCTTCGTCGAACTGGTGGGGGAAAAGTGATGAACTTCGAGGCCGTCAAATCCATCTACCGCTTCGAGATGGCCCGCACGCGCCGCACGCTCGTGCAGAGCGTCGTCTCGCCGGTCATCTCCACCTCGCTCTATTTCATCGTCTTCGGCGCGGCGATCGGCTCGCGCGTGCAGGAGGTGGAGGGCGTGCCCTACGGCGCCTTCATCGCGCCCGGCCTGATCATGCTGACGCTGCTCAACCAGTGCATCAGCAACGGCTCCTTCGGCATCTACTTCCCGAAATTCACCGGCACGATCTACGAGATCCTGTCCTCGCCGATCTCCATGACGGAAATCCTGCTTGGCTATGTCGGCGCGGCGGCGACGAAGGGGCTGATCGTCGGCGCGATCATCCTCGCGACGGCCTCGCTGTTCGTCGACATCACGATCGCCCACCCGGTGATGATGGTGCTGTTCTTCGTGCTGACGGCCGTGTCCTTCAGCCTGTTCGGCTTCATGATCGGCATCTGGGCGAAGGATTTCGAACAGTTGAACCTCATCCCCATGCTCGTCGTGCCGCCGCTCGTCTTCCTCGGCGGCAGCTTCTACTCGATCGACATGCTGCCGCCCTTCTGGCAGACGGTCAGCCACTTCAATCCCGTGCTGTATCTCGTCTCCGGCTTCCGCTGGAGCTTCTACGAGATCGCCGACGTCGACCCGATGGTCAGCCTGGCCATGGTGGTCGTCTTCCTCGTCGCGTGCCTGTCGATCACCGCCTTCATCTTCCGGACGGGCTACAAGCTGAAGAACTGACGGCGGCCGGGCGGGGAGCAGAGGGCCGCCGTCGCCGACGGCCCTCCACGGCGCATCAGGCGGTCACGGTCGTGGTGCTCTCGTCCGCGGTGTCGTCTTCGGTGGTGCCGAGCGATTCGTATTCCTCGATCACCTGGCGGATGCGCGCGAGCAGGTCGTCGAGCGTGGTCGAGGCCGCGCTGGCCGTTTCGCTGTCCTCGCTGTCGCTTTCGCTTACGTCACCGGCCGGCGGCATGCCGGGCGGCGGTCCGGCGGGCCGGTTCGCCTCCATGGCCGCGACGAACTGATCCTCCGTCAGGGAGCCCGTGCCCTCGCTGTCGAAGCTCGCGAAGAGGGCAAGTGCCTGCTCCTCGCTCACGTCGTCGGGCCGGCCCTCGGCGAATTCCGCCTCGCTCACCGTGCCATCGCCGTCGGTGTCGAGTGCGGAGAACAGGTCCGTCGCGTCCGGCGGCGCCGCGGACGCTTCCTGCATGTCGAGCATCATGGCGCTCATGTCGCCGCTGAAGCGTGCTTCGGCACTCGGCCGCGCGGCTTCCATCGCCGCGGCGAGTTCCTCCTCGGTCATGCCTTCGGTCGAGCCGCCGGATATCTCGGCATAGAGCGCCTTGGATTTCGCTTCGTCGACCTCCTTCGGCCGCGCGGAGACGAATTCGTCCTCGGTGACCTTGCCGTCGCCGTTGGTGTCCATGCGGAGGAAGGGACTCTGGTACTGATATGAACTAGACGTTGTAGACGAAATGCTTGTCATGTGACCTCCTGATCGTCCGTTGTGAAGGTCGCATCGAAAACGGTACGGAAAGATGCGATGATTCAGTGGTAGGTCGATCGGGGGGCTGCGTCAAAAGCAGGAATGACCCCCGATATTTCACAGTACGCGGCTGGATTCGCAGGAAAAATTAAGGACTGTTGCGGCGGCGTGTCTGAGTGTGAACGAATGTTGCGGCCAGGGCCGCGGGCGGGTCTGACGTCAGTCGCGGAGCCGCAATTCGTCGCCCGCCATCTCCAGCGAGCCGAGCGTGCCGAGGAAGCTCATGCCGAGCAGGCTTTCGTCGAGATTGCCGTCTTGCGCAACCATGGCGCGTATGTTGTCGCGGACGATCGGTCCGATCGCCACCTGGCGCAGCGTCACCGGCGCGGCCATGGTGCGGCCGTTGGCGGTCATGACGGGGATCGAATAGGTGAGGGCCTCCGCGTCGATGCCGATGCGCAGGGCGTCGTCGTGGCTGAGCACGACGGTGCTCGCGCCGGTGTCGACGAGCATGCGCAGGCTGACCCCGTCGACGGCGACGTCGGCCGCAAAGTGGCCGCCCTCCATGCGGTGGACGACGAGCATCCGGCTGCCGTCCGCCGCCGTCGTCACGATGGCGCGGCCGGGGATGAGGCCGGCGGTCATGCGGCTCGCGAAGGACTGGAGGTCGGTGCGGTAGAGATAGACGGCGACGAGCGCCAGGATGATGACGAGCCAGATCGCCGCCTGCCGCAGGCTCTCGCCGAACCGCCGGCGGCTCGCCAGCATGCCGGCACCGAACAGCGCGACGAGGCTCGACAGCATGACGAGGCGCCCGAAGTCGTCGTTGGCAAGCCCGAATGTGCGGCCGTCGTCGTGGTTGAGCACCAGCATGACCAGGCCGAGGCCGAGGATGGCGAGAAGAACGAGAAGCCTCATGCGTTGCCGTCCTGCCGTTCGCGGGCCATGCGGGTCCGCCGGGTCTCGCGGCGCGGCCTGCGCTCGACCGTCTCCAGCCGCGCCGGCAGCGTTGCCATGATGGCGCGGCGCTCGTCGGAGGTGTAGAGCGTCCAGGCGCCGATCTCCTCGCGCGTGCGGCCGCAGCCGAAGCAGTAGCCGGTCGCCATGTCGATCGAACAGACGAGGATGCAGGGCGATTCCATGCGGTCTCCGCTTTCCGTTGCGTGCGCTCCGATCCGTGATCGGGGCCTGCGCCGCCGTCAAGGTTGCGGCGGGTTTCGCGCTTCGGACCCGAAGCGCGGCATCGCCGCCTGGCTACCCTCACATATCGGCGAGCTACCGCACGAGCGCAAGGGCGACGAGGGCTGCGACCGATGCGACCTGCTGCGTCGCGCCGATCGTGTCGCCGGTGAGCCCGCCGATCCGGCGCAGCACGAGGCGGTTCAGCGCGAGCACGGCAACGGCGAGGGCCGCGGCGGCGGCACAGGCCGCGAGCGCGCCGGCCGACAGGACGAGAAGGAGAAGGAACAGGGCGGCACCCGAGGCGAGGGCGACGACCGCCGCGGTGCGTTCCGGCTCGCCGACGGACGCCGCCACGCCGTCCTTCCTGGCCGGCGGCAGCGCCTGCCAGTGCCAGACCATGGCCGCCCGGCTGCCCGCCGCGACGGCGACGAGCGCGAGTGCCGCGCCGGCCGGCGACAGGCCGGGCAGGATCGCGGCGATCGCCGCGATCCGCGCACCGAGCACCAGCACGAGGGCCACCGCGCCGAAGGAGCCGAGCCGGCTGTCCTTCATGATCGTCAGTGCATGGTCCCGGTCGCGGCCGCCGCCGATGCCGTCCGCGGTGTCGGCGAGCCCGTCCTCGTGCAGCGCGCCGGTGATCAGCACCTCGGCGGCGACGGCCAGCAGCGCGGCAAGCAGCGGATCGGTCCGCAGCGCCACCAGCACCGAGAGAAGCGCTGCCGGCGGCAGCGTGATCATCAGGCCGGCGAGCGGGAAGGCGCGCACGGCGCGGCTCAGCCGCCCGTCATGGCCGATGAAATGGCGCTCCGGCACCGGCAGGCGCGACAGGAAGGCCACAGACCGGGCCAGATCGTCGACGAAATCGCGAATGTCCAAGTTTTCCCCTCCACGCGGCCTCCGGAACGAGTGCTCCGGCGGGTGGCGGCGTCCCTCTTGCCGTCGCCCGCCCGTCGCCGGAGCGTGAGTCCGCGCCCGCGATCATTTCCGCTTCGCTGATTCCACGCAAGCCGGCGGCGCAAATGCGATTGTCGCAGCGGCGCACTCGCTCTATGAGGGACCGCAACGCAACTGAAAGCCCGAGACGAGGAATTTCCTGAAATGAGTGCCAGCGGCCTGCCGTTCGATGATTTCCGTGACTTGCTGCGCAACCTTCCGGGGCCGGATTCGGCGGCGCTTGCCGCGGCGCGCCAGCGCGACGCGCAACTGACCAAGCCCGGCGGCGCGCTCGGACGGCTGGAGGAAATCGCCTTCTGGCTCGCCGCCTGGACCGGCAGGCCACCCGCCGTGACGCGGCCGCTCGTCGCCATCTTCGCCGGCAACCACGGCGTGACGAAGCAGGGTGTCACGCCGTTCCCGTCCTCGGTGACGGCGCAGATGGTCGAGAACTTCGCCGCGGGCGGTGCCGCCATCAACCAGATCTGCGTGACGCACGACCTCGGCCTCAAGGTCTTCGATCTGGCGCTCGACTATCCGACCGCCGACATCACGGAAGAGGCGGCACTTTCCGAGCGCGACTGCGCGGCGACCATGGCCTTCGGCATGGAGGCCGTCGCCGGCGGCACGGATCTCCTTTGCATCGGCGAGATGGGCATCGGCAACACGACGATCGCCGCCGCCATCAACCTGGCGCTCTATGGCGGCACGGCGGCGGAATGGGTCGGCCCCGGCACCGGGTCGGAGGGCGACGTGCTGACGCGGAAGATCGCGGCGGTGGAAAAGGCGGTGGCGCTGCACGACGCGCACCTTTCGGACCCGCTGGAAGTGCTGCGCCGGCTCGGCGGACGCGAGATCGCGGCGATGGCCGGCGCCATCCTCGCCGCGCGCATGCAGAAGATCCCGGTCATCCTCGACGGCTACGTCGCGACGGCGGCGGGCGCGGTGCTGCGCGCCGCCAATCCCGCCGCCCTCGACCACTGCCTGATCGGCCATGTCTCCGCCGAACCCGGCCACCTGAAGGCGATCGAAAAGCTCGGCAAGACGCCGCTGCTGGCGCTCGGCATGCGGCTCGGCGAGGGGACCGGCGCGGCGCTCGCCGCCGGCATCGTCAAGGCGGCGGCGGCCTGCCATTCCGGCATGGCGACCTTCGCGCAGGCGGGCGTCAGCAACCGCGCCTGACGACGGGGCGGAAGGAGCCCTTGCGCACCGGCAAGGATTTCTTACCTCAATTCGGGCTAGATTGCGGTGCATGGACCGCGCGCCCCGGCAGCGGGCCGGGGCGGGCGAAAGGGTCGGACGGATGGAAGCAACGATGAAGGCGCGGTCGATCAAGAAGGAGCACGGAATCCGGCATCTCTACGCGGCCGGCACCTACTCCTATTCCGGCGCGCGCCGGCTGCTCGGCGAGGCCGCCTTCCGCCACGAACTGATGGCCTTCGGGGCCGCGATGATCGGCTTCATCGCAACCGGCGCCACGCTCTTCCAGTATGTCGCCATGGCGATCCTGTTCCTGCTGATGATGGCCTTCGAGGCGCTGAACACGGCGATCGAGGAGATCGTCGACCGGGTCTCGCCGGAAATTTCGGAAATGGGCAAGAACGCCAAGGACCTCGGGTCCTTCGCCTGCTTCTGCCTCATTGTCGCCAATGCGGTCTATGCCGCCTATGTGATCGTGCTCTCGCACATCTTCTGAAGAGGCCGGCCGGCGTCAGGCAAAACTCTTCCTGCGCGGCTTGACCGCCTGTGTCTCCTCGACGGCGGGCAGGCTCTGCAGCACCCGCTTGGCGGGCAGGATAGCGATGGCCTCGGTGCCCTCGCGCAGCTTCGAGCGCAGGATGAATTCGCCGTTGTGCTTGGCGAGGATGGCCTGGACGATCGGCAGGCCGAGGCCGGTGCCCTGCTCGGCGCTTTTGATGGCGATCGAGCCCTGGCCGAAGGCGGAGAGCACGACCGGGATCTCCTCCTCGGGAATGCCGGGGCCGTTGTCCCTGATCGACAGATACTGGCCGCCGCCGGCCGTCCAGCCGGCCTTGACGGTGATCTCGCCGCCCTGCGGCGTGAATTTCACGGCATTGGAAAGCAGGTTCAGCACCACCTGGCGCATCGACTTCTCGTCGGCCCAGACGGCCGGCATGCCGGTCTCGAACTGTTCGGCGATGGTGATATTCTTCGCCCGGGCGCGCAACTGCACCATGCCGATGCAGTCCTCCGTGATGTCGACGAGGTGGATCGCGTCCTCGCTGAGCTCGTATTTGCCGGCCTCGATGCGCGACAGGTCGAGGATCTCGTTGATGAGGTTCAGCAGATGCTGGCCGGAGCGGTGGATGTCGGAGGTGTATTCCTTGTAGATCGGATTGTTGAGCGGCCCCATCACCTCCGTCGACATGACCTCCGAAAAGCCGAGGATGGCGTTGAGCGGCGTGCGCAGCTCATGCGACATGGAGGCAAGGAAGCGGGACTTGGCGAGGTTCGCCTCCTCGGCGCGGCGGCGCGCCTCGTCGGACATCGATTTGGCGACCTCGAGCTCGGCGATGAGGTCGTCCTTTTCCGACTGGAAGGAGAGGAGCTGCGTGCTCGTCTGGCGCATGCGGTGCGTGATGAACATCAGGAAGATCATCGCCGCCGTGACGATCGCCGTCATTCCGACAAGCACGGGATCCGGGTCGCCGTAGGCCTGCGCGGCGAGCACGAAGGCGGTCGGCGCGAAGGTGAAGAGCACCGCGTTGCGCAGCATCATCGTGCTCATGGCGGTGACGGCGAGCGCCACGAGAAGGGCGGTTCCCTTGAAGAAGCCGAAGGAGGACCCGGTGCAGGGGCCGCAATCCTGGAAGGCGAGCGTCGCCCAGGCAATGCCCATCAGAGCCTGCGTCAGGCCGAGCATGCGTATCCAGCGCCGCATCGTCTCGGCGGTGATCTCCGCCTTGCGGGCCTGCCGGGCGGCGACCATGCCGAGGGCATGCAGGCTGAGCGCCAGCAGGGCCCAGGCGATGAGGCCCGGCTCGCCGGTGATGTAGACGCCGACCGTGGCGATCCCGACGATCAGGATCGGCATCGCGATGGCATTGTCGAGCACGGAATCGATGTGCAACAGCAGCATGTCGCGCTCGAAGATCGGCGAAACGCCGGTTGCCGTCTGCAGCCGTTCACGGGTCGCGCGCACAGCCTTCGACACAGCCTTGTTTCGATGGCTGCGCGACTTGTCGACAATGATCTTGTCCGTCGAGGTGCTGACGCCCGTACTCATGATAACGCAACTGTTGCAATCGACATTGAACTCTAGGCCGTAATCCTTAAGAAGATGCTGCCGCGCATAAACCATTTGCGAACCATTCGGGACAATCGCCTGCGAGACTGACCTTGCGTAAGACCGGACGAAATCCCAGCCGTTTCAGCCTGTTGCGCGACATCGTTACGACGGTGGCGATCGTCTTCCTGCTGGCGCTCGTCGTGCTGCGGATCGGCGACGGCAGCGTGGACGTCGCCGGCCGCGGCCGGGCGGCGGACGGCGACACGCTGACGCTCGACGGACGCCGCATCCGGCTGAAGGGCCTCGACGCGCCGGAATATGCCCAGACCTGCCGGCGCGGCGGGGAGAGCTGGAACTGCGGCGCGGCGGCCCGCGCCCGGCTCGCCGAACTGATGCGCGTCCGCGAGATCGTCTGCCGCACGCACGGACACGACCGCTACGGCCGCCTGCTGGCGCGCTGCGCGGTCGGCGGGGAGGACCTCGGCGCGCGCATGGTGCGCGAGGGCATGGCGGTCTCCTATGGCGACTATACGCAGGAGGAGGCGCTGGCGCAGGCGGAACGGCGCGGCCTGTGGGGCGGCAGCTTCGACCGGCCGCAGGACTGGCGACGGCGGAACGACCGGCCGCCGGAAGAGCCGCATGACGGCGCGGCGGGCCTCGTCGGCTGGCTCGGCGCGCTGCTGCGTTCGTGACGAGGGAGGCCCCGATGGAAGACGGCGGCGAAGCGGAGAGGGAGCGGACGATCGCCGTGCTGCGCGAGGCGATCGCCGGCTGCCGCCTCTGTCGCGACGCACCGGCCGGCGGGCCGGCGAAAGCGCTGCCGCACGAGCCGCGGCCGGTCGCGGTGATCTCGCCGACGGCGAGCGTGCTGATCGCCGGCCAGGCGCCGGGGCTTCGGGTGCACGAGAGCGGGCTTCCCTTCGACGACGCCTCCGGCGACCGGCTGCGCCAGTGGCTCGGCGTCGACCGGCAGACCTTCTACGATCCGGACAGGTTCGCGATCGTGCCGATGGGCTTCTGTTTTCCGGGTTACGACGCCAAGGGGAGCGACCTGCCGCCGCGGCGCGAATGCGCGCCGCTCTGGCGTCGGCCCGTGATGGAGGCCATGCCGCAGGTCGAGCTGGTGCTGGCGATCGGCCAGTATGCGCAGAGCTGGCACCTCGGCGCGGCGCGGGCGGCGACGATGACGGAGACGGTCTCCGACTGGCGCCGGCATCTCGGCCGCAACCGCCGGCCGGCGATCCTGCCGATGCCGCATCCGAGCTGGCGCAACACGGGCTGGCTGAAGCGCAATCCGTGGTTCGAGGCGGAACTGGTGCCGGAGCTGCGAAAGCGGGTGAAAAGCCTGATCGCGTGAAACCTCATTCTTCCCTTCACCGCGAAATTCGGTCTAGTGTGAAAAAAGATTCCGAAGGGGGATATGATGGACCGTCTCGACCGCAAGATCCTGCGTCTCTTGCAAGAGGATTCGACGCTCGCCGTCGCCGACCTCGCCAAGAAGGTGGGCCTGTCGACGACGCCGTGCTGGCGGCGCATCCAGAAGATGGAAGAGGACGGCGTCATCCGCAAGCGGGTGGCGCTGCTCGACCCGGTGAAGGTCAACACGAAGGTCACCGTCTTCGTGTCGATCCGCACGAGTTCGCATTCGATCGAGTGGCTGAAGCGTTTCTCGGAGGTGGTGGTCGAGTTTCCGGAGGTCGTCGAGTTCTACCGCATGAGCGGCGACGTCGACTACCTGTTGCGCGTCGTGGTGCCCGACATCGCCGCCTACGACGCCTTCTACAAGCGGCTGATCGCCCGCATCGAGATCCGCGACGTCTCCTCGGTCTTCGCCATGGAGCAGATCAAGTACACGACCGAACTGCCGCTCGACTACATGATGGTCGACCAGAAGAGCGGCGAGGAATAGGCCGCCCGGTGCTGCATGCGGCCGGACGTCTCAGCGCCTGATCCGGGCGAGCGTTTTTTCGTCCGTCAGTTCACGCAGCGCATCCCTGCCGATCCAGCGCTCGGTCCGGTCGGCGCTTTCGGCGAGTGTGCCGGCCAGCGCGACGGCCGGCGCGTGGCAGGCACTGCTGCGCTTGCTAATGCTGCGGAGCGCCCAGTTGACCGCCTTCTTCACGAAATTGCGCGGGTCGGCGGCGTGCCGCTCGATGACGCCAAGCCAGGCGATCAGCGTCGCGTCGGATTCGCTCTTCAGGTGGACGGCTGCGCCGGCGATCATCGCGAAGGCCGCGCGCCGCACGAATTCCCGCTCGTCCGCGGCAAAGTCCTCGACGAGGGCGAGAAGGCCGGCCGCGACGAAGATGTCGGCCGCGCCGTCGACGATTTCCCAGGAGTTGAAATCCGCCGCGAGACGGCGGGCCTCCGCAAGCGTCAGCCGCTGCGGGTCCAGCGTGTAGAGCGCCAGCAGGCGGGCTTCGCGCACACCGGTCGCCCAAAGTGCGGCGGCGCGGCCATGGTCCTTTCCGGCGGCCCGGGCGACTTTTCGCAGCTCGGCATTGGAAATGCCGAGCGCCGTGTCGGTGACGATGCCGTACCGCCGCATGCCGGCGATGTTTGCCTCCGACCGCAATGCCCGGATGTGCTCCAGGATGTCGCCGGCCGCGGAGGTGCGGCCGATCATTTCCTCTCGAGCCGCGCCAGCAGCGAGGAGGTGTCCCAGCGCTTGCCGCCCATCGCCTGGATATCGCCGTAGAACTGGTCGACGAGGGCGGTGACCGGCAGTTTCGCGCCGTTGCGGCGGGCCTCGGACAGCACGATGTCGAGGTCCTTGCGCATCCAGTCGACGGCGAAGCCGAAGTCGTATTTGCCGGCATTCATCGTCTTGTGGCGGTTTTCCATCTGCCAGGAGCCGGCGGCCCCCTTGGAGATGACCTCGATGACCTTCTCGATGTCGAGGCCGGCCTGCTTGCCGAAATGGATGCCCTCCGCAAGGCCCTGGACGAGGCCGGCGATGCAGACCTGGTTGATCATCTTGGTGAGCTGGCCGCTGCCGGCCGGGCCCATCAGCCCGACCATGCGGGCATAGGCGTCGATCACCGGCCGCGCCGTCTCGAAGGTCGCTTCCTCGCCGCCGCACATGACGGTCAGCGCGCCGTTTTCGGCGCCCGCCTGGCCGCCGGAAACCGGCGCGTCGACGAAGCCGCAGCCCTTGGCGCGGGCGGCGGCCTCCAGCTCGCGGGCGACTTCGGCGGAGGCGGTCGTGTTGTCGATCAGGATCGCGCCGGCGGCCATGCCTTCCAGCGCGCCGTCCTTTGCGGTGGTGACGGAGCGCAGGTCGTCGTCGTTGCCGACGCAGGTGAAGACGAATCCGGCGCCGGCGGCGGCGGCCGCGGGGGTGCGTTCCGCCCTGCCGCCGAACGCGGCCACCCACTGTTCCGCCTTGGCGAAGGTGCGGTTGTAGACGGTCACGTCATGCCCGCCCTTCACCTTCAGGTGACCTGCCATGGGATACCCCATGACGCCGAGACCGATGAATGCGACTTTCGCCATTTCCGGAGGCTCCTTTCGATGCTTTGGTTCCGTGGTTTATCGGAAACGCCGGCACGGCGAAAGGGAGAGGTCGATGACCGCGTCAGCCGGCAACGGTGGCCGGAAGGAGGGGCGCCAGCAGAACGTGCCCGGCGACCATAGCGGTGACGGCGACCCCGGTCGCCGTCGCGAGAGATGCGGCATAGCGTCCCCTGCCTGCCGCCGAGTAGGCCAATGCCACCTTGGTCAGCAGGTTTACGACGACCGCGAGCAGGATGGCCGCCGACGCCGTTCTGAGATCAACAGCGTGACCTGCGAGCCGGGCCGTGGACAGCGTGATGGCGTCGAGGTCGACGAGGCCGGAGATGCCTGCGACGACAAACAGCATGCGGGCGCCGGCGATATCCACGAGCACCTTGGACATCCAGGTGACGGCGCCGAGAAGCGCGCCGAAACGCAGCACCATGCCGAGGTCGAAGGGGTTTTCGAGGCCGAGATCGGGTGTTCGCCCGCGTTCTTCCCGGCGCGCCGCCAGGAAGGCCGCGGCGAGCATCGCGAGGGCAGCGGGAAGGAGGGCCGCGGCGAGCGTCAGCGCCAGCGAGGGGGCGAGTGCCACGGAAATCACCAGCACGCGCAGCAGCGACAGCGTTCCGGCGACGATGGCGCCGGCGCCGAGCCGGCGCTGATTGTCCGGGGTTTCCGCGGCGAAGCGGCCGAAGGTCAGCGTGAGCGCCGTCGAGGAGACGAGGCCGCCGGCCGCACCGGCAAAGAGGATGCCGCGGCTCGGGCCCGCAAGGCGGATTGCGATATAGCCGGCATAGGAGATCGCCGCGATGGTGACGGTGAGGAGCCAGAGATTGAACGGATTGAGAGCATCCCATGGGTCGACGGTGCGATCCGGCAGGATCGGCAGCGCGACGATCGTCATGACGAGCAGCACGAGGGTGGCGCGGAGTTCGAGCCAGCTCAGGCGCCGGAGGAAGCTGTGCAGGCTCTGGCGGGCGGCGAGCAGCGCGGCGACGACCACGCCGCCGGCGCCCGCGATTTCCATTTCGCCGAGGACGGATGCCGTGCCGAGCGCGAAGACCACAAGGGCGACGACGACGTCGGTCACGCTGTGGTCGTTCTCCTCGGTCGCCTCCCGGAGTTTGAAGAGCACAAAGGCGAAACCGAAGAGCAGGAACAGCGCGATGGGAAGCGCCGGGCCGGCGAAGCGGTTCAGATAACCCGTAAGGCCGCCGAGGAGGCCGATCAGCGCAAACGTGCGGATGCCGGCGGTTCGACCGCCGGCGCGGACCTGGCGCTCCTGCCAGCCGCGTTCGATTCCGACGAGCATGCCGACCGCAAGCGCGACGCCAAGGCGTTGAAAGGCTTCGAACAAATCCATGAGGCGACGATAGTCTCATGGTGGATCGGCGCAAGCGGATTCCTGGCGCCGCGCCCGGTCGGCCCCTTGCCCAGGGTCAGGCGGTGCCGATATGGCGCGCCAGCACCAGATGGCCGGGGATCGGTTCGCCTTCCTCCGTGCGCACCGTGATGGCGGTCAGTTCGACGAGGTCGAAGCCGGTCGCCGCAAGCCGCTCGCGGAGATAGCCTTCGGCGTGGGCGAAGCGCTGGTGCGGGCCGACCATGAAGGGGCGGCCGGCGAAGGCCGCGTCAGGCAGCGTCTCCGACGAGAAGGCGAAGAGGCCGCCCGGCACGAGGTTTTCGGCGGCGCCGAAGAAGAGCGGCTCCAGCGCGCCGAGATAGGGCAGCACGTCGGTCGCCGTCACGAGGTCGAAGGGGTCCTCGTCGTTGTCGTCGAGGAAGTCCACCGCCTCCGCGACGTAGAGCGTCTCGTAGAGGTCCTTCTCATGGGCGATCTCGACCATGTTTTCCGAAAGGTCGATGCCGGTGATGTCCTCGGCCATGTCGCGCAGCGCGCCGCCGGTGAGCCCGGTGCCGCAGCCGAGGTCGAGCACGCGGCCGAAGGGGCCGAGCCCGAGCGCCTGCAGCCGCTGGCGCACGAGGAGGGGCACGCAATAGGCGAGCTGGTCGACGAGCACGCTGTCGAAGACCTCGGCATGCTGGTCGAAGAGCGTCGTGACATAGGCGTCCGGCGCCTTTTCCGGCGTCTCGCCGCGGCCCATCGAGGCAAGCCGCACGGCCGCGCCGCCGTGATCCTCCGGGTCGATCGCCAGCACCTCTTGATAGGCCATTGCGGCGGCGTCGAAATCCCCGGATTTCTCCAGGGCGAGGGCACGGTTGTAGGCGTCCGCGAGCGCGTCTTCGTCAATCTTTTTCATGGGGCGTCTCTTTAGGGGCGTGCCGGCTCTTTGGCAATGCCGGACCGGAGCGGACCGCGCCGCGTCGGTGAAAATAGAGGTTTATCAATTTCGGGAACGGGCGCATCATCGGCGGCAACAGCAAGAAGAAAATGCGAGGACACGCCGATGCCGGGTGACATGCCGACGCTGATCGGGACGCTGGAACGCAGCCAGCGCGCCGGACCGCCCCTGCCGAGCAATTCGGCGGAATCGATGAACCTGATGGTGCACTACTATCGCGGCGAACTCGGCCGCATGGCCGGCTGGCGCGATCGCATCGACCGGACCTCGAACTGGGCGATCACCGTCGTCGCCGCCCTGCTTTCGGTCTCGCTGTCGACGCCGACCTCGCATCACGGCGTGCTGCTCTTCGCCATGCTGCTGATCACGCTGCTGTTGTTGATCGAGGCCAGGCGCTATCGCTTCTTCGACGTCTACCGGGCCCGCGTGCGGCAGCTCGAGCGGCACTATTTCGCCGAGTTCATGAGCCCGCAGGGCGACATCGCGACCGACTGGGCGGCGGCGATCGCCAAGAGCCTGCGCAAGCCGGAATTTCTGATCAGCTATCGCGTGGCCGCCTGCCGGCGGCTGAGGCGCAACTACAGCTGGATGTATCTCATCCTGCTGCTTGCCTGGGGCCTCAAGATTTCGTCGTCGAGCATGCAGATCGAAGGGGCGAAGGCGGACGTCGCGCTGTCCTTCGATACGATCCTCGCGCATGCCGCCTTCGGGCCGATCAACGGCGCGGCCGTGCTCGGCTTCGTCGCCGTGTTCTACGCGGCAATCGTCTACGGCTCGCTGCGTGTCGACATGTCGGACACGGAACTCGCGCATGGCTCGGTTCACGTCTGAGCCGTGCGGTAAGGCGCCCTGGGCTTTCAGTTGATGATGAATTCGCCCTTCAGCGCCCGCCATTCGGAGGCCGAGATCAGCTTGCGGTGGACGTAGCGCACCGAATGCAGCGGCCCTTCGAGCGTTTCCTGCCAGAATTTCAGGAACCCCTTCATCTCCGGAAAATCGGGGGCGATGTCGTAGTGCTGCCAGATATAGGTCTGCAGGAAGCTCGGATGATCGGGCATGCGGTAGAGGATCTGGGCGGTGGTTAGGCCGTAACCCTTCATCTGCATTTCCATGTCGTTCGTCATTCGGGACCTCATCGCGTGGTGAATGATGGTCCCTATGATTGAAGCGCCCGAACGCTTAATCAAGTCTTGACTTTGATCGAGGAGAAGTAATATTCCTTTGAAATCAAAGCATTAGCAGCACTCAACGGCGAGTGCTGCCAGGACCGGCCTAGCGCTTGAGATGGCGGGTCAGGTGTGCCTCGAGCCAGGCCCAGAGGTTGCGCAGCGCCTCCACCATGACGAGGTACATCAGCGCCGCCCAGAGATAGGTCTGGTAGTCGAAGGTGCGCGAGAAGGCCCGGCGCGTTTCGCCCATCAGGTCGAAGACGGTGACGATCGCCACGATGGCCGACCCCTTGATCATCAGGATGATCTCGTTGCCGTAGGGGCGGAGCGCGACGATCATCGCCTGCGGCAGGATGATCTTCAGGAAGGCGATGCGCGGCGGAATGCCAAGCGCGGCGGCACCCTCGCGCTGGCCGCGCGGCACGCTCTGGATGGCGCCGCGCAGGATCTCGGCCTGATAGGCGGCGGTGTTGAGGGTGAAGGTCAAAAGCGCGCAGTTCCAGGCGTCTCGGAAGAACCACCAGAGGCCGACCGCCTTCAACTCGTTGGAGAAGCTGCCGAGGCCGTAATAGACGAGGAAAAGCTGGGTGAGCAGCGGCGTGCCGCGGAAGAAATAGACATAGGTATAGGCGAGCCAGGAAAGCGCCGGGTTCCTCGACATGCGCGCGAAGGCGAGCGGCAGCGACAGCAGGCCCCCGAGCACGACCGACAGGATGACGAGCGTCAGCGTCACGGCGAGACCCGAGAGGTAGCTCGGTCCGTAGCGGGCGAATTTTTCCGGATCCCAGCCGTCGACGATCATCAGGAAGATGCCGATCGACAGCGCGAGCCAGACGCCCATCGCGACATTGCCGACGAAGCGCGCGGCGGTGTAGCGGACGGCGGGGCCGGGCGGCGGGGCCTGCGGCGGGATGAGGGCGGTGACGTAGCTCATCGTGCGACCTCCGAGCGTTTCACCCGGCTCTCGATCATCGAAAAGACGATCGAGGACAGGAAGGCGAGGACGAGGAAGAGCAGACAGGCGAGCGCGTAGAACTGGAAGGCTTCCTTGGTGACGCGCGCCGCGATGCCCGTCTGGCGCAGGATGTCCGGCAGGCCGACGACCGAGACGAGGGCCGTGTCCTTGAGGAGCGCCATCCAGAGATTGCCGAGGCCCGGCAGCGCGATGCGCACGAGCTGCGGCAGGACGACGAGCCGCATGGTGCGGCCGTGATGCAGGCCGAGCGCGTAACCCGCCTCGTACTGGCCGCGCGGGATCGCCTTGAAGGCCGACAGAAGCACCTCCGAGCAATAGGCGGAGAAGACGACGCCGAGGGCGATCATGCCGGCGAAGAAGGCGTTGATCTCCACCGTGCCGTCGTAGCCGAGCGAAGCCGCGAGGTTCTGGACGAGGATCTGCAGGCCGTAATAGACGATGAAGAGCGTCAGCAACTCGGGCAGGCCGCGGAAGATCGTGGTGTAGATGTTGGCGGCAAGCCGCAGCGATTTCTCGTCAGACTGCTTGGCAAGCGCGATGAAGAAGCCGAAGAACAGGCCGACCGGCAGCGTCGCCACCGCGAGGCTGGCCGTCACCAGGAAGCCGAGGGCGATCTCGTCGCCCCAGCCGGTGTCGCCGCAGGCAAGAAGGGTTTCGCCGGCGAACAGCCGGAAGATGCCGACCGGGCCGCACATCGGATCGATGACGGATAGAACTCTGCCGATCGCCTCGCTGATCGCGGCGAAGATTGCATTCATGCCAAATAGTCCCCCAAGCGCTTTGCGCCTTATGCCGGCGCTTTGTGCGCCTTTCGGTCTGTTTTCAGGCAAAAAAGGCGGGAGGGCAAGCCTCCCGCCGTTACATTCTCGTCATGATGCGACGCGCAGGCCGCATGATTGCACGGATCAGTCGCCGTAAACGTCGAAGGGGAAGTACTTGGCGTTGATTTCCTGGTACTTGCCGTTGGCACGGATCGCGGCGATCGCGGCGGTGAACTTGTCGGCCAGCGCCGTCTCGCCCTTGCGAACCGCGACGCCGGCGCCGTCGCCGTTGATGACCGGATCGATCGGCAGCGTACCGAGCAGCTTGCAGCAGGCGCCGTCCTCGCTCTTCAGCCATTCCGACAGCACGACCACGTCGTCGATGACGGCATCGACGCGGCCGTTGGCGATGTCGAGCTTGTATTCGTCGGCGGTCGGGTAGAGCTTGATGTCGGCATCCTTCATATGCGCTTCGGCATAGTTGGAATGCGTCGTCGAACCCTGTGCGCCGAGCGCCTTGCCGGCGAGCGCCTCGGGCGTCGCCTCGGTGATGTCGGAATCCTTCGGCACGACGATCGCCGGCGGCGTGTTGTAGTATTTCTTCGAGAAGTCGACCTTCTCGAGACGCTCGGCGGTGATCGACATCGAGGCGACGATCGCGTCGAACTTCTTGGCGATCAGGGCGGGAATGATGCCGTCCCAGTCCTGCGTGACGAAGGTGCACTCGGCCTTCATCTCGTCGCAGAGCGCCTTGGCGATGTCGATGTCGAAGCCCGTCAGCGTGCCGTCGGCCTCAAGGTTGTTGAAGGGCGGGTAGGCACCCTCGGTTCCGATGACGATCTTCTCTCCCTCCGCCATCGCGGACCCCGCAAACAGCGCGATGACGGCGGCCGATGCCGCCATGGTGAGACGTTTGGAAATGCGCATGTCGATCCTCTCTGTTGGGTGCCGGCTTGTTGCTTGTTATCCGGCGACCTTTAGGCAGTGGGCGCTCCCGGCCCACTTGGCGCCGATATTCGACTTCTTTCGCAACAAAAATCAACTGCAAATCGGCATGGCCCACGGCAAGTAGGCTCCGGTGCGGAACCGAAGGCGCCCGGACGCGGTTATGAAGTGCCCGCACGATGAACGGCGGCAGAATCCCGCGTTCATCGCGAGTTAAGGCGGAAAAGACTAGGTATCGATCATGCATGGGACCGGTTTGCCTCGGGGCAAGGATTAGCCGCGAGTCATAAAATCGCCCTGAACACCCCGTCGAACCCTTCTCCGGAAGACGATAGAAACCTGCGAGGAAACACCAATGGGTAATCGAACGAAACTTCTGGCGACCGTGGCATTGCCGCTCGCCTCGCTCATCTTTGAGCCCGTCGCCGCCGCCACCCTCCGTCCGGCGATTGCCGTCGACGTCGCTGCGCAGGTCATCCAGGTCCAGGCGGAAGACGAGGCAACGCCCGAGGAACTGCTGAAGAAGCGCCGCCAGCAGCGCGAGGAACAGCAGAAGAAGCGTCAGGAAAACCAGAAGGCGCGCCAGCAGGACCAGCAGGACAACCAGAAGGCGCGGCAGGA
>NZ_JAKGBU010000018.1:54981-67271 GCF_021555155.1 Rhizobium alarense
CGGCAGAAGGCCCGGCAGGACGACAGCCAGGAACGCCAGGACAACCGCCAGGACAACCGCCAGGAAAACCGGCAGGAGCGCCAGGCTGACCGCAAGCGCAACGCCGAAGACGGCCAGGCCGGCGAACGCCGGCGCAAGCGCGAGGAGATCGCCCGCGATCCGTCGAAGACGAACGACACGGTCGTCCTGCCGGTCGAGGACGGTGCAGCCGTGCTGGACAGCGACAAGGAGGCCGAGCGCGGCCGCAAGGGCAACCGCGAGGAGGTGCGCCGCAAGCGTTCCGACGAGCGCAGCAACGTCGAGGCGCGCCGGCCGCGCTCCGACGCCGACGCCCAGACGGGCCGCGACGGCAAGCGTCGCACCGTGAAGATCGAATCGGCCGACCGCGAGCGTGGCGAGCGCCGCGAGGGTCGTCCCGAATTCCGCCGGCATGACGACGTGCGCGTCGGGCGCCGGGTCGACAACCGGACGATCATCACGATCGACAACCGGGTGATCGTCAACCACTATGACGGCGACCGGCTGGCGCGCCGGGCGGAGCGCACCTATTACGAGACGCTGCCGCACGGCCATGTCCGCGAGGTCGTCGAGCGGCCGAACGGCGTGCGCATCGTGACGATCCGCAACCAGTACGGCGAGATCATCCAGCGCTCGCGCTTCGAGGGCCGGCGGGAATATGTGCTGTTCTATGCACCCGACCTCGACCGCTACGAGAGCCGTCCGCGCTTCCGCGACCCGGGTTACGACCTGCCGCCGATGCGGCTGACCATCCCGGTGGCGGATTACATCATCGACGTCTCCGCCGATGCGCCGCGGGATTACCGCGCGTTCCTGGAGGAGCCGCCTGTCGAGCCCATCCAGCGCGTCTACACGCTCGACGAGGTGAAGAACTCCGCCCGTATCCGCGACACGATGCGCCGCATCGATCTCGACACGATCACCTTCGCGACCGGCAGCGCCGAGATCAGCATGAACCAGGCATCGACCCTCAAGGAGGTCGCCGACGGCATCAATGCGGTCCTGGACAAGGATCCGTCCGAAACCTTCCTGATCGAGGGCCACACGGACGCGGTCGGTTCGGACGAATCGAACCTCGTGCTGTCCGACGAGCGCGCCGAGGCCGTCGCCAACGTGCTGACCGACGTCTACGGCATCCCGCCGGAAAACATGACGACGCAGGGCTACGGCGAAAGCTATCTCAAGGTCGAGACGGACGGGCCGGAGCAGCTCAACCGCCGCGTCACCATCCGCCGCGTGACGCCGCTCGTGAAGCCGGTCGCCTCGGCCGAATAAGGGGCGAAAGACATCCGCGGAAAAGCCGCCGGAGTGATCCGGCGGCTTTTTTCGTGCCGGCAGGGCTCAGGGGAGCGGGCCCGGCGGCATGTCGTTGCGGCCGTCCTCGCGGCGGATTTCGAGCGTGAAGACGTCGATATGCTCGATGCAGCGGGCGTTGACCGAGACCCGGTCGCCGGGATAGCCGGCGCGCATCACGGCGATGCCGCAGGTCGGGCAGAAGTGATGGCCTTCGTTGAGGCCGCGCCAGACATAGGTCGAGAGCCGCTGCTTCTCGCCGACGAGCGCCACCGCCGTGGCCGGCACCTTCCAGTGGAGGAAGCCCGAGCGGCGGCAGGTCGAACAGTTGCACTCCGTCAGGCCGGCAAGTTCGGCATCCACCTCGAAGCGGACGCTGCCGCAATGGCAGGACAGGCGGTAGGGGCGCTGCATGGTCTCTCCGTGGAAAGAGGGCGCCGACAGAATAACGCGCGGCGAGCGCCGGCGGTCAAGCCGCTTCGGGAGGCGGCTGCCGGCGGCTCAAGGCCGCAGGCCGACCGTGGCGAGGACGAAGTCGGCAATTGCCGCCGTGTCGTCGAGATCGAAGACCGGCAGGCCGGCGTCGTCGACGGCGTGGTCCGCGGCGATGGCGACGATATGAGGATCCGTAGGTGCGAGCGGCGTGCGGTTGGCCGCTTCCAGACGGCGCGCCTCGATCTTCGGGATCGGCTCGCGCTTGTAGCCCTCGATGAGGATGAGGTCGCAAGGGGCGAGCCGCGCCACGATCTCCGCGAAGCTCGGCTCGGCCGCACCGCGCAGCTCGTGCATGATGGCAAAGCGGGTGCCCGAGACGATGGTCACCTCGTGGGCGCCGGCCTCGCGGTGGCGCCAGCTGTCGGCGCCGATCTTGTCGATGTCGAAGTCGTGGTGGGCGTGCTTGATCGTCGAGACGCGATAGCCGCGCGCCACGAGTTCGGTGACGAGGCGGACGGCGAGGCCCGTCTTGCCGGAATTCTTCCAGCCGGCGATGCCGAAGATGCGCGGTTCAGTCATCGTTCCAGGATCCACAGCCAGCGCTCGGCCTCGTCGAGGTCATCGGGCGTGTTGATGTTGAAGAAGGGATCGAAGATGCCCTTCGCGGTCTCGACGCTCGGGAACAGCACCTCGCGCGCGCCGTGACGGTTGAGATAGCTGCGCACCCTTAGCGCGCCGACGTCGGCGAGCCAGTCCGCCAGGTCGTCGGCGAGCGCCACCGGCCAGAGGCCGAAGACCGGATGGAGGCCGCTCGCCGAGCAGGCGACCGCGATCCGTTCGTCGCGGTCGACGGCAGCGGCGAGGCGGTCGACGAGATCGGCGGGATAGAAGGGGCTGTCGGTCGGCACCGTCGCCACGTGGCTCGCCGCCGGCGCGACTGCCCGGGCGTGCCGCATGGCGGCGAGGATGCCGGCGAGCGGCCCGAGCCGCCCCGGTTCGGCATCGGCGACGACGGGCACCTCCTCGCCGGGCTCCATCAGGATCGGTCCGTTGGCATTGACGGCAAGCGCCCCCACCTGCGGCGCGAGCCGCCGGCAGGCGCGGGACAGGAGCGTCGCGCCGCCGAGGCGCACGCGCGCCTTGTCCTGGCCCATGCGGGTGGAAAGCCCGCCGGCCAGCACGACGCCCGGCGGCCTCTCCGGCGGCCGCCGCGTCCTGTCCGTCCTGTCCTGCGTCGCCTGCGCCATGCGTCCCCCACAGGCTTTCCGTCTAGCGCATTCCGGGCAGGACCGGAACCGGTGCCGACGGGAAATCCCGGATGGTTTCAAGGCGATGCGGATTGAGGCGTCCGCGGCTTGCTGCCGTCAGGGCGATTCGGGCACCGATTCCTGCGCCACGCCGTCGGCCTTCCGCTTGTTCTCGCGGTAGAAGGTGTAGAGGCCGGAGGCGACGATGACCGAGACGCCTGTTGCCATCCAGGCGTCCGGCACCTCGCCGAAGACGAGGATGCCGATGCCGATCGCCCAGAAGAGGCTCGTGTAGCGGAACGGGGCGATGAACGAGATTTCGCCGGTGCGCATCGCAAGCACGATGCACTGGTAGCCGACGAAGAGCAGGACACTGGACCCGGCGAGCTTCAGCAGGGAGGCCGCAGCGACCGGCTGCCAGCCGCCCATCGGTGCCACGAGCAGGGCGCCGAAGAGCGTGATCGTGGCGGCGGTGACGGCGGTGATGAAGAGCGACGGCACGGCGCCGTCGATGCGGCGGGTGCAGAGATCGCGGATCGCCGCGAAGACGACGGAGGCGACGACATAGGCGGACGCCGCCGTGAAACCCTCCGGCCCCGGGCGGATGACGATCAAGACGCCGACGAAGCCGGCGACGATCGCCAGCCACCGCCGCCAGCCGACCCTCTCGCCGAGGAAGAGGGCGGCGCCGAGCGTCACGGCGAGCGGCAGCGCCTGCAGGATCGATGCGGTGTTGGCGAGCGGCAGCGTGCCGAGCGCGGAGATATAGGTGATGGCGGCGCCGATCTCGGCGGCGATGCGCAGCAGGAGGGCCGGTTGCAGCATGGCGCGCCAGGAGACGAAGGCTGCGAAGCGATGGGCGACGGCCAGCACGAGCGCGGTCGTCATCAGGCCGCGCACGAACATGATCTGCCCGGTGTTCATGTCGCCCGTGACGGCTTTGACGAGCGCGTCGTTGGCGGTGAACCCTGCCATGGCCGCCGCCATGTACAGGGCGCCGCGATGGTTCGCCGGCAGACTCATGCGGTGATTCCCCCCAATGCCGCTCCTCATAGGGCCAATCGCCGGCGGCGGCCATCCTCAGAAAACGGGGCGCCGGGCGCAACGTTTGCCGAAAGTTGGGGCGAATGCCCGCCAAATAGGCCGAAAAGTATGACGAATCCGGCGCAAATCCTTGAAATTCAGGCACTTCCGCTTCGGAAATAATTAAGCTTCGCGACCTATCGTTGCGTCATCCCAATGATGTCGCATGATGCGATCGGCGGATCGGCCCGGCTTGCAGGCAAGGCGGGCCTTTGATGGAGACGTCCGAAAAGGCCGAAGAGGGGCCTTTCCGGCGGTTTCCCTTTGGTGCAGCGCGCCGGCCGGACGGGAAATGCATCTTCAAGCATTTATCGGGGTCATCATGTCCTTTATCGATCGCCTTCTGCAGGGACGCCGCATCGTCACCAAGGTGCTGCTCTTCGTCGTGCCGCTTGTCGCACTCATCGCGGGCGTCGGCCTCGTCGGTTATTTTACCGCCAGCACGCTGAACGGCCACATGACGGTGACGCGCCAGACGATTGCCAGCCTTTCCGACTTCCAGAACCTGCGCAACGGGCTGCAGGGTTTTCTGGATGCCCCGGACGAGGCGAGCCGCGGGACGCTGACGTCGCGCGTCGACGCGCAGGAGGCGGGCATCCTGCAACTGGACGGTCTGCTTGCCGAGCCGTCGGAGAAGGAGAAAATCGCGCCGGTCGTGGCGCTCGCCGGCAAGATGCGGGCGCAGACCGATGCGCTCTGGTCGATCAACCAGGCGCGCGACGCCGTGACCCTGGCGCTTGACGACGCGCTCGCGGCGATGTCGAAGGAGGGCAGTTTCGCCGAAAAGCAGATCGACGTGATCCGCAAGGAATCCGGCGAAAAAGAAGCCTTCGCCAAGGCGCTGCTCTTCGATGCCGCCGCCTATCAGGGCCTTGCCGAACGGATTGGCAAGTTCCGCAAGCCTGTCGCGCTCGCCATCAAGCCGGACGACAAGATCAAAGCGGCCGAGACCTACCTGCCGCATCTCCTCAAGCAGCTCGCCGAATCCAAGGCGATCGCCTCGCCCAAGGCCCTCGAACAGATCAAGCCTTTCGAAGCGGAAGTCGCCAAGGTGCAGGCGCTGCTCGCCGAGGCCGGCGACGCGGAATCGAAGAAGCCGAAATTCACCCCGATACTGTCCAAGCTCGCCAAGTTCGACGCGGACTTCCTGAAGGAGGCCGGCAAGAATTCTGACACGGCCGCCAAGCGTTTCGTCGGCATGGACGGCGAGATCGCGCTGCTGCGCAATCTGGCCGGGCTGATGGGCGAGACGTTCAAGCAGATCGACTACACGCGCCTCCACATCAGCGAGCTGCACCGCAACCTCGATCAGGAGAGCCGCGACGTCGTGCTCGCCGACATCAAGGCGGTTGCGGCGAACGCCGCCGAGCTTTCCACGCTCGGTGCGAAGAATGCGGCGCTGCGCGATCTTTCCGGCAAGCTCGCCCCGGCTCTCGCCGCGGTGGAGAAGGGCTCGCAGGCGATCATCACGGCCGGCGAACAATGGACGGCGGCGCGCGCCGAGGCCCGTGCGCTCGTCGCCGACGCCAGCCAGACGCTCGAGAATTTCGTCAGCTCCGCCCAGGAGGCCGGCAAGAAGGAGAGCGAGCGCTCCGCCAATGTCTCGCTCATCGCCATGGTGCTCGGCACGCTGCTCGCCATCGTCGGCGGCCTGATGCTGGTCGAGACGCTGCGCGGCCCGCTGAAGCGGGTCAACGACGCGATGACGCGGCTTGCGAACGGCGATCTGGACATCGCCATCGAAGGCCGCGAGCGCGGTGACGAGATCGGCGACATGGTGCGCTCGGTCGCCGTCTTCCGCGACGCAGCCCGCGAGAACATCCGCCTGGAGCAGCAGGCCGAGGAGCAGCGCAGCCTGACGGCGGAGGAGCAGGCACGCCGCGCGGCCGAGCGCGCCCGCATCGAGGCGGAGCAGATGGAGGCGCTGAACGCGCTCTCCGACGTTCTCGGCAAGCTTGCCGAGGGCGACCTCGAGGAAAGCATGACGGAGGCGCTGGCGGAGGACTATGTCGTCATGGCGCAGACCTACAACAACGCGGTCGAGGCGCTGAGGGCGACGCTGTCCGACGTGCGCGCCACGACGCTGGAAATCAGCGGCGGCACAGGCAATCTCGCGGCCTCCGCCGACGATCTCGCCCGCCGCACCGAGCAGCAGGCGGCCGCACTGGAGCAGAGCTCGCGGGCGCTGCGCCAGCTCACCGACATCGTCCGCTCGACGTCTGAAAGCGCGAAGAAGACCGCCGTCTCGGTCGACGAGACGCACGACTACGCGATGCGCTCCGGCGAGGTGGTGCGCAAGGCCGTCGGGGCGATGGACGAGATCAACCGCTCGTCCGAAAAGATCAGCACGATCATCGGCGTCATCGACGAGATCGCCTTCCAGACGAACCTGCTGGCGCTGAATGCCGGCGTCGAGGCGGCCCGCGCCGGCGATGCGGGCCGCGGCTTCGCGGTCGTCGCCCAGGAGGTGCGCGAACTCGCGCAGCGCTGCGCCGGCGCGGCGCGCGAGATCAAGGGCCTCATCTCCGACAGTTCGACGCAGGTCAGGAACGGCGTGCAGCTCGTGACGGAAACCGGCGAGGCGCTCGGCGTGATCAACGAGCACATTTCGTCGATCCACCAGCTCGTCGGCAACATCGAGGCCGCCGCCGCGGCGCAGTACCAGGGGCTCAGCGAGGTGAACCAGGCGGTGCATGAGGTGGAGCTCATCACCCAGCAGAACGCCGCGATGGTGGAAGAGAACACCGCCGAGATCCACGGCCTGCGCCACCGTGTCGAAATCCTCAACCGCAAGATCGAGCATTTCAAGACGCGGGACATGGAAACGCGCCCGACCGTCGGCAGGTCGCGCGGCCGCGCGGCGTAGCGATCGTCTCGGGCGGCCACCGCACGGACGGCAAGCCCCGGCGAGACCGGTTCGGCGGGGAACCAGGCGACGTCCGCCGGACGGGAAACGTCAGCCGCCGGTAACGCTCATGTGGCGCGGCACGGCGGGGCGGTTGTTGCGGTCGATGATGAAGTCGTGGCCCTTCGGCTTGCGGGTGATCGCCTCGTCGATGGCGCGCGACAGAAGCGCGTCGTCGTCGGCGGCGCGCAAGGGGGCACGCAGGTCCGCGGCGTCGTTCTGGCCGAGGCACATATAGAGCGTGCCGGTGCAGGTGAGGCGCACGCGGTTGCAGCTTTCGCAGAAATTGTGCGTCATCGGCGTGATGAAGCCGAGGCGCCCGCCGGTCTCGGCGACGGTGACGTAACGCGCCGGGCCGCCCGTGCGATAGCCGATATCGGTCAGCGTGAACTGACCTTCGAGGTCGGTGCGCAGCTCGGACAGCGGCATGTAGCGGTCGGTGCGGTCCTCGTCGATCTCGCCCATCGGCATGGTCTCGATCAGCGTCAGGTCCATGCCGCGGCCATGGGCGAAGCGCAGCATGTCCGGTATTTCGCGATCGTTGAAGCCCTTGAGCGCCACGGCGTTGAGCTTGACCTTCAGCCCGGCGGCCTGCGCGGCGTCGATGCCCTCCATGACCTTTCCGAGATCGCCCCAGCGGGTGATCGTGCGGAACTTGTCGGGATCGAGCGTGTCGAGCGAGACGTTGATGCGGCGAACGCCGCAATCCGCCAGTTCCGCCGCATGTTTGGCAAGCTGCGAGCCGTTGGTCGTCAGCGTCAGTTCGTCGAGCCGGCCTTCCTTCACGTGGCGGCCGAGTTCGCGCACCAGGAACATGATGTTCTTGCGCACCAGCGGCTCGCCGCCGGTAAGCCTAATCTTACGCACGCTCTTGGCGATGAAAGCGGAACAGAGCCGGTTCAGTTCCTCGAGCGTCAGGAGGTCCTTCTTCGGCAGGAAGGTCATGTTCTCCGCCATGCAGTAGGTGCAGCGGAAATCGCAGCGGTCGGTGACCGAGACGCGCAGATAGGTGACGGCGCGGCCGAAGGGATCGATCATCGGCGCTGCCGACGGCGATAGCAGGGCGGCGGCGTCCGGGCGTCCGGTATGGGTATTCACAACGGTGTCTCCTCTTCACGCCGAATGTCGTGCCGGCGCCCTGCGGCGTCAAGGCCATGCTATCATTATCGCGGGAAATTGAGGCTTGCCTACGGGCCGGGAGCGACATAGTGCTTCAGGCATATCGATCATGAGGGTTGCAATGAGCAGTGCCTGGCCGACCGAGATCCGGGTTTCCAAGGACCGCCAGCGGCTTGCGGTCGCCTTCGACGACGGCGCGCGCTTCGACCTGTCGGCGGAGCTGCTGCGCGTGCTTTCGCCTTCGGCCGAGGTGCAGGGGCACGGTCCCGGCCAGAAGCTGACGGTGCCCGGCAAGCGCAACGTGGCGATCGTCTCCGTCGCGCCGGTCGGCAACTATGCCGTCCGCATCGGCTTCGACGACATGCACGACACCGGCATCTACACCTGGGCCTATCTCCGCGAGCTCGGCGAGACCGGCGAGGCGCTCTTTGCCGGCTACGAGCGGGAGCTTGCCGCGAAAGGCATGAGCCGCGAAGTGGCGGAGAGGCCGCGATAGGGCGAATGACGGCACCGGACAGGAGGGACCCGCTTGGCGGCTGAGGCGAATGCGAACGATCTGACGCAGGTGGTGGTGCTGCTGGCGGCCGGCGTCGCCGCCGCGCCGATCTTCAAGCGGATCGGGCTCGGTTCCGTGCTCGGTTATCTGGCGGCCGGCCTCGTCGTCGGCCCCTTCGGGCTCGGCCTTTTCTCCGATGCGCAGTCGATCATTCACGTCGCCGAACTCGGCGTGGTGATGTTTCTCTTCATCATCGGCCTCGAGATGGAGCCGTCGCGCCTCTGGGGCATGCGCAAGGACATCTTCGGCCTCGGGGCGATGCAGGTGCTCGCCTGCATGGCGGCGCTGACCTGCATCGGGCTTTCCTTCGGCTTCCCGCTCGTTCCGTCCTTCGTTGCCGGCACCGGCTTCGTGCTGACCTCGACGGCGATCGTCATGCAGATGCTGCAGGAGCGCGGTGCGATCACGACGCTGAAGGGCCAGCGCATCGTCGCGATCCTGCTCTTCGAGGATCTGGCGATCGTGCCGCTCCTGGCGGTCGTGACACTGCTCGGCACGGGCGCGGGTGCCGCCGAGCCGTCGGAGCGCTGGCTGTCGGTCGCCATCGCGCTCGGCGCCGTCGCCGCGCTCGTCCTGGCGGGCCGCTATCTCCTCAACCCGTTCTTCCGCCTGCTCGCCGCGTCCGGCGCGCGGGAGGTGATGACGGCGGCGGCACTTCTGGTCGTGCTCGGCTCCGCCCTCGCCATGCAGCTCTCCGGCCTGTCGATGGCGATGGGCGCCTTCCTCGCCGGCGTGCTGCTCTCCGAATCGTCGTTCCGCCACCAGCTCGAAGCGGATATCGAGCCGTTCCGCGGCATCCTGCTCGGCCTGTTCTTCCTCGGCGTCGGCATGGCGATCGACCTCGCCGTCATCGCGGCCAACTGGCAGCTGGTGGCCGCAAGCGTCGTTGGCTACATGCTGGCCAAGGCGGCGCTGATCTATGCCGTCGGCCGGCTTGCCGGTGCCTGCCACGGCGAGGCGCTGGAGCGCGCGGTGCTGATGGCGCAGGGCGGCGAATTCGCCTTCGTGCTCTATTCGGCGGCGGTTGCCGCCGGCATCTTCGACGGCGAGGCGAACGCCATCCTGACCGCGACCATCATCATCTCCATGGTCTTGACACCGCTGATCGTGACCGCCCATGCGCGGCTCGTTCCGCAGAAGCCCGTCGACACGGAGGGCCTTGCGCTGCCGGAGAACGTCGAGGGCACGGTGCTGATGATCGGCTTCGGCCGGTTCGGCCAGATCGTCAGCCAGCCGCTGCTGGCGCGCGGCTACACGCTGTCGCTGATCGACAAGGACGCCGAATTCGTGCGCGACGCGTCCGACTTCGGCTTCAAGGTCTATTACGGCGACGGATCGCGCATCGACATCCTGCATGCCGCCGGCGCGGCGACGGCACGGGCGATCCTGATCTGCGTCGACGACAAGGCGGCGGCGCTGAAGATCGCGGAAATCGCACGCGAGGAGTTTCCGCTCGTGCCGATCATGGCCCGCGCCTTCGACCGCGAGCACGCCATCGATCTCGTGCATGCGGGCGTCGGCTTCCATATCCGCGAGACGTTCGAATCGGCGCTGCGCTTCGGCGAGGAGACGCTGCTGGTGCTCGGCGAGGAAGCGGAACTGGCCGCACAGCTCATCGCGGATTTCCGCGAGGTGGACCGGGAGCGTTTCGCGCTCGAGGTCGTCGGCGGGATCTATGCGGGCCGCCAGCTCGTGCGCGGCAATGCGCAGCCGGCCGACCTGGTCGCAGCCCGCACTGCCCGCCGGCGCGCCGAGGAGGAGGCGCGCGAGGCGGACACGGCGGGCGAGGCCCGGACCTGACCGGTTGCCCGGCAGCCGGCACCGCCCCTTAGCTTTTCCCGGCGGTCGTTCCACGTCATCGGCTGGGAAAGCCGCGGGGCGGCGCCCTTCGTCGAGCCGTTCCAGCTCTGCGCGGCGGCCGCCGTCGTGCTGCTTGCCGCCGTCCGGCGTCAGGCCGCGTCGGTTTCGCTGTCGGCCGCACGCTCTTCGGCCATCAGATGCGCGATGACGATCTCCATGTTGCCGGCCATGGCGAGGCACTGGTCGAGCGGGGTGTGGATGAGCGTGCGCTCGATCAGCGCCGTCTGGATCGCCATGCCCTGTTCGGTGGCCGAACGGCCCGCCGGCGTCAGCTCGAGGCGCAGGATCCGGCGGTCCTTGCGATCGGCGATGCGTGCGATCAGGCCGCGCTTTTCGAGCTGCGGCAGCAGCATGCTCATGTTCGAGCGGCCGACGAGCAGCTTGCGGGCGAGGTCCTGCTGCGAGATGCCGGGCGAGCGGTAGAGGTTGATCAGGATATCGAGATGCGGGGTCTTGATGCCGAGCGGCGCAAGCTGCCGCGTCAGCACTTGCTGCATGAGCTGGCAGGCGCGGGCGACACTGACCCAGCTCTTGAAACGCGGATGGTCCCACGGGAGGGATTGATTTTTGTTCATCGTTGTACTTTATTGTTCATGGCTGAACTTTTTTTCAAGGACTCCCACTATGGCATCCTTCACGCTCAAGGTCATCCGGGGAACCTTCGCCGCCGTCGACCGGCTGTCGCCCCGCGCCGCGGGCCGGCTGGCCTTCCGGCTCTTCGCCACGACGCCGTCGCGGCGGCCGAAGAGCGCAAAGGAGCGGGAGCTTCTTGGCGCCTCCCGCATCTGGATGAGCAATGCCCGCGCGGTGGATCTCCGCTTTGCCGGCGGGCAGGCGCGGGCGCACCATTTTCCGGCGCGGCCCTGTCTGGCCCATGCCGGACGCGTGCTGGTCGTGCATGGCTGGGGATCGCGCGCCGCCTATCTGTCGGCGCTGACGGGCGGGCTGGTCGCCGCCGGTTATGAGGTTGTGGCGCTCGACCTGCCGGGCCACGGCGCGTCGCGGGGCCGGACGCTGACCATGCCGATGGCAGTGCGGGCGATCGACGCGGCCTGGCGGCGCTTCGGCGGCTTCGACCATTTCTGCGGCCATTCCTTCGGCGGGGCGGCGCTCGGCTGCGCGGCGGCCGGGCTCATCCGCGACGTGCCGGCCCATCGTCCGCGCCGGCTGGTGACGATCGGCTCGCCGAGCGAAATGGCCTGGCTCTTCACGGATCTCGGCCGCAGGCTGCGGCTTTCCGCCGCCGCGCAGGCGGCGCTCGAGGCGCATGTCGAGACGATCGCCGGCACGCCGCTGTCCGACTTCGACGCCGCCCGGGCCTCCGCCCGGCTCAAGGTGCCGATGCTCGTCGTGCATGCGCAGGACGACAAGGAGGTGGCGGCCCATCACGCGCGGCGCTACGGCGCGGCCGGCCCGCATGTGACGCTCCACTGGGCGAACGGCTTGGGCCATCGCCGCATCGTCTCCGCCGAACCCGTCATCGACCGCGTCGTCGCTTTCCTCGGCGAAGCGGCCGAACAGGCGGCCGCCTGACGCGCCAGCCGCACGGACAAGAATTCCGGGCTTTTCGTGACCGTCCTGCCATGCGACGGTACCATCTGCGTGCGCAGCCAAGGGGGCACCATGACCGTCGTCACATCCGTCGACCAGTTGCAGGCGCTCTATGGCGAGCCGGGCGAGGCGTCGCTCGTCAAGGTCACGAACCACCTGCTGCCGGAATACCGCGCCATGATCGAGGCCTCGCCCTTCCTGGCGCTCGCGACGGTGGGGCCCG
>NZ_JAKGBU010000180.1 GCF_021555155.1 Rhizobium alarense
CGATTACTCGACGATCGATGCGACGATGCCGGCGCCGACGGTGCGGCCGCCTTCGCGGATGGCGAAGCGCAGCTTCTCTTCCATGGCGATCGGCACGATCAGCTCGACGTCAACCGTCACGTTGTCGCCCGGCATCACCATTTCCGTGCCTTCCGGCAGCGTCACGATGCCCGTCACGTCCGTCGTGCGGAAGTAGAACTGCGGACGGTAGTTCGTGAAGAACGGCGTGTGGCGGCCGCCCTCTTCCTTCGTCAGGATATAGGCTTCGGCCTTGAACTTCTTGTGCGGCTTGACCGAACCCGGCTTGCAGAGAATCTGCCCGCGCTCGACGCCGTCACGGTTCACGCCGCGGATCAGCGCGCCGATGTTGTCGCCCGCCTGGCCCTGGTCGAGCAGCTTGCGGAACATCTCGACGCCCGTCACCGTCGTCTTCGACGTTGCGCGGATGCCGACGATCTCGACTTCCTCGCCGACCTTCACAACGCCGCGCTCGACGCGGCCCGTCACCACCGTGCCGCGGCCCGAGATCGAGAACACGTCTTCGATCGGCATCAGGAACGGCTGGTCGATCGGACGCTCCGGCGTCGGGATATAGGCGTCGACGGCGGCCATCAGCTCGCGGATCGCGTCCTCGCCGATCTTCTTGTCCGAATCTTCAAGGGCGGCAAGCGCCGAACCCTTGACGATCGGGATGTCGTCGCCCGGGAAGTCGTAGGACGACAGCAGTTCGCGCACTTCCAGCTCGACGAGCTCGAGAAGCTCGGCGTCGTCGACCTGGTCGACCTTGTTCAGGAACACAACGATCGCCGGAACGCCGACCTGGCGGGCGAGCAGGATGTGCTCGCGCGTCTGCGGCATCGGGCCGTCGGCCGCCGAGCACACCAGAATCGCGCCGTCCATCTGCGCCGCACCGGTGATCATGTTCTTGACGTAGTCGGCGTGGCCGGGGCAGTCGACATGCGCATAGTGACGGGCCGGCGTCTCGTATTCGACATGCGCCGTCGAGATCGTGATGCCGCGTGCCTTTTCTTCCGGCGCAGCGTCGATCTGGTCATACGCCTTGTACTCGCCGAAATACTTCGTGATCGCCGCCGTCAGCGACGTCTTGCCGTGGTCAACGTGACCGATCGTGCCGATGTTCACGTGAGGCTTATTGCGCTCAAACTTACCTTTTGCCAT
>NZ_JAKGBU010000181.1 GCF_021555155.1 Rhizobium alarense
TACGCCATGCTGGACGTACCAGCCATGGCCGCATAACTTAAACCAAACGGTCTCCGGCAAACCCGGCGCGGTTCAGTCCGCCTTCTTCCATCTTGCAGAAGCCGCCAAGCGCGCAATCTCCGATCTCTCTTCAGGAGTCAGCGACTTTGCGCGAGCTGCCCCGCCCTTCAGCCCACCTTTCCGTGCGCTTTCAAGGGGCTTCTTGTCTTCGGCTTCTCCCGTTGCCAAATCCACAATAGCCTTGGCAAGTTGGTTCTGGTCGCGCGGGCGCTTGGGTGTTCTGTCTATCATGCTTTGAATATGGCATTCAGGCCCAAGGATTCCTAGACTGGATTTCAAACTGACCCACTGCCCGAAATCGAAGTTCTTATCGTGTTCCCCGCATGCGCGGGGATGAACCGGAGTTCACGCGAGGCGGCGGCTTCAAGGGAACGTGTTCCCCGCATGCGCGGGGATGAACCGCGCTGATGGCCTGGCCAGGAAGGCTGTGGCGAGTGTTCCCCGCATGCGCGGGGATGAACCAACTGTTGACGGTCGATGGGGCGGGCAGCGGGCGTGTTCCCCGCATGCGCGGGGATGAACCGCGACCAGACACGCGCCGGCCGGCTCGTCGAGTGTGTTCCCCGCATGCGCGGGGATGAACCGGATCCGGTCGGACCGGAGAACGATCGTTACCTGTGTTCCCCGCATGCGCGGGGATGAACCGCTGGACTATGCCACGGCGGCCAACGTCCTTGCGTGTTCCCCGCATGCGCGGGGATGAACCGGGCGCGGACGAGCTTTCGCCGATGCGCGCGGAGTGTTCCCCGCATGCGCGGGGATGAACCGGCGACGCACGAGGAGCTGGCGGAGATCGTCCAGTGTTCCCCGCATGCGCGGGGATGAACCGTGATAAACGTACGTGACAAAATGTCGCATCTTGTGTTCCCCGCATGCGCGGGGATGAACCGTGCAGCATGTTAAAACCGGGTTTGGTGCTGTAGTGTTCCCCGCATGCGCGGGGATGAACCGGACGAGACGGCGGCCCGGCAGGCAGGCGACAGGTGTTCCCCGCAGGCGCGGGGATGAACCATGACGAGCGCAGTGCCGAGGAGCGCATAGCGATAGTGGTCGGTCACCCTCATCAGCAGGTACCAGATGAGGCTGCT
>NZ_JAKGBU010000182.1 GCF_021555155.1 Rhizobium alarense
CAGAAGAGAAATAGGTGGCCAGGTTTTTGCGCCGCCCGTGGTCGGACTATTCCGACGCTACCATGGCCCGTTTTTGCGCCGCCGCTCTCAGACGGATTGCCCTTGCTTCGCGTTCAACACATAATGATGCAATGCAACCATCCGGTGAATTTAAAGTCTCAATCCTGGGAGATCTGCGGGTCAACAACGCGAACGGGGAAGTTCCACTGCCCGCGTCGCGAAAGGGGTCAGAACAAGAGCAGTGCGAAATCGTACGCTAAGGTCGAACGGAACATGAACTATGTCGGATCTCGGATGCGGGGTCTCCGATCTCTGTGGATTGGCGCCGTGAAGCACCAGTTTCGGTTTCTTCGTCCGTCCGACTCGACAACGCTCCCGGCAGATTGGTCGTGGGGAGTCGGGCGATGGCAAAACGAAAGCTTCTCAAGGTTCATGATCGACAGAAGGTTTTCGATATACCAGCTGACGAGAATAGCCTGATCCGGCACTATTCGTTGTCCCCGGCGGATCGTCTGGAGATTGAGCTGCGAAGACGCGATCATAATCGGCTTGGTTTTGCCGTTCAGCTATGCCTGATGCGATACCCTGGCCGAGTGCTGGGAGCGGAAGAGGTCCCGCCCCGCGCCATGCTTCGATACGTTGCTGACCAAGTCGGCGCCGACCCAGAAGCATTTGCGCTTTATGCACGGCGTGAAGAAACCCGTCGTGATCACACGGCGCGCCTCATGGTGTATCTGGATACGAGAAGCGCGACGGCGCAAGATCGTCGAGCCGCGTTATTGGCTGCAATTCAGACGGCGGCGATGTCCGACGACGGTCCTGCAATAGCCAGTTCCATTGTCACCACATTGCGTGAACGTGGATCTCTTCTGCCGGCAATCGACACAATCGAACGCATCGGCCTTGCCGGCCGTGCTATAGCCCGCCGTCGGGCGGAGAGAACTCTGATCGAAGACATTCCGCTCGATACACTCCAATCATTGGACAGACTTTTGGAGGTTGATCAGACGATCGGCCAAACGCGCTTTCATTGGCTGCGCTCGGCGCCGGAAGGTAAGCGGCAAGCTGAGGCCGCTCAGGCTGCGTAATTCCACGGCATGAGTGCATCGAGATCGCTGCTGGGCCAGCTG
>NZ_JAKGBU010000183.1 GCF_021555155.1 Rhizobium alarense
GCAAGCGCCGTGAGCAGACCTGCGGGAACCTGCCATGGGAAGATCAGCGTCCGGCCGAGCCAGTCCGCAACGACGAGGATCAATCCGCCGTAAAGCGCCGCCGCGCACAATTCTGTGGCAGGCCTGCGAAATCCCGTCAGTCTCGCGAAATGCGGCGCCATCAACCCGACAAAGCTCAGGGGGCCGACCATCAGAGTTGCGAGCGCCGTCGGGATCGCGACGAGGACGAGAATGCTGCTGCGCGCTGCCACCAGACCGATGCCGAGCGCCCGCGACACGGTTTCTCCAAGCGGCAGGACCGCAAGCCAGCGCAACGACAAGGGCGCGAGCACCGCAAGGCATGCGAGCCCGGCCGCCGCCGCCCACGCCTGGGATGCATTCGCGGTGTAGGTGGAACCGGATAGCCAGGCGAGCAGGAAATCCGTTCGCGGGTCGCCGGTCGCAAGGACGAGCGCCGCCAGCGCCGCGGCGAGCGTCGTCATGGAAGCTCCGGCGAGAAGCAGTTTTTCCGGTGAAAGCCGTTTCTTCCCTGCGACGAACAGCACCAAGGCGAGCGAGATGAACGCGCCAAGCATTGCCGCAAGTGCGAAGGCGACCCGGTCGACGGCCGTCGTCGCCACGAAGACGACGAGGACACCGAGGCTCGCACCACCGGAGACGCCGAGCACCTCCGGAGCCGCCATGCTGTTTGTCGTCATCCGCTGCAGCAGGGTGCCGCAGATGCCGAGCATCATTCCCGCGCACAGCGCCACCACGATCCGGGGAATCCTGAGACTGGAGAGGTCCGCAAGCTGCGCCGCGTTCACCAGTGTCCAGCCAAGCGGACCCCGTGCGAGCAGGAACGACAGGGTGGCGGATGCCGCCACCGCAAGTGCCAGCAATGCCACCGCCGCTGCGCCGCGCGTCCCGGCCGACATCAGCGGCGGCTCGTTTCCGCTGACCGGCAGCGTCCGCAGGCGCATGAGGAAAGCGAAGAGCAGCGGCGTGCCGACAAGCGCCGTGACGGTCCCGGCCGGTATCATTGCCCCGCCGGAATTGAGCTGGACGATCTGGTCGACGAGCCAGAGCTGCGACCCGGCGATG
The DNA here is from genome assembly GCF_021555155.1 of Rhizobium alarense. Lineage (GTDB taxonomy): Bacteria > Pseudomonadota > Alphaproteobacteria > Rhizobiales > Rhizobiaceae > Rhizobium_D > Rhizobium_D alarense. The sequence continues at coordinate 1,084 of NZ_JAKGBU010000183.1, forward strand.
AGCGGCGACCAGGCTAAACGCTGCGGTAGCGTCCGCGCGCCGGCA
>NZ_JAKGBU010000184.1 GCF_021555155.1 Rhizobium alarense
CCGGCCGGGTCGACGCCTGCGATACCTTTTCGGGCGACGTCTGAAATATCCGAGATGAACGAGGACGGCGACGGCCTCGCCACCGCCGTCCGCTTTTGTCAGGCCCGCTTCTCGCTGTCCATGTGGGCGAGCATGGCGGCCGGATAGCGCTCGCCGGCGGCTGCATCCTTCGGCATGGCGGCCTCGATCGCGGCGATGTCGCCGGCCGAGAGGCTGACCGCCTGCGAACCGAGCGCTTCGGCGAGGCGGTCGCGGCGGCGGGCACCGACGACCGGCACGATGTCGCCTCCCTGTGCCGCCACCCAGGCGATCGCAAGCTGCGCGACGCTCGCGCCCTTCGCCTCGGCCACCCGGCGCAGCGCCTCGACGAGCGCAAGGTTGCGGTCGACATTGCCTTCCTGGAAACGCGGACCCATCGAACGGAAATCGCCCTGGCGCGGCGCGTCCTTCTGCCAGTGGCCGCTGATCAGGCCGCGCGACAGCACGCCGTAGGCGGTGACCGCGATGCCGAGTTCCCGGCAGGTCGGCAGGATGTCATCCTCGATGCCGCGCGAGATCAGCGAATATTCGATCTGCAGGTCGGTGATCGGGTGGACGGCAGCGGCGCGGCGGATCGTCTCCGCGCCGACTTCCGAAAGGCCGATATGGCGGATATGGCCGGCCTTCACCAGATCGGCAAGCGCGCCGATCGTCTCCTCGATCGGCACCGCCGGGTCGAGGCGCGAGGGACGGTAGATGTCGATATGGTCGGTGCCGAGCCGCTGCAGCGAATAGGCGAGGAAGTTGCGGATCGCGGCCGGGCGGGAATCGTAGCCGCTCCAGCCGCCGTCCGGGTCGCGCAGCGCGCCGAACTTGACGCTGAGCAGGACGTCGTCCCGCCGGCGGCCCTTCAGCGCGTCGGCGATCAGCATTTCGTTGTGGCCCATTCCGTAGAAATCGCCGGTGTCGATCAGGTTGATCCCGGCGTCGACGGCCGCATGGATCGTCGCGATGCTTTCGGCGCGGTCGGCCGGGCCGTACATGCCGGACATGCCCATGCAGCCG
>NZ_JAKGBU010000185.1 GCF_021555155.1 Rhizobium alarense
GGTCGACCGCCGCGTGATCTGGTACATCAAGATAGAGGATCTGCGCAGCCGCTATGGTTAACACATGGTAAAGGGCGCGCGCACCTTCCGGCAGCGGTGTCTCGACGAGCGAATCAAGGATCGCCTCGATGCGCGGCAGGTGGCGCAGGGCCGTATTGAGCATGGCGCGCACCAGCGCGCGATCCGCATCGTCCAGGCTGCGATAAACCGGATTGCCGTGCTCGGTGTCCAGCATGCCGTCGAGCGGCGTATAACGATCGATGACGGCCGCGAGAATCTTGGCCGCCGCCTGGCGCGAAGCGAGGCCCGGCTTCTCTGCGGTGCCCGCTTCAGCGTCGTCTTTCCTGCGAGCCGGTTGGCCGCTTCGGAATGTCCGTTTCGGGTGCGTATCTTTCGTCTTGTCTGACATCAGGACCAGGGACCCCTCGGCGGTTCGGAACCGCCGCGCCCCCAACCGGTGGAAGGTACCGAGCGCGACTTGCGCAGGGGCTTATCAGCCCTGACCGGCTCCGTCGAGCGTTCCCGCATGCCGCTCGCCATCTGCTCCAGCGCCGCGATTCGGTTTTCGGTATTGGGGTGCGTCGAGAAGAGGTTGTCCATCCGTTCGCCGGACAGCGGATTGATGATGAACATATGGGCGGTGGCGGGATTGTGCTCCGCCTGGTCATTCGGGATGCGGCCGGCCGCCACCGCGATCTTGCGCAGCGCCGACGCGAGCCAGAGGGGATTGCCGCAGATTTCCGCCCCGCGGCGGTCGGCGGAATATTCGCGCGTGCGGCTGATCGCCATCTGCACCAGCATGGCGGCAAACGGCGCGACGATCATCGCAATGATGACACCGATGACACCGAGTGGATTGTTGTTCTCGCGGTTGCCGCCGAAGAACATCGCGAAATTCGCGAGCATGGAGATGGCACCGGCAAGCGTCGCCGTCAGGGTCATGGTCAGCGTATCGCGGTTCTGGATATGGGCGAGCTCATGCGCCATCACACCGGCCACCTCCTCGTAGGAA
>NZ_JAKGBU010000186.1 GCF_021555155.1 Rhizobium alarense
TCATGCCCTCGATCCCGATGTCGATCGGGACGGGTGCGGCGATGGTCGTCCGGGGCAGGGCAGTCATTGGATCATTCCCGATTGCAACTGCATCCCTAGATAGACCTTCCAACAATGGGAAGGTCAAGGGCGCGACGAAAAATTCCGCCGAAGCGGGACGGGACGGTTTCGAGGCGGAGAATCGCCGGCGAAGGCCGACCTGCGGCAGCCGTCATGACGGCGCCGACCTGCCGGCCGTCAGGGTGCCCGCCGGTCCAGCCGGGTGCGGATCGCGTTCATCTGCTCGATTTCCGTCCGCTGGGCCTTGGCGATCTCGCCGCACAGCGCGATGAGCTCCGGATCCTCGAGCGCTGCTTCGCGGCACATGAGGATCGCGCCGGAATGATGCGGCACCATGGAGGCGATGAACTGCCGGTCGCCGACGAGCGCCTGGCTGCGGGTGCCGGCAAGGGCGGCTCCGAAGAGCAGCGCCAGGCCGAGACAGAGCGCGATGTTCAGCCGCCCGTTGCGGTACATGCCGCCCATGGTGGCGAGCATCAGGATGCCCATCGGCGCCACCATGGTCAGCGCCATGTAGAGCATGTTGATGTTGTTGCGGAAATCGCCCCGGCCGTCGATCATCGAAAACATCACGATATACATGACGGCGAGGCTGAGCAGCATGTTGACGGCGAACATCCGGTAGGGGCGGCCCATGCGACGGTGTTTGTCGTTGCGGTCGGTCATGATCGTCCTCCTCGGGTTTGCAATGCTGCCGGCCGCGCCGGCGCCGGCGAGCGGGCGGTCTCTCCCGAGCGGAACCGGCTTCGCCGCCTTTGGTTCCGCCGATGCGCCGCATTCGTCCGGCCGCGGCGGCGCAGAACCTTCCTCCACGCGCGGGGTTCGCGATACCGGCGAAGGCGGGGCGCAGGAGGACGGCCCGCAGCACTTTCGCCCACGCGCGGGGTTCGCCGTGGTTTGTCGAAGAGCATCGGACGGGGCGCCGCAAGCTGCC
>NZ_JAKGBU010000187.1 GCF_021555155.1 Rhizobium alarense
CATGCTGGCGTCCACACCGGTGAACGCGAAAGCCTGCATCCCGAAATACTCAAAGGTACCAAAATGGCCGGGAAGGCCGGGCGCCAGCGTGCCCCAAGCATGCTGAAGACAAAAGCGATGAACGGAGTGAAGCGCATGCCGGACGAAGATCGCTATCCGCGAGCCGCCGCCGAGGCAGTCCGATCATTCCTCATGTTGCGACTGGGGCTGCATCTCGGGCTTCGTCAGAAGAACCTTCGGCAATTACTCGTCTGCCCGCGCGGGCATTTCCCGACATCGGAGCGCCGGCTCGAAGACATGAAGCGCGGCGAAATCCGCTGGAGCGATCGCGACCGCGGCTGGGAGGTTTTAATCCCGTCCAACGCTTTCAAGAATGCCAACTCCTCCTTCTTCGGTTCAAAGCCCTTCCGGTTGATCCTGCCGGATCTTCTGGACCTCTACAAATACCTGAACGCGTATATCGAGCGGCATCGCGGCTTGCTCCTCGCTGGCGCCGACGATCCTGGCACGCTGTTCGTCAAGACAGTGAAAACGACCAGCAAGGATGCCGCCTATAACCAGACGACCTTCTACGAGGCATGGCGTCTGACAATCCAGCGCTATGGCATCTACAACCCTATACTGGCCGCGGCGCGATCAAGGGTCTGCTGCCGCACGGACCGCACAATGTCCGCGACGTGCTCGCCACTCATATCCTGAAACAAACGGGTTCCTACGAGCAGGCGAGCTATGCGATCCAGGACACGCCGGAAATGGTCGCCAACCACTATGGCCGCTTCCTGCCGCAGGATAAGGCGGCACTTGCGGCCCGCATTCTCAATCAGGTCAGCAAAGCGGGTTGAAGAAGTTTTCAGGCGTGCTTCGCCGGAACATTGCCTCACTGAACTGAGCTGGCGAGGTCCAAGCAGAGCACAACAACCGAAATATCGCGCACACGTCAGGCGGCAACCTTATTCCCCATCAACTTCCGCCTCGGCCGAAAGCGGCTCAT
>NZ_JAKGBU010000188.1 GCF_021555155.1 Rhizobium alarense
GATCTCCGGGAGGAACTGCGCGACCGGCCCTATGAACTGGTGCCGGTCGCCGGCGGCTGGCAGCATCGCACCCGGGTTCGTTTTGGCGGGACCATTCGCGCCTCGTCGGCGCTGTCGGAGTTCGAGGCAATGGCGCTGATGGCGGTGGGATATTTCCAGCCGGTGACAAGAGGCGAGCTGTCGAAGGTCTTTGGCAAGGAGGTCAGCCGCGACACTATCGGGGCGTTGCGTGGCGCCGGGTTTATTTCCTCTGGGCCGCGCAGCCCGACGCCCGGCGCGCCCTATACCTATGTGACGACGAAGCAGTTCCTCTTGGCATTCGGCATGGAAACGCTGCGCGACCTCCCCGATATCGAGGCGTTCGAGGATGCGGGATTGCTCAGCCGGCAGGCTGTTCAGAATGAGCCGCTTTCGGCCGAGGCGGAAGTTGATGGGGAATAAGGTTGCCGCCTGACGTGTGCGCGATATTTCGGTTGTCGCGCTCTGTTTGGACCTCATCCGATCACTTCAGCCCGGCGATGTTCCGGCGAAGCACGTCTGAAAATGTCTTCAATCCGCCTTGCTGAAGTGCGTCCACGAACGTTTCAACCGATGGCGTTGTCTTGCGCAGATTATGCCGCGCACGTTTGACACTAAAGACGAGCGCGTCGGGAAAGGCCGCATAGAGATCGGTCAGGAAATCATCCGGCGACTGGCTGGTTACGCCGTAGGGGCGGAGGTCTCGTGCTGGGAAATCCTTCAGGTTCCAGGTGACGATGACGGAAGCTTTCCCAGTGATGGCGGCTGCGAGCACATGCCGATCGTCAGGGTCGGGTAGTTTGAGGTCGGCGACCAACGGGCGATAATTCGCCACGTCCGCGTCCGGCAGGACGGACTTCATCCTGTCACGCGTGGCTATCAGGCGTTCTATGGGCAATTCATGTGTGTTGGCGGCAAGATTACGCATCCACTCGTCGTGGATGTCGTCGGTCCAGCGCGCC
>NZ_JAKGBU010000189.1 GCF_021555155.1 Rhizobium alarense
GGGCGGCGAGGCCGAGGGCGCCGCGGGCCGGGAGCCGGTCGCTGAGCCCGCCGCCGAGAAGCCGGTCGAGGCGGTTGCTGCGCAGGCCCCAGGTGATGCTGGTTGCCGGATGGGCCTGCCTCAGATCCAGAAGCGCGAGCACGGCGTTGGTCGCCGAATGCCCGCCGCCGACGACCAGCACGTGCCGGTCCGAATAGGTCGCCGCAAGCGCGCCGGCGACATCGGGAATGCCATAGGCGATCCGGTCGGCCAGGTCTTCTTCGCCCGGAACCCGCAGGCCGTCGAGACCCATCGGGTTCGGCCGGCTCCAGCTGCCCGATGCGTCGATCACGGCGCCGGCCGTCAGCCGGTGTTCCGTGCCGTCGGCCTCCCGATAGCGGATATGGAAAGGCGCCTCCCGACGCCCCCGGTCCGTCACCTTGTCGAGGCCGGCGCGGCTGATCGCGGTCACGCGCGCACCATAGCGGATATGCGGCGCAAGGGCGGGGTGGGCGGCAAGCGGCGCGAGATAGGCGCGCACGATCTCCGCACCCGTCGGCAGCGCCTCCGGGTCCGGCTCCGCCCAGCCGCTGCCGGCCAGCAGACGGCTGCAGGCGGCGTCGACGACGTAGCGCCACGGCGAGAAGACGCGCACGTGCCCCCAGGCGGAGAGGCTGGTGCCGGCCGCCGCGCCGGCTTCGAGGACGGCGGGCGTCATGCCCCGCGCCACGAGATGCGCCGCTGCCGCCAGGCCTACCGGCCCCGCGCCGATCACCGCGACCGGATGGTTCGAATTGTTCACGGCCGCACTCCTTCTATATTTCCGGTTTTTTCGAAATAATTGGTCAAATTTTTAGGCTTCCGCAGTCGCTT
>NZ_JAKGBU010000019.1:0-10197 GCF_021555155.1 Rhizobium alarense
GGTCGCGACCTCTTTTTTGGGCCCCGCACTTCCCGGCGATTCGGGAAGCAAGTATTGTTTTGGCTGTTGATTCGACGCGCAGATGCGGACCAGGCGCGACGGGTCGGGGATGTCTTGTCGATCAGGCGGCAAACGGACGGAGACATACCGGGGATGACCTTGGAACTGAAACGAGGCCTGCTTCGGCAGGGTTCCATGGCGCGTGCACTCTTGCAGGATGCAACACGCCACATCGGGCCGACAGCCCTTCGAACGACCGGCTTCTTCCGGGACCGGCTTCGCATCCGCCGGCCCGCCGCGCTCGCGGCTGGCACCGCCCTTTCGACGCTTGCGGAACCGGCGCATGCCTTCGGCGGCCCCGCAGGGCTCGGCAGTTCCGAGGTGATCTCCGTTGCCGTCATGCTCGGCGTCATTTCCGCGGCCATGGTTTCGGCCCTGTTCATGATCCGCCAGCGCGGCCGGATGGAGGCGGAGAACCGCGACCTGCGCTCGCGCTTCTCCGACACCCAGCACCGGCTGTCGCGCCTGCAGGCACTGATCGGCGACAAGGACCGGCGGATCGTCGTTTGGGACGGCCTGTCCGGCAAGCCCGATTTCCTCGGCCAGCTGCCGCTCGAAACCGGCGCGCCGGCGGCCGAATCCGAATTCCTCGCCTTCGGCCGCTGGCTGAAGCCGGCATCGGCCGCCGACATGGAACATGCCGTCGAAACCCTGCGGTCGCAGGCCCAGAGCTTCGACATCGTCGTCGAGACGGCGCGTGGCGCCGTGATCGAGGCGCAGGGCCGTGTCTCGGGCGGTCAGGCCTTTGTGCGCTTCGTGGCGCTCAACAATCTGCGCGAGGAGGCCGCCGAGCTTCGCCTCGAGCGCGACGGGCTCGCCCGCTCGCTCTCCACCTTCCAGCATCTCCTCGACGCGATCGACCAGCCTGTCTGGATGCGCACGCCGGACGGCAACCTCGCCTGGGTCAACGCCGCTTTCGCGGAAGCCGTCGAGGAAAAGGATGCGGCAGGCGCCGTGCACGAAGGCCGCGAGCTGCTGCCGACGATCGCACGCGAGAAGATCCGCGCGACGAGCACCTACGACACGCCCTATCGCGACAAGGTGTCGACCGTCATTCGCGGAAACCGAACATTCCTCGACGTCGTCGACGCGCGCGGTCCCGCGGGTTCGGCCGGCATCGCAATCGACGTCTCCGGCATCGAGGCGGTCCGCGAGGAGCTTGCCCGCACGCTGAAGAGCCATTCGGAAACGCTCGACCACCTCGCCACACCCGTCGCCATCTTCGACGGGGCACAGCGGCTGCAGTTCTACAACCAGGCCTTCCAGCGCATGTGGGACCTCGACACGAGCTTCCTCGAGCGCAAGCCGGATCACGGCGAAATGCTCGACCGGCTGCGCGCGGCCGACAAGCTGCCCGAACAGCTGAACTGGAAGCAGTGGAAGGAGACCGCGCTCTCGGTCTACCGGGCGATCGACACACAGTCCGATCTCTGGCACCTGCCGAACGGACAGACGCTACGCGTCTTCGCGACGGCGCGGCCGCAGGGCGGTGCCACCTGGGTCTTCGAGAACCTGACCGAGAAGGTCGATCTCGAGACGCGCTACAACACGCTGGTCCAGGTGCAGGGCGAGACGATCGACCACCTCTCCGAAGGTGTCGCCGTGTTTGGGCCGGATGGGCGCATCCGCCTGTCAAATCCGGCGTTCCGCGCACTCTGGGGCGTCAGCGAGAAGGATGCCGCGCCCGGCACCCATATCCGCGCCATCGAGACCGCCTGCGCGCCGTCCTACGACCGGCCGGACGGCTGGAAGCGCTTCGCCCACATCATCACCAGCTTCGACGACGAGCGCCCCTCCTGCCGCGGTGTGCTGGAACTCCTGACGGGGCTCGTGCTCGATTTCGCGGTGACGCCGCTGTCGAACGCCCAGACGATGCTCACCTTCGTCAACATCACCGACAGCGTGCGGGTCGAACGCGCCCTGACCGAGAAGAACGAGGCCTTGCGCAAGGCGGATGCGCTGAAAAACGATTTCGTCCAGCACGTCTCCTACGAACTGCGCTCGCCGCTCACCAACATCATCGGATTTGCCGACCTCCTGAGAACGCCGGCGATCGGCGAGCTCAGCGAGCGGCAGGCCGAATATGTCGACCATATCGCGACATCCTCCGCGGTGCTGCTGACCATCGTCAACGACATCCTCGACCTCGCCACCGTCGATGCCGGCATCATGGAACTCGAACTTGCGGAGATCGACATCCCGGACCTCCTCGACGACGTCGCGATGCAGTTCGCCGACCGTCTGCAGGAGAGCCAGATCACGCTCGACATCTCGGCATCCGGCGCGCTCGGCACCGTCGTTGCCGACCACCAGCGTCTCAAGCAGATCATGGTGAAGCTCCTGACCAACGCCGCCAATTTCGCGCCGGAGGGCAGCACGATCCGTCTCGCCTGCTGGCGCGAAGGCCCGGAGTTCGCCTTCAGCGTCGCCGACGACGGCCCGGGCATTCCGAAGGACGTGCTGCAGACGGTGTTCAACCGGTTCGAAAGCCACGGCCGGCGCGGCGGAGCCGGTCTCGGCCTCTCGATCGTCGAGAGCTTCGTCAGCCTGCATCACGGCACGGTCACCATCGACAGCCGGGAAGGGGCAGGCACCACGGTTACCTGCCGCATTCCATCCGGCCTGCTGCCGGCGATCGCCGCCGCGGAATAGCCGCATGTCGATTGCGCCGCTGTTTCTGGAGGACGAGGCCGCGACCATCCGCTTCGGCGAGGATCTGGCGCGCGCCGTTCGGCCGGGCGACCTGATCACGCTTTCGGGCGACCTCGGCGCCGGCAAGTCCACCTTGGCCCGCGCGCTGATCCGCGCCATCGCCGACGATGCCGCGCTGGAAGTGCCGAGCCCGACCTTCACCCTCGTGCAGAGCTACGCGCTTTCCCTTCCCGTGTCGCATTTCGACTTCTACCGGCTCGCCGATGCCGAGGAGGTCGACGAGCTCGGGCTGGACGAGGCGCTGGAGGACGGCGTCTGCCTCGTGGAGTGGCCGGAGAAGGCCGAGGCGGCGCTGCCCGCCGACCGGCTGACGCTTCGCTTCGTTCACGAGGGCACGGGCCGGCGGATAGAGTTCGCCGGCGGCAGGGAAGGATTGCGGCAGCGCATCGCTCGCTCGCTGGCAATCCGCGACTTCCTCATCGGCGCGGGGCACGCGGATGCAATGCGCCGGCATCTGACCGGCGACGCGTCCGTGCGCGCCTACGAAACCGTAACGACGGCCGATGGCGGGCGGATGGTGCTGATGGACGCGCCGGCGCATGTGCCGGGACCAATCATCGTCGACGGCAAATATTACCAGCAGATCGCCCATATCGCCGAGAACGTCCGCCCCTTCGTCGCCGTCGACCGGCATCTGGCGGCGCGCGGCTTCGCGGTGCCTGCGATCTTCCACGAGGATCTCGGGCGGGGCCTGCTGCTGATCGAGGATCTCGGCCGCGAGAGCGTGCTCGATGAGGCAGGCCTGCCGGTCGTCGGGCGCTACGAGGCGGCCGTCGACTGTCTCGCCCGGCTGCATGCCCAGCCCGCGGCCAGCGCGGTGCCGGTCAGCGACGGCACCATGCACCGCATCCCGGATTTCGACCGCGACGCGATCCAGATCGAGGTCGGGCTCCTGACCGACTGGTACCTTCCCTGGAAGCGCGGTACGCCGGCGACCGAGGACGAGCGCCGCGCCTACCGCACCGTCTGGGACGACCTGATCGAAACGCTGCGGTCGGCCGAACGAAATCTCCTGCTGCGCGATTTCCATTCACCGAACATCATCTGGCGGCCGCAGGCGGCCGGCATCGACCGCGTCGGCATCATCGACTTCCAGGACGCGATGATCGGCCCGACCGCCTATGACGTGGCGTCGCTGACCCAGGATGCGCGCGTCGACATGCCGGAGGGGCTGACGGAGACGCTGCTGGCACGCTATCTCGCCCTCCGCGCCACATCGCCCGGCTTCGACGCGGCAACGTTCCGGCGCGACTGGCATGTCATGGCCGCGCAGCGCAACTGCAAGCTCGTCGGCATCTGGGTGCGGCTGATGCAGCGCGACGGCAAGCCCGGCTACATGAAGCACATGCCGCGCACCTTCCGCAATCTGGAGACGGCACTCTCCCATCCGGCACTCGCCCCCTTGCGCGCGTGGTGCGAAGCGGCTGGAATCCGCTGAACCGAATCAGCGGACGGATGCTCATGACGATCGAAGACGCGATGGTGCTGGCGGCAGGGCTCGGAACCCGGCTGCGCCCCATCACCGACACCATGCCGAAGCCGCTCGTCCGCGTCGGCGGCAAGCCGATGATCGACTACGCGCTGGACGCGCTGGCCGAGGCCGGCGTCCGGCGCGCCGCCGTCAACGTCCATCACTTCGCGGGCCAGATGCGCGACCACCTCGCCCGCCGCACAGTGCCCGAAATCCTGATCTCCGACGAGACGGCGCAGCTGATGAATTCCGGCGGCGGGCTCGCCAAGGGGCTGACGCTGCTCGGCCGCGGCCCGGTCTTCGTGATGAATGCCGACCTCTTCTGGATCGGCGATGCAACGGGCGCGGACAGCAACCTTGCCCGCCTCGGCCGCTTCTTCGACCGGACCCGCATGGACATGGCGCTGCTCTGCGTCGACATCGAGCGCACGACCGGCCATAACGGGCGCAACGATTTCTCGATGGATGCGGAGGGACGACTGATGCGCCACAGGGAGGGATATGGGCGCCCCGTCGTCTATGCCGGCGCCATCGCCATGATGCCGGCGCTGCTCGACGACGCGCCGGCGGACGCCTTCAACCTCAACATCTATTTCGACCGTGCGATCGAAAGGGGACGGCTGTTCGGCATGATGATGGCGGGCCGCTGGATCACCGTCGGCACGCCCGACGCGCTGCCGGCAGCGGAAGCCGTGATCGGCACGCCTGCCGGAGCGGCCTGACATGGCGCCCGCCCGCGCCGGCGCAATTTTCTCGATCGCTGCCGGTCTGCCCTTCCTGCGCACGCTCGCCGGTGCGCTGCTGGCCGGCGATCTCGTGCCGGGTTTCCGCTACGACCCGGACGAACCGCTTAGGCTCGCCGATGTGACGGTCTACGTGCCCACGCGGCGCGCGGCCCGCGTGCTGCGCTCGGAATTCGTCGATGCACTCGGCGGCCGGTCCGCCATCCTTCCCGTCATCCGGCCACTCGGCGAGACAGACGAGGACAGCGGCTTCTTCGACGCGGCGGAACCGGACACGCCGGAGCTTGCCGAACCGCTCTCCGGCCCCGCCCGGTTGATCGAGCTCGCCCGGTTGGTGCTCGCCTGGCGGAACGCCCTGCCGGCGGCGATCCTCGACGTGCATTCCGAAAGCCCGCTTGTGGCGCCGGCAAGCCCGGCCGACGCCGTGTGGCTCGCGCGCAACCTCGCCGAACTCATCGACGCGGTCGAGACGGAGGAGGTTTCCTGGGAAGCGCTCGACCGGCTCGATGCGGCCGACCATGCGCTCTGGTGGCAGATGACGCTCGCCTTCCTGAGGATCGCAAGCGCCTTCTGGCCGGCGCGGCTCGGGGAGCTCAACCGGTCCTCGCCGGCGATCCGCCGCAATGCGACGCTCCATGCCGAGACGGAACGGCACAGGCGCCGCGAAACGGACCGGCCGGTGATCGTCGCCGGCTCGACAGGCTCCATCCCGGCCACCGCCCGGCTGATCCAGGCGGTGGCGCAGTCGGCGAACGGCGCCGTCGTGCTGCCGGGCCTCGATCTCGACATGAGCGATGCGGAATGGGAGCTGATCGCCTGCGATCCGTTGAGCGGCGGGGACTCGCAGGAGGCCGCCTCCCGCGGCCATCCGCAATACGGCCTCTACCGCCTGCTCAAACAGCTCGGCCTCGCGCGGCGGGACGTCCTGCCGATCGGCACGCCCTCCCCCGATATCGCGGCCCGCAACGCGCTGCTGTCGCGCGCCCTGCTGCCCGCCCATGCGACGGCCGGCTGGAACGACACGGCGACTGCGCCCGACGACGCGGCAGCGGCAGCAGCCTTCGGGACCGTGACGCTTCTCGAGGCGGCGAACGAACGGGAGGAGGCGACGGCCATCGCGATCGCGCTGCGGCTCGCGCTCGACGGCAGCGAGGACCGGCAGGCGGCGCTGATCACGCCGGACCGCAAGCTGGCGCGGCGGGTAGCGGCCGAACTGATGCGCTTCGGCATCGAGGCCGACGACTCGGCCGGCACGGCGCTTCTCGCGACGCCGCAGGGGGAACTGCTGCGGCTGCTTCTCGAGGCGACGCTCCGCCCGGGCGATCCCGTGCCGCTCGCCGGGCTGCTCAAACATCCGCTGCTGCGGCTCGGGCTCCCGGCGGACGCGGTGCAGCGCGGCGCGCGCGCCGTCGAGCTCCTGACCCTGCGGGGCGGAACGGCGGAGGCAGACGTCGCATCGCTCGAAACGCTGTTCGACGCCGCCGTCGAACGGCACGCGGCGGATCGCAAGCCGCCGGAATGGCGGCAGTCGCTTTCGCCCGACGACATCGCGGCCGGCCGGCGCGTTGCCGAAGCGCTCGGCTGGGCGGTGGAACCGCTTGCGGGCGCGCTCTTCGGCCGGGTGGCGAGCGGACGCCGGCTCAGCCGGGCCCTGCCGCTCGGCGACTGGGCCGACCGCACGGGGCGCACGCTCGAGGCGCTTGCCGCCGACGCCGACGGCAACCTTGCGACGCTCTGGTCGGGCGAAGCGGGCGACGGGCTTGCCGGCCTGCTCAAGGCCGTCATGGAAACGGACGGCGCGATCGACGTGGACGGGCCGCAGTGGTGCGATCTCCTGGAAGCGCTTGCGGCGGGGCAGATGATCAAGCCGCGCGCGATGCGCCATCCGCGCGTGTTCATTTTCGGTGCACTGGAGTCGCGCCTGCAGCATGTCGACACGGTCGTCATCGGCGGGCTCAACGAAGGAACGTGGCCTGGCCAGACCAGCAACGACGCCTTCCTCTCCCGCACCATGAAGATCGCGATCGGCCTCGAGCCCCCCGAACGGCGGATCGGCCAGCTCGGGCACGATTTCCAGATGGCGGCCGCCAGCCCGAACGTCGTCTTCAGCCGGTCGCTCAGGAGCGGCACCGCGCCGACCGTCGCCTCGCGCTGGCTGCAACGGCTTGTCGCCGTGGTGGGGGACGACGTCGCGGCCGCGATGCGACGGCGCGGGGCGAGGCTTGCCGCCTGGGCCGGGATGCTGGACGCCGCCGCGCCGCTCGCCCCGGCGAAACGTCCGGAGCCGCGGCCGCCGGCTGCGCTTCAGCCGAAGAGCTACTCCTTCAGCGAGGTCGGTCGGCTGCGCCGCGACCCCTATGCCGTTTATGCCCACCGCGTGCTGCGCCTCCATCCGGTGGCGCCCTTCAACCTCGAACCGGGGGTTGCCGAACGCGGCACGCTCTACCACCGCATCGTCGACCGCTTCGTGCGCGAGGAAGGGCAAGGCGGCGATCCCCTGCTGCACGTGCGTACGATCCTCGCGGAGGAATTCGAAAAGGCCGGCCTGCCGCCGCATGTGGACGCGGTCTGGCGGCCCCGCTTCCGTGCCGTCGCCGATGCCTTCGTGCGCTGGCACCTCGCACGGGCAGGGACGGTCAAACGGAGCCTGACGGAAGTGCCGGCCTCGCTGCCGCTGACGGTGGGGGAGATCAGGCTCACCGGCATCGCCGACCGGATCGACCTGCTTGCCGACGGTCGGGCCGACATCATCGACTACAAGACGGGTTCCTCTCCCTCGCTCAAGGTGGCGCGCACGCTGCTCGACCCGCAGCTTGCACTGGAAGCGGCGGCGCTGGCCGGCGGCGGCTTCAAGGGGATCGATCCCTGCGAGCCCGCATCGCTCGTCTATGTCCGGCTCAAGCCCGGGGAGCGCTTCGCATCGGAACGGGTCGACGGCGAGATCCGCACGGCAGCGGGCAGCACCTTCAAGTCCGCCCTCGACCTCGGCGTCGATGCGCGGGCCGAACTCGAGAAGCTGCTGCAGCGGTTGACGGACGGTTCGCTCGGCTTCGCCTCTCGCGTCGTTCCGGAGAAGGAACGGGACTACGGCGGCGAATACGACCATCTCGCCCGCGTCGCGGAATGGTCGACGGCGGAAGACGGCGAGGAGGTCGAGGATGGCTGAGCCGGACCGCCCCCGTTCCGACGATCCGGCCGACTGGCTGAGCTGGACCGCGATCCGACAGGCCGCCGCCTCGGATCCGGACGCCTCGGCCTGGGTTTCCGCCAATGCCGGGTCGGGCAAGACGCACGTGCTGACCCAGCGCGTCATCCGGCTGCTGCTCGCCGGCTGCCGGCCCTCGGCGATCCTCTGCCTCACCTATACGAAGGCCGCCGCCTCGGAAATGTCGAACCGCATCTTCGACCGGCTCGCCGAATGGGCGACGCTTTCGGACGAGACGCTCTCCGAGCGGGTCGCGGCCGTCGAAGGCACCTGGCCCGACCGCATCAAGCTCCAGGCGGCGCGCCGGCTCTTCGCCAAGGCGCTGGAGACGCCGGGCGGACTGAAGATCCAGACGATCCATGCCTTTTGCGAGGCGATCCTGCACCAGTTTCCGCTGGAGGCGAATGTCGCCGGCCATTTCTCGGTGCTCGACGACCGCGCGGCGGCGATCCTGCTTGCCGATGCGCGCCGGACACTGCTGACCGCGACGGTCGCCGAAGAGGATGCGGCGCTGGCCGAGGCCTTCGCCGCCGTGCTCGACATCGCCGACGACACCGGGCTGGAACGCCTGATCGGCGAGATCGTCGGCAAGCGCGAGGCGCTGCGGGCCTATCTCCAGGCCGCGGGCGGGACCGGCGGCGCGGCTGCGGACCTGCGCCGTCGGCTGGAACTCGGACCGCAGGAGGACGAAGCGGCGATCCTGTCTTCCTACTGGCCGCTCGACGGGCTCGCCGGTCCGCTGCTCGACGGCTACCTGTCGCTTGCCGCATCGCTCGGCAGCGAGACCGTGAAGCAGAATGCGGCGGCGCTGGTGGCGGTGCCGCGGATGGCGGATGCGGCCGGACGGCGGCAGGCGCTCGTCGACCTGTTCTTCACCAAGGCCGGGGCACCGGCGAAGCTCGACCGGGCCTTTCTCTCGAAGAAGCTGAAGGAGGACGCCGCGCCGCATCTCGAGGCGGCGCTGGCGGCGGCGCAGGCGCATGTCGCCGCCAGCGAGGACCGGCTGCGACGCCTGCGGACCTTCGAGGCAACCCGCGCCGCCCTCGTCATCGCCGACCGGCTGATCGGCGACTACGACGACATCAAGAAGAGCCGCAGCCAGCTCGATTTCGACGACCTGATCGAGAAGACGGCAGAGCTGCTGACGCGGAGCGGCGTCAGTGCCTGGGTGCACTACAAGCTCGACCGCGGCATCGACCACGTGCTGGTCGACGAATCGCAGGATACGAGCCCGCGCCAGTGGGAGATCGTCCGCGCGCTGACGGAAGACTTCTTCGCCGGCGAAGGACCCCATGCCGGACAGCGCACGCTCTTTGCGGTGGGCGACGAGAAGCAATCCATCTACTCCTTCCAGGGCGCCAGGCCGGAGCGTTTCGCCGAGGAGGGCCGCACTGCCGAGCGACGCGCCCGGGCGGCGGCGATCGCCTTCCATCCGATCCGGCTGCTCCTTTCCTTCCGCTCGACGCGCGACGTGCTGTCGGCCGTCGACCAGGTGTTCGCGTCCCCCGCCAATGCGCGCGGACTGGGTGCGTCCGGCGACGGCGTGGTGCACGCCTCCAACCGCGGCCGGGAGCCGGGCGTGGTCGATCTCTGGGAGATGATCGCCGCCGGCCCCGCAGGCGACGAGGACGACTGGACGGCGCCCTTCGACGCGGTGCCCGAGGCCTCGCCCGTCAACGTGCTGGCCCGCCGCATCGCCGATACGCTTGCCGCGTGGCTCGGCCGCGAAACCGTGACGGAAAAGGGCGTGACGCGTCCGATGACGCCGGGCGACGTGATCGTGCTGGTGCGCAAGCGCGACGCCTTCGTCACGGCCCTCACCCGGACCCTGAAGCAGCGCCACCGCATTCCTGTCGCGGGCGCCGACCGGCAGGTGCTGACCCGCCACATCGCCGTGCAGGACCTGATGGCGCTCGGGCGTTTCGCGCTGCTGCCGGAAGACAGCCTGTCGCTCGCCGCGCTCCTGAAGAGCCCGTTTTTCGACCTCGACGAGGAGACGCTGCTCA
>NZ_JAKGBU010000019.1:10297-23151 GCF_021555155.1 Rhizobium alarense
GGCCGCGGCCGAGCCGAACCTGGCCGCCGTCACGGACCGGCTGGAGGGCTTCATCACGGCCTCGTCGCGGCTTCCGGTTCACGACTTCTATGCCCGTATCCTCGGTGCGCAAGGCGGGCGGCGGCGGCTGCTGGCGCGGCTCGGCCACGAGGCGGGCGAGATCCTCGACGAATTCCTGACCTTTGCGCTCGAGCAGGAAGAGACGGGCCTTCCCGGGCTGCAGGCCTTCCTGTCGACGCTCGATATGGAGGCGCCAACCGTCAAGCGCGAGCAGGACAAGGGACGCGACGAGGTGCGCATCATGACCGTGCACGCCGCGAAGGGACTGGAAGCGCCGGTCGTCTTCCTCGTCGACAGCGGCGGCAAGGCCTTCAACGCGACGCACATGCCGCATCTTCGCTTCGTCGACGGGGAGCATGGCGGCTTTCCCGTCTGGCTGCCGCTCAAGGCGCTGGCCAACAGCGTGACCGACGCCGATGCGGCAGAGCTCCGCAGCGCCGCGGAGGAGGAGTATCGCCGGCTGCTCTATGTCGCGATGACGCGCGCGGCGGACCGGCTCGTGGTCTGCGGCTACCGCGGCCAGCGCGAAAACCCGGACACCTGGCACGCGATGATCGTCAGCGCCCTTTCCGCCGACGAGTCGCGCTGCAGCGAAACGGCGTTTTCCGCCGGAGCGGATCGATGGAACGGCCTCAGGTGGCGCGAGGCGGGGTCACGCGCTCCGGCCGCCAACCGCCTGCCGGAACGGCAGATCGATCCCGCCGCGCCGCTGCCCGAAACGCTCGGCCGGCCGTTGCCGCCCCAGCGCAACCTGCCGCGACCGTTGAGCCCGTCGGGTGCCGCCGCCGTCGTCGACACCTCCGGCGCCGACCTCATCGTTCCCTCCGCCCTCTTCGCGAGGGGAACGGGCTCGTCGCGGGCGGCCGAAAGGGGCCGCCTGCTGCACCGTTTTCTGCAGATCCTTCCGACGCTGCCGGCCGGCGAGCGGCAGGCGGCGGCGCGCCGCTATCTGGACCGCGCGGCGCAGGGCTGGCCGGCCGCGGAGCGCGCCGCGCTCATCGCCTCGGCGACGGCGGTGATGGACGACCCGTCGCTCGCGCCGATCTTTGCGGCGACGGCGCGGGCCGAGGTCTCCATCATGGGCACACTGACGCTCGGGCGGGCGGACTATGCCGTCTCCGGCCGCATCGACCGCATGGCGACGACCGGCGAGGCGGTGGAGATCGTCGATTTCAAGACCAACCGACTGCCGCCCGCCAGCCTCGATGCCATCCCCTTCGAGCATCGCGCGCAGCTTGCGATCTACCGCGCCATCCTCGCGCCGCTCTATCCCGGACGTCCGGTCCGCTGCGGACTGATCTATACGGAGGGCCCGGCGGTGTACTGGCTCCCCGACGCGATGCTCTCCGCCAGCCTTGCCGAACTCGCGACAAAGTGAGATACCGTGCATTGAAACGGACGCGGGCCGTCCTCACATGACAATCAACATTTGATCACCAAGGAGCAGCCCCTCATGGCTACCGTGAAAGTCGACAAGTCCAATTTCCAGACCGAAGTCCTGAATTCCGCCGAACCCGTCGTTGTGGATTTCTGGGCCGAATGGTGCGGCCCGTGCAAGATGATCGCCCCGGCTCTGGAAGAGATCTCGGCCGAGATGGCCGGCAAGGTGAAGGTCGCCAAGCTCAACATCGACGAGAATCCGGAACTCGCGGCACAGTTCGGCGTGCGCTCGATCCCGACGCTCGCGGTCTTCAAGGGCGGCGAAGTGGCCGACATCAAGGTTGGTGCAGCGCCGAAGACGGCCCTGTCCTCCTGGATCTCGACGACAGCGGCCTGACGATCCCTCGACGGTTCCGGCAATGAGCCCGGCCACGCGCCGGGCTTTTCATTTGGGCGGGGTGCCGTTGTCGGCAAGCACATCACCGACGAGATAGAGCGAGCCCCCGATCAGGATTCGCGGCACGACCCTGTCCTCGTCGACGACGCGGCCAACCGCCGCGAGCGCATCCGCGACGGTTAGGAGCGGTTCCGCGTCGAGCCCCGCGTCCTCCGCGTCTCCCGCAAGCGCGACCGGGTCGAGGCCTGCATCCGAACCGCGGATCGGCACGGTGAACACCCGTTCGGCGATGCCGCGGAACGCGTCGAAATAGCCGCGTGGATCCTTCGTGTTGATCATGCCGGTGATGAGGAAGAGCGGGCGCGGGTCACGCTCCTCGAAGGTCGCCATGGTTTCGGCGATCACCTGCCCGGCACCGGGATTGTGTCCGCCGTCGACCCAGATTTCCGAGCCGCGCGGGGCAAGCCGCGCCAGAAGCCCGTCGGTCAGCTTCTGCAGTCGGCCCGGCCATTCGACGGAGACAAGCGCCCGTTCGATGGCAGCGTCGGAGACCGCGAAGCCGGCCGCCTTGACGGCGCGGATCGCCGCAGCCGCATTGGCATACTGGTGCCGGCCCGGCAGGCGCGGCAGCGGCAGATCGTGCAGACCGAACTCGTCCTGATAGACCAGCCGCCCGAATTCCTCGTAAGCGAGGAATTCCTGCCCGTAGACCGCGTGCGGGCAAGCGAGGCGCTCGGCGGTCTCGATGAGGACCGTGCGCGCCGCCTCTTCCTCCTGATGGCCGATCACGACGGGCGCGCCGCGCTTCATGATGCCCGCCTTCTCGGCGGCGATCAGTTCGACGCGGTCGCCGAGATAGGCCTGGTGATCGAGCGAAATGGGCATGATGACGGTGCAGGCCGGCCGGGCGATGACGTTGGTGGCGTCGAAACGACCGCCGAGCCCGACCTCGATCACCGCCGCATCCGCCGGATGCTCCGCAAAGAGCAGGAAGGTGACGGCCGTCAGGATCTCGAAGACGGTGATCGCCTCCCCGGCATTGGCATGCGCGACGCGGCGCACCGCATCGGCGAGCACGGCATCAGCCACCAGCTGGCCGCGACCGCCCTTCACGCCCAGCCGGTAGCGCTCATGCCAGTTGACGAGGTGCGGCGAGGTGTGGACGTGAACACTCAAGCCCGCCGCCTCGAGGATCGCACGGCTGAAGGCGGCGGCCGACCCCTTGCCGTTGGTGCCTGCCACGTGGATGACCGGCGGCAGCCGCGTGTGCGGGTCGCCGAGCGCCGCGAGCAGACGGGTGATGCGATGCAGCGAGAGGTCGAAGCCCTTCGGATGAAGGGCCAGCAGCTTCTCGATCTCGCGCCCCGCCTCGGTCGTTTCCGCCGCCTCCATGGCAGGTCTCCGGATCAGGTGCTTGCGGCGATGGCAGCGACGCCGTTGCCGGACGCCTTGGGTTTTGCCTCGACGGCCGGCTTCTTCATCAGGATCTTCAGGAGGCGGGCAAGCGTCTCGGCGATGTCGTGGCGCTTCACCACCAGGTCGACCATGCCGTGTTCCAGCAGGTATTCCGACGTCTGGAAGCCTTCCGGCAGCTTTTCGCGGATCGTCTGCTCGATGACGCGCTTGCCGGCGAAGCAGATCTCCGCGCCGGGCTCGGCCAGATGGACATCGCCGAGCATCGCATAGGACGCCGTCACGCCGCCCGTCGTCGGGTTGGTCAGCACCACGATGTAGGGCAGGCCGGCTTCCTTCAGCATCTCGACGGCAACGGTCGTGCGCGGAAGCTGCATCAGCGACAGGATGCCCTCCTGCATGCGCGCGCCGCCGGAGGCGGGGAACATGACGAGCGGGCACTTCTCGGCGACCGCGCGTTCGAAGGCCTTGACGATCGCCTCGCCGGCAGCAATGCCGAGCGAGCCGCCCATGAAGTTGAATTCATGCACGACGGCGACCAGCTTGACGCCGCGCACCCGGCCGAGGCCGGCGACGATCGTATCCTCGAGCTCGGTCTTCGCCCGGCTGTCGCGCAGGCGGTCGACATACTTCTTGGAATCGCGGAAACGCAGCGGATCCTGCGCCACCTTCGGCTGCGGCAGGGATTCGTAGACGCCGTCGTCGAAGAGATCCCTGAGCCGTGCCACGGCCGGCATCTTCATGTGGTAGCCCGAGGCCGGGATGACCCACTTGTTTTCCTCGAGATCGCGGTGAAACACCATCTCGCCGGTTTCCGGGCACTTGATCCAGAGGTTTTCCGGAACTTCCCGGCGGCCCAGCATCGAGTTGATCTTGGGCCGAACGTAGTTTGTGATCCAGTTCACGGTCTAAAGACTCCCGAATTCATCGCATCCCCATGTGGGAATGTCACTCCGCTGCCGCAAGGCGCGAGGCGCGCACGCCCGAGGCAAGGCTGCCGACCAGCGCTTCGACGCCGGCGACGGTCGCCGCGGTCGCCTGGCCGTCCGCCGTCAGGCTGGATGCGATCTGGTTGACGATTGCCGTGCCGACGACGACCCCGTCGGCCGACGCGCCGATGGCGCGGGCGTGTTCCGCCGTCTTCACGCCGAAGCCGACGCAGACAGGGAGGCGGGTGTGCTTCTTGATGCGGCCCACGGCGCCGGAAATCAGCGAGGGGTCCGGCAGCGCCGAGCCGGTGATGCCGTTCATCGAGACATAGTAGACAAAGCCGGACGTGTTGCGCAGCACGGTCGGCAGGCGCTTGTCGTCCGTCGTCGGCGTCGCGAGCCGAATGAAGTTGATCCCCCTTGCGACGGCCGGGATGCAGAGTTCGTCGTCCATTTCCGGTGGCAGATCGACGACGATCAGGCCGTCGATGCCGGCGGCGATCGCGTCGTCCAGGAAACGGTCGACGCCGTAGATGTAGATCGGATTGTAGTACCCCATCAGCACGATCGGCGTGTCCGCATCGCCGGTCCGGAAGTCCCGCGCCATCCGCAGCGTCTTGGCGAGCGTCTGGCCACCCTTCAGCGACCGCTGGCCCGCCAGCTGGATCGACGGCCCGTCGGCCATCGGATCGGAAAAGGGCATGCCGAGCTCGATGACATCGGCGCCGGCGCGGGGCAGCGCCTTCATGATTTCCAGCGAGCTCGCATAGTCCGGATCACCCGCCATGAAATAGGTGACGAGGGCCGGGCGGCCTTCGGCCGCAATATCCGCAAAACGTTTGTCCATGCGTGCGGTCATCTTAGAGCTCCATGCCGAGGATCTTGCCGACGGTGAAGATGTCCTTGTCGCCACGGCCGCAGAGGTTCATCACGATGATCTGGTCCTTGCCCATCTTCGGCGCGCGCTTGATCACCTCGGCGAGCGCGTGGCTCGGCTCCAGCGCGGGGATGATGCCTTCGACGCGGGTGAGCACCTGGAAGGCCGCGAGCGCCTCGTCGTCCATGATCGGCACATATTCGACGCGGCCGGCGTCCTTGAGCCAGGAATGTTCCGGACCGATGCCCGGATAGTCGAGGCCGGCCGAGATGGAATGGCCTTCCTTGATCTGCCCGTCGGCGGTCTGCAGCAGATAGGTGCGGTTGCCGTGCAGCACGCCCGGCGAGCCGGCGGTGAGCGAGGCGCAATGCTCCTCGCCGTCCAGGCCCTTGCCGCCCGCCTCGACGCCGACGATCGAGACCTCCTTGTCGTCGAGGAATGGATGGAACAGGCCGATCGCGTTGGAACCGCCGCCGACGGCCGCGATGATCAGGTCGGGAAGCCGGCCCTCGGCGGCCAGGATCTGCTCCCTGGCCTCCTTGCCGATCACCGACTGGAACTCGCGCACCATTTCCGGATAGGGATGCGGACCGGCAGCGGTGCCGATCATGTAATAGGTGTCGTCGACATTGGTGACCCAGTCGCGCAGTGCCTCGTTCATGGCGTCCTTCAGCGTGCCGTGGCCGGCCGTGACCGGCTTCACCTCGGCGCCGAGCAGCTTCATCCGGAAGACGTTCGGCGCCTGGCGCTCGACGTCTGTGGCCCCCATGTAGACGACGCAGGGGAGGCCGAACCGAGCGGCGACGGTTGCGGAGGCAACGCCGTGCTGGCCGGCGCCCGTCTCGGCGATGATACGGGTCTTGCCCATGCGCTTGGCGAGCAGGATCTGGCCGAGGCAGTTGTTGATCTTATGCGAGCCCGTATGGTTCAGCTCGTCGCGCTTGAAGTAGATCTTCGCGCCGCCGAGTTCGGCCGTCAGCCGCTCGGCGAAATAGAGCGGGCTCGGACGGCCGGTGTAATGCGTGTTGAGGTGCTGCAGTTCGGCCTGGAAAGCGGCATCGGTCTTCGCCTCGTTCCACTTCGCCTCGAGATCGAGGATCAGCGGCATCAGGGTTTCGGCGACGAAACGACCGCCGAAAATGCCGAAACGGCCGTCTTCATCCGGTCCCTCGCGGAACGAATTGAGGTTGGGTGCCTGGTTCACGTGTTTCTCCCTGCGGCCGCTGTCTGGCGAGTCGCCAATCGCGTAGCATCAAAAAAGGCTTCGATCATGGCGACGTCCTTGACGCCCGGCGCGCTTTCGACGCCGGAGGAGACATCGACGCCCGGTGCATCCGTGATCGCCAGCGCCTCGCCGACATTGTCCTTGTTCAATCCACCGGAAAGCATGTAATCGACGCCGTCGTCAAGCGCCCCGAGAAGCGTCCAGTCGAAGGCGACGCCGTTGCCGCCCGGCAGATCGGACCCGGCCGGCGGCTTGGCATCGAGCAGGAACCGGTCGGCGATGCCGATATAGGGCTCGATCGTCTTCAGGTCGGCCGCCTCGCGGATCGAAAGCGCCTTCATGACCGGAAGGCCGTAGACGGCCTTGACGTTCAGAACCCGCTCCGGGCTCTCCCTGCCGTGAAGCTGCAGGATGTCGGGGTGCAGCTGGTCGACGATCTCGTCCAGCAGGTCATTGTCCGCATCCACCGTCACGGCGACGATCCGGACCTTGCCGCGCACCGGATCGGCCAGTGCGGCCGCATCCGCCGGCTCGATGTTGCGCGGGCTCTTCGGGAAGAAGATGAAGCCGATATGGCTCGCGCCCCCGGCGACGGCGCTTTTCACGGCCGCCTCGGTCTTCAGTCCGCAGATCTTGATGTCGGTTCGCATGATGACGCAAGTCGCATGAAACTACAAAAGAGTCGAGCCGAAAGACGGCCATCGCGGACGCGCGCAAGCGCCGCCCTTGGCCGACGCCCCGGCGCGCCTATATCAGACGCCGGAAACGAAAGGACATTCCATGCGGCTGATCATCGCCATCCTACTCCCCTTCCTCGTCTTTTTCACGATCGGGCGTCCGATTGCCGGCATCATCTGCCTGATCCTGCAGATCACGCTGATCGGCTGGCTGCCCGCGGCGATCTGGGCGGTCTACGCGCTCGGCCAGTACAATACCGACCGCAAGATCGAGGATGCGTTGCGCCGGCGCTGAGGCCAGGGGCCGGACTCAGTCGAAATCGATCGCGTGCAGCATCGAGCCGTTGCGCTTCAGCCACCGCTTCGCCTCCTCCGTCCCGGGGCAAAGCTTTGCGCAGAGCGCCCAGAAGGCCGGGCTGTGGTTCATCTCCGCGAGATGCGCCACCTCATGGGCGGCGAGATAGTCAATCACATGCGGCGGCGCCATGGCGATCCGCCAGGAGAACGAGAGCGCGCCGTCGGCCGAGCAGGAACCCCAACGGCTGCGCGTGTCGCGGAAGGTGAGCGACTTCACCTTTCGCCCGATGCGTCCCGCATGGACGGCCACCAGTCGCTCGAGGTCGAGGCGCGCTTCCTTCTTGAGAAACTCGGCGATGCGACGCGGCAGATGGTCCTCCATGCCGCTGACGCGCAGCACCGCCTCGCCATCCACGTGCACCGACTCCGTCAGGCCGCGCAGACGACCGGTCGCCTCGATGCGATGGGCCACCCCGCGCAGGAAGACGTGACCGCCATGCCCGAGCGCCTGTGTCGACCGGAACTTCGCAAGCCGCGTCGTCAGCCACCCCTGGTGCCGGGCAAGAAAATCCTCGACCTCGCGCGCCGGCACGCCGACCGGCACGGTCATGCGCAGGGCCCGGCCGCCGGGTTCGATGCGCAGCGTCAGCCGCGTCGCCTGGGCATGACGCCGGATCGTCAGCGGCAGGCTCCGGCCCGCGACATGAACCTGTCGCGTCTCGGGCGGCGGCGGCGCCTTCAGCGCGCGGCGCGGTTTTCGAAACGAGGAGAACATGGCCCATCCTTAGCCGATTCGCCGGGCATGCGTGCGACGGAAGAGCCGGTCTGCACCGACATCCGCATGGAAAAGCCGACGCCCCGAGGGGCGCCGGCTGCCTTGCTCCATCATCGGGAGAACGCGATCAGTTGGCCGGAAAACCCGGAACCGATCCGGGACCGCCGGAGCGACGCTCGCGCATGAAGCGGTCGAACTCGTCCTGGTCCTTTGCCTTGCGCAACTCGCGGACATAGGCGTCGAATTCCTCGCGCATCTCGTCGAGCTTATGACGCTCTTCCTCCAGACGCTTCAGTTCCGCATCGCGCCAGTCGTCGAAGGCGACGTTGCCGGTCGAATAGCGATGATAGGCGCGGCGGCGGCAGGCACCGCCCTTACGCTTGAACGCGTCGAAGAAGCCGTCGGCGGCTTCGTTCGCATCCTTCCTGAAACCCTTGAGACGCTCCCCGAACAGGATGTAGGCGAGCATGGCGAGGCCCAGCGGCCAGAAGACCACGAAACCCAGCACCATCAGGGCGATGGTCGCCGGCGTCCAGTCCGGACGTATCAGAGCTGACTGGTTCATTTCTCATCTTCCTCACATTCGGCGGGCAGCCACCGTGGCGCCCGTTGCTTTCGATGTGGGAGGACCGCGCCGGTGCTTCAAGGATTTCCCCGAGCGAATCGGACAAATCCCTGAAAACGCGCGGGGAAATCGGCCGGCTACTTGCCGCCGGCCGCCTTGCCGCCCTTGATGACGCGCGGCACCGGCCGGGCGTTGCGGCCGTGTTCGGCGACGAAGGACAGGATGCGCGGCGCAATCTCGCGGCGGAACCGCGAGCCGTTGAAAACGCCGTAATGGCCGACATCCGGCTGCATGTAGTGCAAGCGCATTCCCTCGGGGATGTTCGTGCAGATCGTCTGCGCGGCCTTGGTCTGACCGACGCCGGAAATGTCGTCGTTCTCGCCCTCGACGGTCAGCAGCGCGACCTTGCGAATCGCCGTCGTGTCGACGCGCCGCCCGCGGTGCACCATCTCGCCCTTCGGCAGCGCATGTTTGATGAACACGGTCTCGACCGTCTGCAGATAGAACTCGGCGGTCATGTCCATGACGGCGAGATATTCGTCGTAGAAATCGCGGTGCTTCTCGGCCGCGTCTCCGTCGTTCTTCACCAGATGGGCGAAGAATTCCTTGTGGGCGACCAGGTGGCGGTCGAGGTTCATCGACATGAAGCCCGACAGCTGCAGGAAGCCCGGATAGACCATGCGCATGAAGCCCGGCTGCGGCCACGGCACCGCCATGATGACATTGTCGCGGAACCAGTCGATCGGGCGCTCTTCGGCGAGCTTGTTGACCGCCGTTGGATTGACGCGCGTGTCGATCGGCCCACCCATCAGCGTCATGGACGACGGCGAGAGCGGATCGTTGTCCTCCTCCATCAGCGCGACCGCCGCGAGCACGGGCACGGAGGGCTGGCAAACGGCAACGACATGGGTGTCAGGCCCCAGCGCGTGCAGCATGGCGATGACATAGTCGATGAAGTCGTCGAGGTCGAAAGCACCGTCGGAGAGCGGCACCATGCGAGCGTCGATCCAGTCGGTGATATAGACCTCGGCGCCCGGAAGCAGCGCCTCCACGGTGCCGCGCAGCAGGGTGGCGTAATGTCCCGACATCGGCGCAACGACGAGGATCTTCGGATCGCGCCGGTGGCCCGCGGGCAGGCAGCGCTCGAAATGGATGAGGTTGCAGAAGGGTCGCTGCCAGACGATCTTCTCGTGTACGGATACGGTCTGGCCGTCGACGACCGTTTCCGGAAGGTCGAATTCCGGCTTGCCGTAGCGACGAGTCGTGCGCTCGAAGACCTCCAGGCCCGCGGCCATCGTTCGTCCGAAATAGGTGTGGGAGATCGGGTTCAGCGGATTGCGCAGAGCGAGCCGCATCTGGTCCGCGACCGCCCGCCAGGGCGCCATCATCGCGTGGTTCATTTCATAAAGCTGATAATACATGAGACGCGTTACCTCGTGATCTTCACCGGGCGGCCGCAGAGCTGGCGACCGAGAAACGCACGTGTCGAAGTCCGGTTTCCGCAACTGCGAAAAAGACTATCACGTTTTCGTTGCGGAGCAACAGGAAGCCGAGGCACGTTCATCATTTGCGAGCCTACGCCTCAAGCCTTTCGCGGAGATAAACAGCCGCGCGCCCGATCGGGGCCCCGATTGCGAACATTCAGCCGCCAATGGCGATCACCGCCTTGATCAGCCCCTGTTTCTCGGTCGCCCAGCGCGGCAGGTCATCCACCGCGCCGGCAAGTGTCGTGCGGTGCGTCAGCAGTGCCCCGACCGGCACCAGTCCCGCCCGGATCGACGCCATGACGTGCTCGAAATCCGGCCGCGTCGCGTTGCGGCTGGCGACCAGCGTCATTTCCCGCTTGTGGAATTCGGGATCGGAAAAGGTGATGTCGTCCTTCACGACGCTGACGAGGACCAGCGAGCCGCCATGCGCGACGAAGGCGAAGGCCGCCTGCATCGAACCGGCATAGCCGGTCGCGTCGAAGACCACGTCGAAACCTTCACCGCCGGTCACCGCCGAGACCGCCGCCGCGACATCGCCCTTCGCGACGATGCCGTCGTCGAAGCCGAGCGTCGCGCGCGCCGCGGCGAGCCGCTCGTCGGACGTGTCGAGCAGCGTCACCGCGTGACCGGCAATGCGCGAGAAGAGCGCCGTGCCGAGGCCGATCGGCCCGGCGCCGATGACCAGCGCGCGGGCCCCGGCAGAAATGGCGGCGCGGCGCACGGCGTGCGCGCCGATCGCCAGGAACTCGACGGTCGCGGCGGCCTCGGCGCCGAGGCCATCGGCCGGATAGAGGTTTTCCACCGGCATCGCGATCTCCTCGCAGAAGGCACCGTCGGTATGGACACCGAGCACGCGGATCGCGACGCAGCAGTTGGGCTTGCCCTTTCGGCAGGCGACGCAGGTGCCGCAGGAAATATAGGGGTTCACCACAACCGCATCGCCGGCCGCCAGACCGCAGCCGGCGGGCGCTTCCAGAACACGGGCCGAGATCTCATGGCCCATGATGCGCGGATATTGAAGGAAGGGGTGTTTGCCCTCGTAGATGTGGTAGTCGGTGCCGCAGATGCCGACATGGGAGACGGCGAGGCGGACCCAGCCGGAAGGCGGAGCGCCCGGGCCGGGCCGCTCGGCAAGTTCCAGCCGGCCCGGTTCGATGCAGACGATGGCTTTCATGGGAACTCCCCGCACCCGCGCTACCGGCTGCCGCGCCGGCGAAGCTGGTCGAAATAGACGATGACGATGATCAGCAGGCCGGTGATGATGCGCTGCCAGAACGAGTTGACGTTCAGGAGGTTCGCGCCGTTGTTGATCGTTGCTAGGATGAAGGCGCCGAGCAACGGCCCGTGCACGGAGCCGACGGCACCGAACAGGCTGGTGCCGCCGATGACCGAGGAAGCGATCGCCTGCAGCTCCCAGCCCTCCGCCTGTGTCGCATTGCCGATGCCGATGCGCGAGGCGAGCAGCAGGCCAACGAAGGCAGCGCAGGTCGAGGAGAGGATATAGGCGAGGTAGATCGTGCGGTTGACATTGACGCCCGAAAGCCGCGCCGCCTCGCTGTTCGAACCGACCGCGAAGAGGTAGCGCCCCCAGCGCGACAGGTGCAGGAAGACGAAGGCCGGTATGCCGATCAGCACCACCATCCAGAACAGGCTCGGGACGCCGAGGAAATCGGCGCGCGAGAAATTGGTGAAGCCCTCGTGGCTGATCGAGATCGTCGAACCGTTGGTGATGAGCAGCCCGATGCCGCGCAGCGAGGTGAGCGTGGCAAGCGTGATGATGAAGGGCGGCAGTCCCATGCGGACGATGCCGAAGCCGTGAAAGGCGCCGATCGCCACGCCGATCAGCAGCGTCAGGACGATGGCGATCCAGAGCGGCACGCCGACCTGCAGGAGCCAGGCGATGATGACGCTCGTGAAGCCGACCACGGCACCGACCGACAGATCGATGCCGGCGGTAATGATCACGAAGGTCTGGCCGACCGCGAGGATCGCCGTCATCGCACCCTGCCGCAGCAGGTTGGAGATGTTGTTCGGCGTCCAGAAGCTCGCCGTCGCCAGGCCGAGCACGACCCACAGCGCCAGCAGCAGGCCGAGAAGGGTAAGGCCGAACAGGATGTTCATGCCTTTCTTCGGCGCCGGTGCGCTTTCGGTGGTTTCCACGCTCATGGTCGTCCCTCCCTCATGCTTCTTCTTGTTCCGTCAAACGCCGATCGCCTCGGTCAGCACGTCTTCATGCGTCGCCTCGCGGAAGCCGTGGCTCGCGACGAGACGGCCCTGGCGGAAGACGTGCAGCCGGTCGGCCAGCTCGTAGACCTCCGGCAGGTAAGACGAGATCAGGATGATGCCGGCGCCCTGCTTCAGCAGTTCCCCGAACAGCCGGTAAATCTCCGCCTTCGTGCCGACGTCGACGCCGACCGTCGGCTCGTCGAAGATGAAGAGCCGGGCGCCGTGGCTCAGCCATTTGCCGATCACGATCTTCTGCTGGTTGCCGCCCGACATGGCGGAAGCAAGCACCCGGCGGGACGGCGTCTTGACGCTCAGGTTTCGGATCTGTCTGTCCGCATTGGCGGCTTCGGCAACGCGACCGATGATCGGTCCGTTCGACAACCGCCCGTAGACCGGCAGGTTGATGTTGAGGCCGATCGGCAGGTTGAGGCAGAGGCCCTGGTCGCGCCGGCTTTCGGGCGCCAGCGCGATGCCGAGATCCATCGCCTGACGTTCGCTGCGGATGTCGACCTTCCTGCCGTCCCACAGGATCTCGCCGGCGCGGAC
>NZ_JAKGBU010000019.1:23251-63724 GCF_021555155.1 Rhizobium alarense
GATCTCGCCGGCGCGGACCTGCAGCGACACATCCTCGAAACCCGGACCGGACAGTGCCTTCGTCTCGAGGATCACGCCGCCGAGCGGCACCTGTTCCTTGTGATAGATCTGTTCGATCGAGCGATTGATCATCAGGGTGATCAGCTCCGCCTCGTTCGTCTCGCCGATCAGCCGCGTGCCGACATGCGTGCCGTCGCGCAGCACCGAGACCCTGTCGGCGAGCTCGAACACCTCCTCCATGCGGTGGCTGATATAGACGATGGTGACGCCTTCGTCCTTCAGCCGGCGGATGAGCCGGAAGAGCTGTGCCGATTCCTGGCGTGTCAGATAGGCGGTCGGCTCGTCGAAGATCAGGAAGCGGATGCCGCGCATCGCCGCCTTGGCGGTTGCGACGAGCTGTTGCTGGCCGATCGTCAGGCTGCCGAGGCGCGCGGCGGCCGGCAGGTTGAAGCCGAGATCATCGAGCACCGCCTGCGCCGCGCTCTCCATGGCGCGCTTTCGCATCAGGCCGTAGCGGCTCAGCTCGTCGCCGAGGAACATGTTGGCGGCGACCGAGAGCTCAGGGCAGAGCACGACCTCCTGGTGCACGGCATTGATGCCGCGCGCGATCGCCTCCGTCGGCGTGGCGAGTGCCACCGGATGGCCGCACCAGTGAATTTCGCCGGCGGTGCGCCGGATGACGCCCGTCAGAAGCTTGATGAGGGTGGACTTTCCCGCGCCGTTCTCGCCGACGATCGCGTGGATCTCGCCGGACAGGAACGTGACGGTCGCGGGCTTCAGGGCCTCCACGAGGCCGTATTTCTTCTGCAAGCCCTTCAGTTCGAGGATCGGCTCGCCGCGCGCGACGGTGGCGCTCTCCGCGAGCCTGGCACTGTCGTCATGCCTGTGGCTCAGCTCTTCCAGGCTGCTCATGGCGTCGATCCTCCTCCGGCCGAAAAGTCCGCCCGGGCCGGGCCCGGGCGGATACTGTCAGGATGCGCGGGCTCAGTTGACCTTCGGGTTCAGCAGCGCGTCGATCTTCGGATCCGCCATGTTCGCCTTGGTCACCAGGTTGGCGCCGGTGTCGACGAAGGTCTCGACCTTCTCGCCCTTCGAGACGGCGAGCGCCGTCTTTACGCCGTCATAACCCATGCGATAGGGGTCCTGCACGACGAGCCCGGCGAGAACGCCCTCCTTGAGGAAACCGACCGTCTTCTCGTCGGAATCGAAGCCGATGACCTTGATCTTGTCGCCGAGCTTGTTTTCCGCGATCGCCTGGCCGACACCCTGCGCCATGATGAGATTCGAGGCAAAGACGCCGACGAGGTTCGGATTGGCGGTGATGAGGTCCGTCATCATATTCAGACCCGTCGTCGCCTGACCGTCGGCATATTTGTCGGCCACAACCTTGAAGCCAGGATATTTCGTGGCGATCTGGTCGAGGAAGCCTTCACGGCGCTGATCGAGCGAACCGACGCCCGGCAGGCTGGTGATGATGGCGATCTCGCCCTCTTCCTTGCCGCCCATCTCCTTGATGGCGGCGGCAAGCCCGTCGGCGGCGATGCGGCCGCCCTGGACGTTGTCCGTCGTCAGGAACGAGGTGAAGGCCTTAGAATCGGCACCCGAGTCGATGCCGATGATCGGAACGGACTTCGCGGCCTCGTCGACCGGCTTGCCGAGCGCCTTGAATTCCGTTGGCGAAATGACGACGGCTGCCGGGCTGCCGGCAACCGCATTTTCAAGGATCGTGATCTGGCCGTTGATGTCGGATTCGGACTGGGCGCCGAGTTCCGGAACGTTCACGCCGAGGTCCTTGCCGGCAGCCCGAGCGCCGGCGAGCACGATCTGCCAGTAGAAGGACGTGGTGTCCTTGACGATGATCGGGATGGTGACGTCCTGCGCGAACGAGGCGGCAGGGCTGGCGGCAGCCAGCATCGCCGCACCGGCAAGCACGGTGAAGGCACGGCGGGACAGAAGCGATTTTGCAATGCTCATGGGGTTCTCCTCTCGATGCACCCTGTCCTCCTCTGGGAGATCACGCCGCAAGGTGCAACAGCACGATCTTTTATAGATAAAAAACAATTACCAGGTCACGCTATAACAGCGCCGCTGGAAAAGCAAGGAACCGTTCCTCTTCGTCCGGCATCTGTCGCCCGTCTC
Organism: Rhizobium alarense; assembly: GCF_021555155.1. Classification (GTDB taxonomy): domain Bacteria; phylum Pseudomonadota; class Alphaproteobacteria; order Rhizobiales; family Rhizobiaceae; genus Rhizobium_D; species Rhizobium_D alarense. The sequence goes on from NZ_JAKGBU010000019.1 coordinate 25,391, forward strand.
CTCGCGGTCAGACCCGATGGATCTCGTGCGGATGCACGACACCCTTCTTCAGGATGATATTGCCATAAAGCCGGAATTCCGTCGTCGCGACAATATAGGCCGCCCTGCGCGCCATCTCGTAGAAGGCGAAACGCTCGACAGAATGGACCTCGAAGTCGCCGGCGAGCCGGTTCACCAGCGCCTGGAAGGTGACGCAGACCTCGGGCACGGCGTCCGGATCCCCGACCACCTGCATGCGCCAGGCCGCCTCCGGCACGAAGGTGTCGAGTGGCATATGGGCAAGGATCGCCTCGGTCATCGAGACCGCGTCGACGCCGTCCGCCCGGATCACCCTCGGCCCGAGGAAAGACGACGGAAAGTTGGCATCCGCGATGACGATGTCGTCGCCGTGGCCCATGGTGCGGATCGCATGCAGGAGCTCGGGCCCGAGCAGCGGATGGATACCCTTCAGCATGGATGACGTTCCTCCCTCGTCTGTCTTCGCTACTGGCGGACGGCCTCGGCGCCGAGCGCCGGGGCAACCAATGTCTCGGCCGCGAAAGCGTCAAAAATGTCGGCCGGCAGGTCGATCCGCGTCAGTTCCATGTTGCGCATCAGGCTCGCGGGCTTCGCCGTGCCGATCAGCACCGAGGCAACCTGCGGATGGGCGAGCGCGAACTGCATGGCGATGGCGGCGAGAGGCACGCCGTAGCCCGTCGCGATCTCCTCCATGCGGCGGACCTTGCCCAGCACCTCCTCGTCGGCCGGCATGTAGTCGAAATGCGCGCCCTCGACGGCGCCGGTCGCGAGAATGCCGGAATTGAAGACGCCGCCGACCACGACCGACGTGCCCTTGTCGGCGCAGAGCGGAAGCAGTTCGGCAGCAGCCGTGCGGTCGAGCAGAGTGTAGCGCCCGGCGAGCAGGATGCAGTCGAGCGGCGCGCGTCTCAGAACGTCGAGGCAGACCGGCACTTCGTTGACGCCGAGGCCATAGGCCGCGATCACGCCGCCGCGTTTCAATTCCTCCAGTGCCTTCAGTCCACCGTCCATCAGATTCCGGAAATGCCGCGCATTTTCTGTGGCGCCGTGCGTGTAGGCACCGATGTCATGCACGTAAAGCATGTCGATGCGGTTGAGGCCGAGGCGCGCGAAGCTCAGATCGAGGGACCGCATGATGCCGTCATAGGAATAGTCGTAGCGCACGTCGAAGGGCAGCGGATCGACATAGCCGTAGCTCGGCACCTTGTCGTCCGCGACGGGAAACATGATGCGTCCGACCTTGGTGGAGAGCGCGAACGAACCCTTCGCCTTGTCACGCAGGAAATCGCCGAGGCGCCGTTCCGCGAGCCCGAAGCCATACCAGGGCGCGGTATCGAAATAACGCAGGCCCTCGTCCCAGGCCGCGTCGAGCGTTTCCATCGCCGCGTCGCGCGAACAGGCCCGGTAGAGCCCGCCGAGCGCGGCCGTGCCGTAGCTGTATTCGCTCACCGACAGGCCGGTCGAGCCGATCGTTCGACTGTGCATCCATCCTCCCTGAACGGCTTCTCCGAACCGCTATTTTGTCTTTTATCGACAATAGACAGATCGCCGTCAATGGCTATGATGCGAAGGACGCCCACGGAACGAAGGGGCGGATCGGGGGAAACATGGGAATGACCGCAGAGATGCCCGCCGGGCCGGTGGAACGATCGCCGATCGCGCTCTAGAGGATCGTTGACACACCGACCGGCGGAACACCATGGCCAAGCAGAACACCGTCTTCAAGGAAGCCTTCAACCGCTGTCTGGACATTCTCGCGGGCAGCGACACGCTGCCATCGGAGCCGGAGCTCGGGGCACGGCTCGGCGTCAGCCGCACGACGATCCGATCGATCCTCGCGCGTCTCGAGGAGATCGGGCTTCTGACCTGGGACAAGCGGACCAAGGTGGTGCTGCGCAAGCCGGTGCCCGGCGATTTCTTTCCGGACGACGAGACGGATTCGCTTGCCGAGATCATCGAACGCAGCTTCATGCGCCGCATCCTCGCCGGCGGCGCGCAGCCCGGCATGCAGATCAACGAGCTGGAACTTGCCCGCGACATCGGCACCGGCACCACGAGCGTGCGGGAATTCCTCATCCGCTTCAGCCGCTTCGGACTGATCGAGAAGCGGCCGAACAGCCACTGGGTGCTGAAGGGCTTTACCCGCGAATTCGCGCTCGAACTGACGGAGGTGCGCGAGATGTTCGAGTTGCGCTCGGCCGCCGCCTTCGCCCACCTGCCGGAGGATCATCCGGCCTGGCAGGAACTCGACGCGATCGAGGCCGTGCACCGGGCCATCCTCGCCGACATCGACATCCGCTACGGCGAATTTTCCGAACTCGACGAGCGGTTCCACCTGCTCGTGCAGAAGGCCTCGAAGAACCGCTTCATCATCGATTTCTACGACATCATCGCCATCGTCTTCCACTATCACTACCAGTGGAACAAGGCGAATGCCCGCACGCGCAATGCAAACGCGCTCGCCGAACATCTCGTCTACATCGACGCGCTGCGCTCGCGTGATCCGCAGAAGATCGAGGCGGCCTGCCGCGCGCATCTGAAATCCGCGCGGGAGACCCTGCTCCAGTCGATCAATTGAAACCTTTGCCGGCTCAGTAGCCGCCGCCTTGCCGTTCGGGCACCGTCTCGCCGAGGAAGTCCCGGCGCAGACCGTCGACCGCTTTCGTCAGGCAGCTGACATCGGTGCCGATCGCCAGGAAATCCGCCCCCATCGCGCGATAGGCCCGCGCCTGGTCGAGCGCCACGGACATGCTGCCCCGCGCCTTTCCCTTGGCGGCAATGCGCCGGAACGCGTCTTCGATGGCGGCCTGCACGGGCGCGGCGCCGGGCTGACCGAGATGCCCCATGTCGGCCGCCAGATCCGACGGGCCGATGAACACGCCGTCGACGCCATCGACGGCGGCAATCTCGTCCAGATTGTTCATGCCCCGGCAGGTCTCGACCTGCACGAGGAGGCAGATCTCCGCATTGGCCGTCGCGAGATAGTCCGGAATGCGGTTGAAGTCGCTGGAGCGGCCGAGGCCGGCTCCGACGCCGCGGATGCCGTCCGGCGGATAACGGACGGCCCGCACCAGGGCGCGGGCTTCCTCCGCGGTCTCGACCATCGGGACGAGGAAGGTCTGGGCACCCTGGTCGAGCAACTGCTTGAGATACCAAGCCTCGCCCATCGGGGGGCGCACGATCGGGTGGCTCCCCCTGCCCCGCAGCGCGCCGATCTGGGCGCCGATGCGGGGCATGTCGTTCGGCCCGTGTTCACCGTCGATCAGCAGCCAGTCGTAGCCGCTGCCCGCGAGGATCTCCACCGCATAGGCGCTGCCGAGCGCCGCCCAGAGGCCAAGCTGGAATTCGCCGCGTCCAAGCGCGGCCTTGAAGGGGTTTTTCGGAGCAGGCATCACACTGTCTTTCGGCCGGGGCTTTCGGCTGGCGGTGGTCTTCCTCGCCGGCCGGCTGCCGGCGAGGCCAGCAATGTCCGGATCAGGCAATGCCGCCGAGGCAGACATATTTGATCTCGGTGAACTCCTCGATGCCGTAGCGCGATCCCTCTCGGCCGAGGCCGGAGAGCTTGACGCCGCCGAAGGGAGCTTCCGCGGTGGAGATGAGACCGGTGTTGACGCCGACCATGCCGTATTCCAGTGCCTCGGCAACCCTGAAGACGCGCGCCAGATCCCTGGCGTAGAAATAGGAGGCAAGGCCGAACTCCGTGTCGTTGGCCTGGGCGATGACATCCGCCTCGTCCTTGAAGCGGAAGAGCGGTGCCACGGGCCCGAAGGTTTCTTCGCTGGCAACCGCCATGTCGGGCGTCACGTCGGCAATCACGGTCGCCTCGTAGAAGGTGCCGCCGAGCGCATGGCGCCGACCGCCCTGCACGACGCGACCGCCCTTCGAAAGCGCGTCGGCGACGTGTTCCTCCACCTTCTTCAGCGCCGGCTCGTCGATCAGCGGGCCGAGGATGACGCCCTCGTCGAAGCCGTTCCCGGTCTTCAGCTTGCCGACGGCTCTGGCGAGTTTGTCCGAGAAGGCATCGTAGACAGCCTCCTGCGCATAGATGCGGTTGGCGCAGACGCAGGTCTGGCCGTTGTTGCGGAACTTGGCGATGAGCGCGCCCTCGACCGCGGCATCGAGGTCGGCATCGTCGAAGACGATGAAGGGCGCATTGCCGCCGAGTTCCAGGCCGAGCTTCTTGATGGTCGAGGCGCTCTGCTTGTAGAGTTCGGCACCGACCTCGGTGGAACCGGTGAAGGTCAGCTTGCGCACGATCGGGTTGGCCGTCATCTCCGCGCCGATTTCGCGGGCCGAACCGGTAATGACGCTGAAGAGGCCGGAAGGAAGCCCGGCCCGCTCGGCAAGAACGGCGATGGCGATGGCCGAGAACGGCGTCTGCGACGCCGGCTTCAGCACCATGGCGCAGCCGGCGGCGAAGGCCGGCCCGGCCTTGCGGGTGATCATGGCGTTCGGGAAGTTCCAGGGCGTGATTGCCGCCACGACGCCGATCGGCTGCTTCATGACGAGGATGCGCTTGTCCGGCTGATGGCCCGGCACGATGTCGCCATAGAGGCGGCGCGCCTCTTCGGCGAACCACTCGACGAAGCTTGCGCCATAGGCGATCTCGCCCTTCGCCTCGGCGAGCGGCTTGCCCTGTTCCATCGTCAGGATGCGGCCGAGATCGTCCTGGTTCGCCATCATCAGGTCGAACCACTTGCGCAGAATGCCGGACCGTTCCTTGGCCGTCCTCGCAGCCCAGCCCTTCTGCGCCTTCTCGGCGGCAATGATCGCCTCCCTGGTCTCGGCGCCGCCGAGCTTCGGCACATGCCCGATCACCTCGCCCGTCGCCGGGTTCGTCACCGCGATGCCGCTTGCGGCATCCGCGTCGATCCAACGGCCACCGACAAGCGCGGCATTGCGGAGAAGGCTCGGGTCTTTCAGGCTCATCGGTCGGTCCTCGCTGCTGTCGGTTCACCCGGACGGGCGCCGTCGTTTTCCCGGTTATATTGCCTTGCGCGCCAGTTCGACAACGACCTTGAAGGCCATGTCGGCATCCGCTTCGGTCATCTCGAACTGGCCTGCCTGGAACCGGATCGCGATATGGCCGTCGACCCGGGTCTGAGTCAGGTAAATCCGGCCGTCGTCGTTGATGGCGCTGACGAGCGCGAGGTTGCGCGCATCCGGATCGCCATCGCCGCGGTGCCGGAAGGTGAAGAGCGACAGGACCGGCGCCGTGACGATCTCGAAATCCGGCTCCGCCGCAAGCCGCACCGCAACCCCGCGCGACCAGTCGACGTGGTTGCGGATCATCGCCTTCAGCCCCGACAGGCCGTGGTAGCGGAGCAGGAACCACAGTTTCAACGCGCGAAAGCGCCGGCCGAGCGGCACGGACCATTCGGAATAGTTGATGACGCCGTCCTTGCCGTAGGTCTTGAGGAACTCCGGCTGGATCGCCAGCGTGCGCACCAATTCGCCGGGATTGCGGATGAAATGCGCGGAACAGTCGAACTGGGCGCCGAGCCACTTATGCGGATTGAAGACGACCGAATCCGCCTCCTCGACGCCCTGCCACAGGGAGCGGAACTCCTCGCAGATCATCGCCGCACCCGCCCAGGCGGCGTCGACATGGACATAGAGGTCATGCCGTTTCGCAACGGCGACAACCGCGGCGATATCGTCACAGGCACCGGTGCTGGTTCCGCCGGTGCAGGCGATGACGCCAGCCGGTCGGTAGCCGGATTCGACGTCCGCTCGGATCGCCGCATCGAGCGCCTGCGGATCCATGCCGCGCAGCGGTCCGGTGACCGGAACCCGCACCAGGTTCTCCTCGCCGATGCCGGCGATCCAGATCGCCCGGTCGATCGACGTGTGCACTTGGCCGGACGCATAGATGCGCAACCGCGGAGCGTCCGTCAGCCCCGTCCTGTTGCCTCCCCATTGCAGGGTGCGCTCGCGCATCACCAGCACGGCGGCGAGCGTCGCGGACGAGGCCGAATCCTGGATCACGCCGGCGAAGGCGGCCGGCAGGCCAACCGCCTGACGCAGCCAGTCGAGCATCTTCGTCTCAAGCTCGGTCGCCGCCGGCGAGGTCTGCCACAACATGCACTGGGCCGCCATGGCGGTGACGAGATATTCCGCCACGACCGAGACCGGCGCGGCGTTGGCGGGGAAATAGGCGAAGAAGCGCGGATGCTGCCAATGCGTCATGCCGGACGGGACGATCGCCTCGAAGTCCGCGAAGATCCGTTCCATCGACGTGCCCTCTTCCGGCGGAGCGGACGGGACCAGTGCCCCAATCTCGCCCGGCACCGTCTGCGCGCGGACCGGCCGGTCCCGCAGTGATGCGCGATAGTCGGCCCCCCATTCGGCGGCCCGTTGGGACCAGATTCGAAACGTCTCCTCATCCATCAGCCGCTCCTTCCTGCTTGAAAGGCAACTCGCGCTTGCCGATACTGCCCGCCGTGCGATCCCCATGCCTATCGGGCAAATCATCTCGCCACAACAGCATTTACCGGATCCCGTGCCCGCAGGGCCGCGCAGCCGGCACAGGAAAGGATTACGCCTTGACCACCAGCAACAGCCGCACCGCCGACCATGCAATCGACACCCTCTTTCTCGACCGCTGGTCGCCGCGCGCCTTCACCGGCGAAGCAATGCCGCAGGAGGCGCTCGCGACGCTCTTCGAGGCGGCGCGCTGGGCACCCTCGGCCGGCAATGGCCAGCCCTGGTTCTTCGTCTACGGCCATCGCGGCACGGACGCCTTTGCGCGCATCTACGAGACGCTCGACGACGGCAACCGGCGCTGGACGGACAAGGCTTCCGTGCTTGCGGTCATCCTGTCACGCACCCATCGACGCGCCGCGAACGGTGAGCTTCGTCCGATCTACACCCACGCATTCGACACCGGAGCGGCCTGGCACGCGCTGGCGCTGCAGGCGACGCTTTCCGGCTATCACGCGCATGCCATGGGCGGCATCGACCGCGAGGCGGCGATGGCGGCGCTCCAGGTGCCCGACGGTTTTCGGGTGGAAGCGGGGCTTGCGATCGGCAAGATCGCACCCCGCGAAACCCTGCCGGAAGACCTTGCGGTGCGCGAGACGCCGAGCCAGCGCAAACCGGCGTCCGAATTCGCCTTCGAGGGTTTTTTCACCGGCGAAAAGCCATAGGTGATCCATGACGACCGACGCCGCCGCAGTCCTGCCCTTCGATGAGGAAACGCTCTGGGAATTCATGTCCGCGCGGGACGCGAGCCGGGCCGGCTCGTTCTTCTGCGCGGTCAGGACGACCGGCATCTATTGCCGGCCCGGCTGTCCGGCGCGCCTTCCCTTGCGGCGCAATGTGAGCTTCCACGCCACGGCGCAGGACGCCGAACAGGCCGGCTTTCGTGCCTGCAAGCGATGCCGCCCAGGCGCAATACGCTGAGGGGCACATCTGACGACAGCGAAGCCCCGCCTCCTTGCGGCGGCGGGGCTTCAGCGCGGAAGAGGCCAACGTCAGATGTCGAGATTTGCCACCGACAGCGCGTTTTCCTGGATGAAGTCGCGACGCGGTTCGACCTCGTCGCCCATGAGGCGTGAGAACAGGCCGTCGGCATCGGTCGCATCCGTAACCTTGACCTGCAGCAGCGATCGCACATTCGGATCGAGCGTCGTCTCCCAGAGCTGCTCGGCGTTCATTTCGCCGAGACCCTTGTAGCGCTGCATGGACAGGCCTTTGCGGCCGACCGCGAAGATCGCGTCGAGCAGCGCGCGCGGACCACTGATCTCCGTGATGCCGTCCTTGCGCTTGAGCTTGGGCGGCGGCGCATAGATCTCCTTGAGCTTCGGCGACAGATGGTCGATGTGCCGTGCGTCGGACGATCCGAGCAATGCCATGTCGAGATGCGCGAATTCCTTGACGCCCCGCACCATGCGTTCGAATGTCAGGCCGCCGTCCGCAGAGACGGACCCGGTCCAGCCGCGCTCCGTCTCCTCCGCGATCAGATCGAGGCGCACGGCCACCTCCTCGGCCTTGGCGGCGAAGGCAACGCCGTCATGGCTGAGTTCGAGATTGAGCGCGCCGGCGATCGCAGCCTGCTCGACGATCGAGCGGCTGTAGCGGGAATGCAGTCCGTCGAGCAGCGACCGGAGCTTCAGCGCATCCTGCACGACCTCGCGCATGTCCGCGCCGGCCCGCACCTCGCCGGAACCGAGCTCCAGCGCCGCCTCATCCAAGCCGGTGGCAATCAGGTACTCTTCGAATGCCTTCTCGTCCTTCAGGTACTGGCCGGACTTGCCTCGCGACACCTTGTAGAGCGGAGGCTGGGCGATATAGAGGTGGCCGCGTTCGATCAGCTCCGGCATCTGCCGGAAGAAGAAGGTAAGCAGCAGGGTCCGGATATGCGCGCCGTCGACGTCGGCGTCCGTCATGATGATGATCTTGTGGTAGCGCAGCTTGTCCGGATTGAATTCATCCTTGCCGATCGACGTGCCGAGGGCGGTGATCAGCGTGCCGATTTCCTGGCTCGACAGCATCTTGTCGAAACGCGCCCGCTCGACATTGAGGATCTTGCCACGCAGCGGCAGGATCGCCTGGCTTTCCCGTGACCGCCCCTGCTTTGCCGAACCGCCTGCCGAATCACCCTCGACGAGAAAGAGTTCGGACTTTGCCGGATCGCGTTCGGAACAGTCCGCGAGCTTGCCGGGCAGCGACGAGATGTCGAGCGCGCCCTTGCGGCGGGTGAGTTCGCGCGCCTTGCGCGCCGCCTCGCGGGCGGCAGCGGCTTCCACCACCTTGCCGACGAGCGTCTTCGCATCGCTCGGATGCTCCTCGAACCAGATGCTGAGCGCTTCGTTCACGAGGCTCTCGACGACCGGGCGCACCTCGGAGGAAACCAGCTTGTCCTTGGTCTGGGAGGAGAACTTCGGATCGGGAACCTTGACGGAAAGCACGGCCGTCAGACCCTCGCGGCAGTCCTCGCCCTGCAGCGTGACCTTCTCCTTCTTCATGATGCCGGAACTGTCGGCATAGGAGACGACCTGACGCGTCAGTGCGCCGCGGAAGCCGGCCATGTGGGTGCCGCCGTCGCGCTGCGGGATGTTGTTGGTGAAGCAGAGCACGTTCTCGTGGTAGCTGTCGTTCCACCACATCGCCACCTCGACCGTGATGCCGTCCTTTTCGCCGCGAATGGCGATGGGCTTGGAAACCAGCGGCTTCTTGGCGCGGTCGAGATAGATCACGAAGGCCTCGAGCCCGCCCTCGTACATCATCTCGGTCTGCTTGACGTCCGAATGGCGGCGGTCGGTCAACAGGATGTGGACGCCCGAATTGAGGAAGGCGAGCTCGCGCAACCGGTGCTCCAGCGTCGCGTAGTTGAACTCGATATTGGAGAAGGTGTCGGACGAGGGGAGGAAGGTGACTTCGGTGCCCGTCTCGCTGCCGCAATCGCCGGTGACGACCAGCGGGCTGTCGGCGACACCGTGCGTGAAGCTCATCTCGTGGATCTTGCCGCTGCGGCGGATCTTGAGTTTCAGTGCGACGGAGAGCGCGTTCACCACCGAGACGCCGACGCCATGCAGGCCGCCGGAAACCTTGTAGGAGTTCTGGTCGAACTTTCCGCCGGCGTGGAGCTGGGTCATGATGACCTCCGCCGCGGAGACGCCCTCTTCCCGGTGGATGTCGGTCGGGATGCCGCGGCCGTTGTCCGTGACGGTCACCGATCCGTCCGCATTGAGCGTCACGGTAACGATGTCGGCGTGCCCGGCCAGAGCCTCGTCGATCGCGTTATCGACCACTTCGTAGACCATGTGGTGCAGGCCGGAGCCGTCGTCCGTGTCGCCGATATACATGCCTGGCCGCTTGCGCACGGCGTCAAGGCCCTTCAGAACCTTGATGGAGTCAGCGCCATATTCGGCCGGGCCGCCATTTTCGGTCACGGGAGTATCGGTCATACGGGGTCTTTCCAGGGTTTACGACAAAGCGGATTCCAGACGAATCAGCGCTTTCACAGACATTGCAAATATAGGGTTTCCACCCGCAAGTTCCAAACCAAGAAGCCTGAAATGCGGCAGAAAACCGGGGATCATTCGGAATTTCGACGCGAATTGCAGGCCTTCTCGAGAATACCCGCCAGGCGCCGCACGGTTTCGGGCGGGAGGTCGCGGATTTCGGCGGCAAGCCGGTTGGCGAAGGCGGTGTATTCCGGCGGCAGGCCGGCGGTGTCGACCACCACGCGCGGGTCCGAGATGCGGGCGATGCGGAACAGTTCCTCCGCCTCGTCCCAGATGATGTTGAAGTAGCCGGCGATACGCTGCAGGAAGTCGAAGCTCGGCATGCCGCGCCGTCCGTGTTCGAGCGCGGAGAGATAGGCAGCGCTGACACCGAGCGCTTCGGCCATGTCCTTTTGCGACACGCCCTTGCGTTCCCTCAGATGCCGCACCGCGAGGCCGAAGGGCGTTGTCATCGGATGGCTCCGCCCTGCCTGGCGAGTCGCACATAGAGCGCGCCCTCGCCGCCGTGATTGCGTGCCGCCGGCTCGTAGGAGGAGATCAGCGGCCGGAATTCAGGGAGCGAGAACCACAGCGGCACCGCGCGCTTCAGCGCTCCGTCGCTGCCGATCGAGCCGCCCTTGCCGGTGATGACGAGGACATGGCGCAGGCCCCGATCGTGCGCGCGGATCAGGAAGCCCAGCAACAGCCCGTGCGCCTCGCTCTGGATCATGCCGTGCAGGTCGATTCGCGCCTCGAGCGGCAGCCTTCCCTTCGCGATCTTGCGCTTGACCGGCAGTTCGAGCGGGTGGTGATGCTTCACGCCGCCTCGAGATTCCTGCGTCAGTTGTACCCCCGCCGGTGCCGGACGGGGCGGCGCCGTCTTCATGGCCACCAGCCTGTCCCGTTCGGCCGCTTCCTCCGCGAGAACCGCCTCGAAGTCTTCGAGTGCCTCTTCGCGTCCCGGCAGCGGGCGGGTGCTGCGGGCGACTTTTCCCCAGAGGATGCGATCTTCGCGGCTGAGGTCCTTACCCTTTGCCATGGCCGAATCTCTTCGCCGCCGCGCGGGGGATGAGGATGTGGAAGTGCGCCGCGTTGCGCACATTGCCGGCGAGCACGCCGGCCGCTTCGCCCGATCCGATGAACAGATCGCCGCGGGCCGGTCCGGTGATCGCCGTGCCCGTGTCGAGCGCCAGCATCAGCCGGCGGAACGGCCTCCCCCGATCGATATGGGTCAGGCTGTCGCTCGCGATGTGGAACGGTGTGCCGAAGGTATGGATCAGCCGGTCGACGGCCAGCGACCGCCCCGCGACGAGCGGCACCTTTGCCGCTGCGACCGGGCCGCGCGACAGGTCCGTCACCGGCGCCTCGCGGAAGAAGATATACGACCGGTTGTGCCAGAGCACATCATCCGCCCGGTCCGGATGCGCCGCAAGCCAGGCACGGATCGACGCCATGGAAACGGTTGCAGCGTCGATCTCGCCACGGTCGATCAGCAGCCGACCGATCGGCGAAAACGGGTGGCCGGATTTTGCCGCATAGGTGATTCGCAGCACCCGGCCGTCGGCGAAGCGGAGCCTTGCGGCCCCCTGGATATGGGCGAAGAACACGTCCACCCGGGAGCGCGCGAAGGCGATCTCCAGCCCCCGACCGGCAAGATGGCCCTCATCGATGGCGCGCCGGTCGGCATATTCGGCGACCGTCTCGCCGTCGAGGCGCCCGAAGGCATAGGATGCGTCAAGCGTTGGCGGGCGATTCGTTTCGTCGAGATCGATCAAATCGTCGGGCCGGCGATAGAACGGGTGGCGGTATTCAGCGTCCGCTTCCGCGCGGACTTCAACGTCCGGTTCATAATAGGCGGTGACGAAGCCCGACGGCACTTCCGCCGGTTCGATCAGGAAGGGCGTGAACCACGTTTCGAAGAACACCCTCGCCGCTGCCGCATCGGCTGGCGGGTTCTCGTCGGCGGCAGCGAACGCCGGCAGCAGATCGTCCGCGGTCACGCCGAGCGAGCCGGTGCGATAGGGTTTCACGTGAATCACGTGGCGCCGACAATCGGCCATCGCCGGAAAAAGCGGGGACGGATCATCCTCCGGCCAGCCCGGAAGTTCTTCGTAGCGGACCGGGCGCAGGCGGAAGTCCATGAGCGCTCCGGCTCAGCCTTCGGATTCGGTGGCGATCAGCTTCCAGTTGGGGTCGCGCGAGCGCACGTCGCGCGAAAAGGTCCAGATGTCGTTGACCTCGGCCACGGCCTCCGCGTCCCCGTCGATGAGCGCACCGGCCTTGTCATAGGTCGCCGAAATGAGCTGGCTGATGATGCGCAGCGTGATGTTGACTTCCTGGTCCTTCACTTCGGCGGCCACGATGTCGGCCTTCTCGATGCCGACGAAGCTCGACTTCACCACCTCGCCGCGCGCTTCGCGTTCGCCGATCGCAGCGTCGAAACCGTCATAGACCTCACGTGAAAGCAGGTTCTTCAGGGTCTTCCGGTCGCCGTCGGCAAACGCCACGACGATCATCTCGTAGGCCATGCGGGCACCATTGACGAATTCCTTCGGCTCGAAGGACGGATCGGAGTCGACAACCTTGCGCAGCGAGCCGTTGACCGGCGTGCCGGCGGGCGCAAAGGCGTCCACGGCGGCATAAGCGCTTTCCGTCTCTTCCGCTCCATCCCGGCGGGGCAGGGTGATCACCTTGCCGCGATCGGCCGAATCGGCGGATTCGACCGTCTCGCGCTTGGCATAGGGATCGAAGGGCGGCCTTTCATGCCCGGTGCGGCGCCCCAAAACGTTGCGCAACTGCAGGAAGATGACCACCGCCGCAACCAGAAAGAAGATCGTTACTATGTCAAAAGAGTCCATATCCGTCCGGAACCGCCGTTCTTATTCTTGTCAGCTTCCCATATAGTCCGCAAAAGCCCATCATTCAAATAGCGAAGCCGTGCCCATGTCCGCTTTCTGTCAGACGGCCGGCGCACCGGAGAACCATGCTGAGACTTCTCATCCCCTTTGCCGTCCTGCTTCTGCCGCTCGCCGAGATCGCCTGCTTCATTCTCGTCGGGCGCCGCATCGGGCTTTTCCCGACGCTTGGCCTCGTCGTTCTTGCCGCCGCGGCGGGCATCGTCCTGATGCGCATCCAGGGCTTCGGAGCCCTGATGCGGCTGCGACAGAGTGCGGCAGAGGGCAAGGCGCCGGGCCGCGAGATGCTCGACGCGGCGATGATCGTGCTCGCCGGCCTGCTGCTGCTCATCCCCGGCTTCCTCACGGACATCGTCGGTCTGCTGCTGTTCCTGCCCCCGGTGCGACAATGGATGTGGAATCGCCTGATCCGCAATGTCGTGATCGTGACGCCGGGCGGCAGCCGCGGCGGATGGCACGCGACACCGGAGCGGGATCCGCGCACGATCGATCTCGACAGCGACGAGTTCCATCGCGACGCGGCGCGCGGTGACCGGCCCGGCGCCGGCCGGCCGGACTGAGGGCCGCAGGGTTGTAAGCCGGGATGGCAAGTGGTAGATGGCCAGCAGCTTTGACCTTGAGGACGTGCAATGACCACCGACGCAGCAACCGGCAACCAGGCGGCGACCCCGTCGCTCAGCATCCTGGCGCAGTATGTTAAGGACCTTTCCTTTGAAAACCCCGGTGCGCCGCGTTCGCTGCAGGCCCGCGAAAACGCGCCGTCGATCAACATCAGCGTCAATGTCAACGCCAATCCGCTTTCCGAAACGGAATATGACGTCGTGCTCTCCCTGAACGCGGAAGCCAAGGACGGCGGCAAGATGCTGTTCAATGCCGAGCTCTCCTATGGCGGCGTTTTCCGTGTCACCGGTTTCCCGCAGGAGCACATGCTGCCGGTCCTCTTCATCGAGTGCCCGCGCCTGCTCTTCCCGTTCGCCCGTCAGATCGTCGCCGACGCCACCCGCAACGGCGGTTTCCCGCCGCTGATGATCGACCCGATCGATTTCGCCCAGATGTTCCAGCAGCGCATGACCGAGGAACAGGTGAAGGCTCAGGTCTCCAAGACCAACTGATCGCTTCCGAGCACACGGCAAACGAACGCCCGGTCCATATGAACCGGGCGTTTTCTTTTGCGATGCCTCAAGCGCGCGCGAAGCCGTGGCGGCCGACCGGCCTAATCCGCTGCATATTTGTTCCAGATCGCCTTGTCGCCGATCGTGGCCACCATCGCGGCATGAGCCTCGATTTCCGCGGGGGACAAACGGGGCGGAAGCGGAGTTGGCCGCACGGCGAGCGGCGCCACCGTCTCCTCGCTGGAGGTCTCGCCGCCGGGGCCGCGCGTCACCTCGGCCGACGTCAGGCCGAGCGCCGCCTGCCTGCCGCCGATCATCTCGATATAGACTTCCGCGAGCAGTTCCGAATCGAGCAGCGCGCCGTGTTTGGTACGATGCGAATTGTCGATGCCGTAGCGCCGGCACAAGGCGTCGAGGGAGTTCGGCCCCATCGGGTGCTTGCGACGCGCCAGCGCCAGCGTATCCGTTACCCGCTCATTGCCGATCGGCGGCAGGCCGAGCCGCTCGAATTCGGCATTCATGAAGCCCATGTCGAAGGTGGCGTTGTGCGCCACCCACTTCGCGTCGCCGAAAAAGGCGATGATCTCTTCGGCAACCTCTGCAAAGGACGGCTTGTCCTTCAGGAACTCATCCGTGATGCCGTGCACAGCGAGTGCATCCGGATGCACTTTCCGGTCGCCCGGATTGACGTAGAGATGAAGAGTGCGCCCGGTCGGGAAATGATTGTCGAGTTCGATGCCACCGATCTCGATGACGCGGTCGGCGCGGTTGTCGAGGCCGGTCGTTTCCGTATCGAAGATGATCTCACGCATCGGCGTTCCCGTCCTCCCGGCGAAGCAGGATTGCAACTATGTCTTTGACCTGTTTTCGGGCATGTTCAAGCCCCCTGTCGCTGTCGACCACAAAATCGGCGCGCGCCCGCTTTTCCGCATCCGGAATCTGCCTGGACAGGATCGCCCGGAATTTCTCCTCGGTCATGCCCGGTCGCGCAAGCACGCGCTGACGCTGAACCTCCGGCGGGCAGCTGACAACGGCGACCTTGTCGACCCGTCGTTCGCCGCCCGTCTCGAAGAGCAGCGGAATGTCGAGCACAACGAGCAGGGCGCCGGCAGCACGATGCCGTGCGAGAAAATCCTCCTCCTTCCGACGCACCAGCGGATGCACGATCGCCTCCAGTTCGGTGAAACGGCCGGGTGCCTTTTCCAGCGCGCGCGACAGGGTGTTGCGGTCGACGACGCCGTCCGTCACCGCCTCAGGAAACAGCCGACCGACCGGCTCAACCGCCTCGCTGCGGTAGAGCGCATGCACCGCCGCGTCCGCGTCGTGGACCGGAACACCGAGATCGGCGAACATGGCAGCCGTCGTCGATTTTCCCGTGCCGATCGATCCCGTGAGCCCGAGCACGATCACGGATGCGCCTCCATGTCGTCGATGACCATCTGGCGAAGCGTTTCGTCGACTGTCGGCCGTCGGCCGAACCACCGCTCGAAACCCGGTGCCGCCTGATGCAGGAGCATGCCGAGGCCGTCGACCGTGCGGAAGCCCTCTTTCTCCGCCTGATCCAGGAACGGCGTCTTCAGCGGGACGTAGACGATGTCGGTCACCGTGGCTTCAGGAGCGAGGCGGTCGAACGTGATCGAAGGCGCCTCGCCACCGTCCATGCCGAGCGATGTCGTATTGACGAAGAGCCCCGCTCCGCCCATCACCTCGGAAAGCGCGCCCAACGGATGTGCATGTACGCTCCGTCCGAAACGGTCGGCGAGTTCACGTGCGCGCTCCTTCGTCCGGTTGACCACATGGATCTCCCGGAAGCCGCGGTCGCGTACCGCCTGGATGACGGCGCGGCTCGCCCCGCCCGCCCCGAGAATCACGGCCCGGTCGTGGCCGTCCCATCCCGGCGCACGTTCGTCCAGATTGGCGGCGAAGCCGATGCCGTCCGTGTTGGTCGCATGAAGCCGACCCTCGTCAAACCAGAGCGTATTGGCCGCGCCGAGTTCCTCGCTCACCGGGTCGGGACGATCGGCCAGGCCATAGGCCGCCTCCTTGTGCGGAATCGTCACATTGCCGCCGCAGAAGGGCGTCGTGCCCTCCTTGAGCTCCGAAACAAAAGCGGCAAAGGCGGCGGGCGCCACCTGGTGGCGGACATAGCTGCCGGCGAGATCGAGCGTCTTCAGCCAATAGCCGTGGATCAGCGGCGAGCGGGAATGTTTGACCGGAAAGCCGGTAACGAAGGCGCACGGCCCCGTTGTTTCACGTGAATCATGCATCGATCGCCCCGAGGGATCTGAGTTCGGATAGAAGCGGCAGCATCGGCAGGCCGAGGATGGTGAAATAGTCACCCTCGATCGCCTGGAAGAGTTGAATGCCCTCGCCTTCCAGCTGATAGGCTCCGACACTTGTCAGCACCCGGTCGCCGACGCGCGCCAGATACCGGCCGATGAAATCGTCGGAGAGCGGCCGCATCGTCAGCCGGGCGATGGCGACGTGGCGCCACAGCGTCTCGTCGTTTCGCACGAGGACGACGGCGCTGTTGAGCTGGTGGGTGCGACCGGACAGGGCATGCAGGTGGCTCCTCGCCTCATCCAGGCTCGCCGGTTTGTGGAAGACCCGCTCGTCGAGCGACAGGGTCTGGTCAGAACCGATGACGATCGCGTCCGGGTGTTGCATTGCGACGGCACGCGCCTTCGCCTCCGCAAGACGCAGCGCGACCGTTCCCGGATCCGGCCGTTCCGCCGCCATCGCCTCTTCCAGCGCCCGTTCGTCGATTTCCGCCGCCCTGGCGCCGAAGGCCAGGCCGGCATTCTCCATCAGTTGGCGGCGGAAGGGACTCGCCGACGCCAGGATGATCCTGTCCATGTCTGTCTCACTGTTGGTCGACGGCGGGTCTAGCGGAGCTTGGGGCGGAGGGCAACGATGGCGGCGGCCGTTTCCTCGATCGAGCGGCGCGTCACATCGATCACCGGCCAGTTGTTGCGGGCGAAGATCGAGCGGGCGTATTTCAGCTCCTCGGCGATCTGCGCCCGATCGGTATAGTCGTCGCCCTTGAAACCCTTCGCCGCGCCGAGCACCCGGTTCTCGCGCACATGCGAAATCCGGTCCGTCGTTGCGACCAGGCCGACGATCAGCGGACGCTTCGCGTAAAGCACCCGGTCCGGCAGGGAGACACCGAGCACGATCGGCACGTTGGCGGTCTTGATGCCCCGGTTGGCGAGATAGATGCTCGTCGGCGTCTTGGAGGTCCGGCTGATGCCGAGCAGGATGACGTCGGCTTCCTCGAGGTCGACCGGCAACTGGCCGTCGTCGTGATCCATCGTGAAATTAAGCGCATCGATACGTTTGAAATAGTCCGCGTCCATCACGTGCTGAGCGCCGACCCGGCGCCGCGACGGTGCACCGAGATAGGACTGGAACAGGTCTATGACGGGTTCCAGCACCGAAACGCAGGGTACTCCCATCTCCCGGCAGCGCGCATCGATCGTCTCGGAAAGCTCCCGGTCGACGATCGTGTAGAGCACGATGCCGGGCGCGCCGTCGATCGCGTCGAGGACCGGCATGAGCTGCTTGCGGTTGCGGATCAGCGGATAGACGTGCTCGAGCGCCTGCGAGGACTGGAACTGCGCCGCAGCCGCGCGGCCCGCCGCAATCAGGGTCTCTCCGGTCGAATCGGAGATGAGGTGCAGGTGGAAATAGTTTTTGCCGTTCTCCACAATATCCTTCCCCTGCTGTTGATAGAGCGGGACGGGGAGAGCTAAAGGCGACACGCGCCCGGAGGCAAGGGGATAACCGCCGATTTTTCCACATCCGGTACCCCTGTGGTGCGCGTTACGGGTGGCTTTGTGGATAAGGTCCGTCGGCAGACATAATGTCGCGCGTCTGCACAGGCCATCCACAACAAAGCCGTTTCGCGTGCACGATTGAAGACCTTGATTCGATACGGAGATTCCGCGTCGTCCACATCGATGCGGAGAAATGCGGCCGGACAATGCGTGCGGAGGAGAAAAACGCCATCGGAGCAGCTCGTCTGTGGACGGGATTTAATCCTTGATAGTCACCGACTCTAAGAAATAGAAACCCTTTTAAAATCTCTTCTTTTAGATTGGAAACGATGGTGCCGATTGCCGAAAATCGCTCGCTCCTTCAGGTTTTGAATGGTAAAACCGTCACTCCACCACCCCTCTGGCTGATGCGGCAGGCGGGGCGTTATCTTCCGGAATATCGCGAAACACGGCGGACGGCCGGCAGTTTCCTCGATCTCTGCTATTCGCCGGACCATGCGGTGGAAGTGACGCTACAGCCGATCCGGCGTTACGGCTTCGACGCCGCCATCCTCTTTTCCGACATTCTGGTGATACCGGATGCGCTGGGTCGGAACGTGCGCTTCGAGGAGGGCGAAGGCCCGCGGCTCGATCCGCTGGCAAGCGAGGAGATCGGCAAACTGGACGGTTCCGGGATGCTGGATCATCTGGCACCGGTGTTCGAGACCGTGCGGCGACTGCGGCGCGCCTTGCCGGCGGAGACGACGCTGCTCGGTTTCTGCGGTGCGCCCTGGACCATCGCGACCTACATGATCGCCGGCCGGGGAACGCCCGACCAGGCCCCGGCGCGGCTGTTCGCCTATCGCGAGCCGGTGGCTTTTGCGAAGCTCTTGGATCTTATCGCGGACCTTTCCGCCGACTACCTGGTTGCGCAACTGGAGGCGGGCGCTGACGCCGTGCAGATCTTCGACAGCTGGGCCGGCGTGCTCGGCGAGGATGAATTCGCGGCTTATGCGACGGGACCGGTTCGCCGCATCGTGCAGTCGGTACGGAGCCGCAGGCCGGACGCGAAGATCATCGCCTTCGCGAAGGGTGCGGGCCTGCAGCTGAAGGGCTACAGGCAGGCGACGGGTGCCGATGCCATCGGGCTCGACTGGACCGTGCCGCTGTCGTTTGCGGCCGAGTTGCAGAAGGACGGTCCGATCCAGGGAAATCTCGATCCGCTGCGCGTCGTTGCCGGCGGGACGGCGCTGACGGAGGGGATCGATCGCATCCTCGATCGCCTCGGAAACGGGCCGCTGATCTTCAATCTCGGCCATGGGATCACGCCACAGGCGGATCCGGACGTGGTTGGCCGACTTGTCGAACGCGTGCGGAGTTTCGGGCGATGAGGGAGCGGCAAACGGACGAGAGCCCGGGACGCCGGGCACGGATCCGGGCCGCGACGGCGGTCGCGATCTTCTGTCTCGTCGCGGCAGGGCTTTTTGTCGCGCCGCCGGACGATCTCTACCTGTGGGCAAAGGCGCTGCATCTCATCGCCGTCATCTCCTGGATGGCAGGACTGCTCTATCTGCCGCGGCTTTTCGTCTACCACACGGACCATGCGCCGGGTTCGCCTGCGTCCGAGACCTTCAAGGTGATGGAGCAGCGGCTCTATCGGGTCATCATGACGCCGGCCATGATGCTCGCATGGCTTCTCGGCCTCTACCTTGCCTGGACCGTCTACGGCTTTCACGGGGGTTGGCTGCATGCCAAGCTTGGGTGCGTCGTAGCGCTGACGGTGGTGCATGTGCATTTCGGGCGCGCTGTTCGGGCCTTCGCGGCCGATGCAAACCGCAGGACGGGGCGGCAATGGCGGCTCTGGAACGAAGTCCCCGCCCTGTTGATGATTGCGATCGTCATCCTTGCGGTCGTGAAGCCGATCTAGGGGCAGCCGATGGCCGGACGCATAAATTAGCTGATTTTGCAGGAGGGCCTTGCGGTGTCCGGCCTTAGTCGCTATTTTCCGCGCATCTCTTCTTCACGGCATGTGTATTCGCTCAGAAACTGCCCTCTGGCGCAGTTTGGTCTTGACCCGCACGCCTCCGTTCCCATCCCTTATCCCGCATGGTCTCTTCATGGCTGAAATGAAGCTACAAGAACTCAAGAACAAGACTCCCACCGATCTTCTCGCCTTTGCCGAATCCCTCGAGGTCGAGAACGCCAGCACCATGCGCAAGCAGGAACTGATGTTCGCGATCCTGAAGATGCTGGCGACGCAGGAGATCGAGATCATCGGTGAAGGTGTCGTGGAGGTGCTTCAGGACGGTTTTGGCTTCCTGCGCTCGGCCAATGCGAACTACCTTCCAGGTCCGGACGACATCTACATTTCGCCGTCCCAGATCCGCCGCTTTTCGCTGAAGACGGGCGACACCGTGGAAGGACCGATCCGCGGACCGAAGGAAGGCGAGCGCTATTTCGCGCTGCTCAAGGTCAA
Organism: Rhizobium alarense; assembly: GCF_021555155.1. GTDB lineage: Bacteria > Pseudomonadota > Alphaproteobacteria > Rhizobiales > Rhizobiaceae > Rhizobium_D > Rhizobium_D alarense. Next base: position 45,617 of record NZ_JAKGBU010000019.1, read on the forward strand.
CACAATCAATTTCGACGACCCGGAAAAGATTCGCCACAAGGTGCATTTCGACAACCTGACGCCGCTCTACCCGAATGAGCGGTTCAAGATGGAGCTCGAAATCCCGACGTCGAAAGATCTCTCGCCGCGCGTCATCGATCTTGTCGCGCCGCTCGGCAAGGGCCAGCGCGGGCTCATCGTCGCGCCGCCGCGCACCGGCAAGACGGTTCTGCTCCAGAACATCGCGCATTCGATCACCGCAAATCACCCGGAATGTTATCTCATCGTGCTGCTCATCGACGAGCGGCCCGAGGAAGTGACCGACATGCAGCGTTCGGTGAAGGGCGAGGTCGTGTCGTCGACCTTCGACGAACCGGCCACGCGCCACGTCCAGGTCGCCGAAATGGTCATCGAGAAGGCGAAACGTCTTGTCGAGCACGGCCGTGACGTCGTCATCCTGCTCGATTCGATCACCCGTCTCGGACGGGCCTACAACACGGTTGTCCCGTCATCCGGCAAGGTCCTGACAGGCGGCGTCGACGCCAATGCCCTGCAGCGACCCAAACGCTTCTTCGGCGCGGCGCGCAACATCGAGGAAGGCGGCTCGCTGACGATCATCGCGACGGCGCTGATCGATACCGGCAGCCGCATGGACGAGGTGATCTTCGAGGAGTTCAAGGGGACCGGCAACTCGGAAATCGTGCTCGACCGGAAGGTGGCGGACAAGCGCATCTTCCCGGCAATGGACATTCTGAAGTCCGGCACGCGCAAGGAAGACCTGCTCGTGCCGCGCCAGGACCTGCAGAAGATCTTTGTTCTTCGCCGGATTCTGTCGCCGATGGGCACCACCGACGCAATCGAATTCCTCATCGACAAGCTGAAGCAGACGAAGACCAATGGCGACTTCTTCGAGTCGATGAACACCTGATATTTCGATAGCCGGATTCGACCCATGATCCCGCGGCACGATTGTGACCGCGGGATTTCCGTTGGAGGCGAGGCGGCGAAATCATGGCCTGGAGCAACCATCGGACCGAACGGATGACACGGGAACGCAGCGATACCATTTTCGCGCTGTCGAGCGGCGGCCTGCCATCGGGCGTCGCCGTCATTCGGATCAGCGGCGCGGGCTGCCGGGAGGCGCTTACCGGACTGACCGGTTCGGTCCCGCGGGCGCGAACCGCGGCGCTGCGATCGATTCACAATCGAAACGACCTTCTGCTCGATCGTGCGCTGGTTCTGTTCTTCGCCGGCCCGCATTCCTTCACCGGCGAGGATTGCGCCGAATTGCAGGTGCATGGCGGTCGGGCGTCGGTGAAGGCGGTGCTGGATGCGCTCGGGTCATTCGACGGGTTTCGGGAAGCGGAGGCCGGTGAGTTCACCCGCCGGGCCTTTCACAACGGCAAGCTTGACCTGGTGGAGGTGGAAGGTCTGGCGGACCTGCTGGCTGCCGAGACCGAGATGCAGCGGCGACTTGCGGTGGAACATGCGACCGGCGCACTGTCCGCGCTCTATGGCGTTTGGGCAAGGCGGCTTGTCCATGCGCGGGCGATGATCGAGGCGGAATTGGATTTCGCCGACGAGGAGGATATTCCCGGATCCGTTTCGGATACGATATGGACTGACCTGGCGCAGCTGACGACCGAGATCGACGCGCATGTCGTGGCGGGTACCGTCGGAGAAGTCATCCGGGATGGCCTCCGCATCGTCGTCGCCGGTGCGCCAAATTCCGGAAAATCAAGTTTAATAAACTACTTATCAGGAAGGGATATTGCGATTGTAACGGATATCCCGGGCACGACCAGGGATCTGATCAGTGTCGACCTCGATCTGGCCGGCTATCTGGTGCGATTGACGGACACGGCGGGTTTGCGGGAAACGGAAGAACCGGTGGAGCGCGAAGGCATTCGTCGGGCACGCACGGCCATTGCCGAGGCGGACCTGGTAATTGAACTTTCGGATGATTGGTCCGGACCGACGCTGAGCACCGGGCCGGGACGGGAGACGCTGCGGGTGTTCAGCAAGGCGGATGGCGGTGTGCAAGGAGGTCGACCGGACTGGGCGGACCTCGCTATTTCGGTGCATACCGGCTATGGTATGGAGGATTTGTTGGCCGCTCTGCGCGTCCGGCTGCCCGCGGCTGCAGATGGCCATGCCATGGCTTTGCCGACGCGACGGCGGCACATGGCGTGCCTTGCGGACGTTGTTCGGGAGATCGGCGCGGCGGATGTCGTGCGCCGCCAGGGACTGGACCTGGCGGCGGAACATCTTCGGCGCGCGACGGATGCGCTTGGCCGATTGACCGGCCGCGTGGATGTTGAAGACCTTCTGGACGTGATCTTTTCGGAGTTCTGCATCGGTAAGTGATTCACGTGAAACAACAATGCACGTCTGGCGAGTCTGGTGCGATGTTTCACGTGAAACGATTCCTGGGATAGGAGTGACATGAAATACGACGTGGTTGTCATCGGCGGTGGCCATGCCGGTGTGGAGGCAGCATCCGCAGCTGCACGCATCGGGGCGAGAACCGTATTGCTGACGCATCGACGGGACACGATCGGCGTGATGTCCTGCAACCCGGCTATCGGAGGTCTCGGCAAGGGCCATCTGGTGCGTGAGGTCGACGCGCTCGACGGCCTTATGGGGCGGGTGGCCGATACGGCGGGCATTCAGTTTCGAATGCTCAATCGCCGGAAGGGACCGGCGGTGCGCGGACCGCGCACACAGGCGGACCGCAAGCTCTATCGCCGTGCCATGCAGGAAGTCGTCCTGGCGACCGACAATCTGGATGTGGTTGAGGGAGACGCGGCGGATCTCGTCCTACAGCAGGGCGCGGTGTGCGGCGTGCTGACTGCGGATGGCCGTCGGCTGGCTTGTGGCGCTGTTGTTTTGACCACTGGAACCTTTCTTCGCGGGCTGATCCACATCGGCGACCGAAAAATCCCGGCCGGCCGCGTCGGGGAGCAGCCGTCGCTCGGTTTGTCGGCAACGTTGGAGCGTGCCGGCCTGCGGCTGGGCCGCCTCAAGACCGGGACCCCCGCGCGTCTCGACGGACGCACGATCGATTGGCAGGCCGTTGGCCGCCAGGCGGCCGATGACGAGCCGGTGCCGTTTTCGTTCATGACAGACCGAATCCTTGTCCCGCAGATCGAATGCGGCGTGACGCGCACCACGATGGCGACTCATCGGATCATCGAGCAGAATATTGGGCGGTCGGCGATGTATTCGGGGCAGATCGAAGGCGTCGGTCCCCGCTACTGCCCGTCGATAGAGGACAAGATCACGCGATTCGGCGAGAGGGACGGACATCAGATATTCCTCGAACCGGAGGGACTGGACGACGACACCGTCTATCCGAACGGCATTTCGACGTCGCTTCCGGAGGACGTCCAGGAGGCCTTTATCCGGACCATCCCCGGACTTGAGACCGTTCGAATTCTTCAACCCGGTTACGCCATCGAATATGATCATGTCGATCCGCGTGAACTGACCGGCGGACTGGCGGTAAAGAGGATTCCCGGGCTGTTTCTGGCCGGCCAGATCAATGGCACGACCGGTTATGAAGAAGCGGCCGCGCAAGGCATTGTGGCGGGCCTCAATGCGGCGCGGCTGTGCGGGGACTTGCCCCCGCACGTCTTCAGTCGAACCGACAGCTACATCGGCGTCATGATCGATGACCTGACGTCGCGCGGCATCACGGAACCATACCGGATGTTTACCTCCCGCGCTGAATATCGGCTGTCGTTGCGCGCGGACAATGCAGATGTTCGTCTGACGTCACTCGGCGCGACGCTGGATCTGGTGCAGTCGGCGCGTATGCACAAGTTTGGCGACTGGATGACGGAGATGGACGCCGGTCGCGAGCTGCTGCAGACGCGAATGATGACGCCAAACGAGGCTGCGTCGTTCGGGTTCCGCCTCAATCTCGATGGACAACGGCGCAGTGCCTATGAGTTGCTGTCGCACCCGGATATCGATCTCGTTCGTCTGGCCGCTGTGTGGCCGGAGCTCAGGGCGCTCGGCGGCCGCGCCCGGGAGGCGCTGGAAATTGAAGCGCGTTATGCGGTCTATCTGGATCGTCAGGCAAGCGACATCGCCGATGTTCGGCGCGAGGAAGCACGCAGAATACCGGACGACTTCGACTTTCATGCGCTGAGCGGTCTTTCGATCGAACTTCGCCAGAAGCTCACTGCGGCACGGCCTCCGAACGTTGCACGTGCGGCAGCGGTCGACGGCATGACTCCGGCTGCTATTTCTTTGTTGCTGGCCGTGCTTCGCAAGCGGGGCTCTCATTCGCCGGCCTTGCTGTCGACGGCGGTCTAGACATGGATGGAGACGGTCTTGCGGCTTGACCACGTTTCACGTGAAACCAACGAGCGTCTGGCGATCTTTGCCGAACTGTTCCGGCGGTGGGCAAAATCCATCAATCTCGTCGCACCGTCCACGCTCGATGATCTGTGGAACCGTCATATCGTTGACAGCGCGCAGATATACGGATTGTTTCCGGGCCCGAAACGATGGATCGATCTCGGCAGCGGCGGCGGCTTTCCCGGCATGGTTACGGCCATCCTGCTTGGAGAAGCCGGCGGCGGGTGGGTCGACCTGGTCGAAAGCAACAACAAGAAGGCGGCCTTTCTGCGTCAGGCGGCCCGGGAAACCGGGGCGCCGGCCATGGTTCATGCCTGTCGGATCGAAGACGCGCAGAAATCCATAACAGTTTGCGACGCCATCTCGGCGCGCGCGCTCGCGGACCTCTCCCTGCTGCTGGAGTTCAGCCAACCCTGGATGGCGCGGTCGACCGAATGCCGGGCGTTCTTCCACAAAGGCCGGGATTACCGCTCGGAAGTCGCGAAAGCCCGTGGTCGCTGGACATTTGATCTGTTAGAACATCGAAGCATCGTGGAGCCTGATTCCGTGGTGCTTGAGATAACGAATCTCGCTCCCGCGGAGCTTTGACGACGGATCGCCGATGAACCGGATCATTACAATCGCAAATCAGAAGGGTGGCGTCGGAAAGACGACGACTGCCATCAACCTCGCGACCGCGCTCGCCGCCATCGGTGAACGTGTCCTGATCGTCGATCTCGATCCGCAGGGCAATGCCAGCACGGGGCTTGGCATCGACCGCCGTGACCGCAAGCTGTCGTCCTACGACCTTCTGATGGGAAGCCACGGCGTTGCCGACATGGTCCTTAATACGGCCGTGCCGAATCTCTCCATCGTGCCCTCTACGATGGACCTGCTCGGCATCGAGATGGTCATCGCCAGCGAAGCCGATCGCGTCTTCCGGTTGAAGCGGGCCTTGTCGGCCGCCGACGCGTCTTTTTACTCTTACGTGCTCGTCGATTGCCCGCCGTCGTTCAATCTTCTGACGATGAACGCGATGGCGGCGGCCCACTCGGTCCTTGTGCCGCTGCAATGCGAGTTCTTCGCGCTCGAGGGGCTGAGCCAATTGCTGGAAACCGTCGACCAGATCCGCCGTTCGGTGAATCCGACGCTCGACATCCAGGGGATCGTGTTGACGATGTTTGATTCACGCAACAATCTCGCGCAGCAGGTTGTGAACGACGTGCGCACGCATCTCGGCGACAAGGTCTACCACACGTTGATTCCGCGCAACGTTCGCGTTTCGGAGGCGCCGTCCTACGGCAAGCCGGCCATCCTCTATGATCTCAAATGCGCCGGCAGCCAGGCCTATCTGCAGCTCGCTTCGGAGGTTATCCAGCGCGAACGGCAGCGCAAGGCTGCCTGAACACAGTATACGAGTTGACGCCATGAATGACGACAGCAAAAGGCGGCTCGGCCGCGGCCTCGCAGCCCTTATCGGCGAGATGGATCAACCGATCGGCGGCCCGGTGGCGGCGGCAAAGGTCAATCCCGACCGCATGGTGCCGATCGAATTTGTCGGACGCAATCCGCGCAACCCGCGGCGCTATTTCGATGAATCGGAATTGCAGGAGCTGGCGTCGTCGATCCGCCAGCATGGCATCGTGCAGCCCGTCGTGGTTCGTACGATCGCCCAGGACCGCTACGAGATCATCGCAGGCGAGCGCCGCTGGCGCGCCGCCCAGTTAGCCGGATTCGTTGAAATACCGGTGATTGTTCGCGACGTCGACGACCGGACGGCCCTGGAGATCGCGATCGTCGAGAACGTCCAGCGGTCGGACCTCAATCCCCTGGAAGAGGCGCTCGGCTACGAACAGCTGATCGCCGAGCATGGCTATACGCAGAACGACCTCGGCGAAATCATCGGCAAGAGCAGGAGCCATGTGGCGAACAGCCTCCGGTTGCTGAAGCTGCCGGATGCCGTGCGCGACATGCTGGCGTCCGGCGCGCTGTCGGCCGGTCACGCCCGCGCGCTTATCCCGACGTCGGACCCCGTCGCGCTGGCAAAGTCGATCGTTGCCAAGGGCTTGTCGGTGCGGGACGCCGAGCGCATTGCCCAGAACGACATCCGGGCACAGCAGGATCCGTCCTTCGGCCAGAAGGCGTCGCAACGCGAGGAAAAGGACGCCGATACGCTGGCGCTTGAACGGACGCTGTCCGACAGCCTCGGCCTCGATGTGACGGTCAACCACAAGAATGGCGGCGGCCAGCTTCGCATCGCCTACAAAACGCTGGATCAGCTCGAGGAAATCTGCCGGCTGCTGGAGCGTCGATAATACTTAGCCGGATTCACCTGATGAATCCGCCCGACCGCATCTAGCGCCCGGTCAGGCGTCGACGAGATAGGTGGCGCCGCGGATCAGCGGCGTGCTGATCGCAACACCGTCGCCAGCAGCGTCTGCATGGCGATCGCCGGTTCGAGCGCCGCCTGTCGGCGGCTGCGCAGGATGGCGCCGGTCAGGCGCTCCAGCTCCTGCCGTATGCCGGCGGCGTCCCAGGCGCGCAATGCACTCTCGATCAGCGGCTTGCGGCGGAAATGCAGATGCCGTCCGTGCGTTTGCATCACCTGCCCGGCCGGCAGTCGCTTCTCATCCATTTCCGCCCGCATCAGATCCAGCAGCTGGAACTGCCGCAGCACCGCCTGGAGAACAAGGAAGACCGCCGTTTTGGAGGCGACGATCTTCTGGATCGCATGCAGAAAGCCGTCCTTGTCGCCTTTCAGCACCGCATCGACGGCCTCGTCGACGGAGATCGCGCTCGCATCGCCGATGATCTCGTCGACATGCTGCACATCGATGCGGCCTTCGTCCCGGCAGTAAAGCGCCAGCTTGCGCACCTCGTTGCGGGACGCGATGCGGTCGCCACCGATGACCTCCAGAAGCCGCGCCCGCGCCTCCGGTGTTATGCGCAGGCTCTCTCGTCCGAGTTCGGCATCGATCAGAGCATTGAGGCTCCGTTCGTCATCCGGATAACAGGCGATTGCGGCCACGGATCTGGCACTCTCGGCCACCTTGCGCACAGCGGCGGTCTTCTTGAGATCCCCGGCCTCGACGATGAGCCAGCTCGCATCGGGCGGTTCGCCGGCAAGCTGCTCCAGCGCGTCGGACACACCCTTTTCGCCGGCCGCGCCCTTGATCCAGACAAGCCGGTCGCCGCCGAACAGGCCGATGGCGTTGACCTCGTCAAGGATGCGGCCGGCATGGCTGCCGATTTCGCCGGCGTCGATCTTCAACGTCGAGAATGGATCGTCGAGCGGCACCTTGCTCGCCGCAGCGAGCTGGGCGGCCCTTTCCGAGACGAGCCCGCGATCGGGGCCATAGACGAGGAACAGCCTCAGCGACGCGGCCGATGTCCGCAGGAAGCTGTCGAATTCGTGCGGCTTGACGACGGCCATTGCCTAGCGATCGGCGAGCGCGAGCGCGACCTGCGCGCGGACGATCTCGGCGAGCTGCTTCGCCGCGCGGTTTTCCGCGTCGCGGATGGCGCGCACCTTGGCGAATTCCTGGACGGGGAAATCGACGAGCGCCACCGTCTGCCGCTTGCCGGAGGCAATGGTCGCGCCGGTACCGGTTTCCGTCAGATTGTAGTCGGCTGCAACGACGATGCGGCCGGCGCGGGGCGCATCGGTATCAGTGTCGATCAGCACGCCGATGTTGCGTGTCGTGACGTTAAGATCGAGACGGTAGCGCGAGTCCGCCGCCTCGCCACGGCCGCCGCCGAGGAGAAAGACCAGTTCGTTGCGAACGCGCTGCTCGACGCGGTCGTCGGCCTCGGAAATGGCCACCGAGGCGAGCGCCTGCTCGACCCCGGAACCGGTGGAATAGAGCGGCCGCACCTGGCAGCCCGGCAGAACGAGGGAGATTGCCAGGAGGAAGGAGGCGATCCGGGGCGCTTCCGGCCGAAACCCGTCAGACGACAACATTCACGATCCTTTGCGGTACGACGATGATCTTGCGCGGTTTCTGTCCCGCGAGGACCGCCTGGACGGCATCCAGGGCGAGTACGGCATTTTCGACGGCACTCTGGTCCGCGTCGCGGGCAATTGTCAAATCCGCCCGCTTCTTGCCGTTGATCTGGACCGGCAGCGTGATTTCGAGCTCGGCGACCAGCGCCTCGTCGAAGGCGGGCCAGGCGTGCGTCGCGACCAGGCCCTCGCCACCGATCTCCCGCCAGCACTCCTCCGCGAGATGCGGCGTCATCGGGGCGATGAGGCTGATCAGGATCTCGACCGCGTCGCGCAGGGCGCCGGCGAACGCCGGCGATGCCTTGCCGGCAGCCGTCGCCGCCAGCGGAGCGGCAAGCGCGTTGACGAATTCATAGATGCGGGCGACCGCCTTGTTGAAGGCGAGCTTGTCGTAGTCGGCCTGCACCGCCTTCAATGTCCGGTGGGCGATCCGGGAAATGGCGAGCGCTTCTCCCTCCCCGCCTGCCATCGCGCCGGTTTCACGCAGGACCGGGGCCGCTTCTGCCACCAGGCGCCAGACGCGCTGCACGAAACGATGCGCCCCTTCGACGCCTGATTCCGACCAGATGACGTCGCGCTCCGGCGGGGAATCCGACAGCACGAAGAAGCGGGCCGTATCGGCGCCGTAGGAAGCGATGATGTCATCGGGATCGACGACATTCTTCTTCGACTTCGACATCTTCTCGATCGAGCCGATGGCAATCTCCTCGCCGGTCGCCAGATGCACGGCGCGGCGCGTTCCGTCGACCTCGTCGATGCGGATTTCCGCCGGGGTCACCCATTCGCGCTGGGCGCCCGTTCCGCGGCTGTAGGTCTCGTGCACGACCATGCCCTGGGTGAAGAGGCCCTTGAAGGGCTCCTTGAGATCCAGGTGGCCGGCCACCTGCATGGCGCGGGTGAAGAAGCGCGAATAGAGCAGATGAAGGATCGCGTGCTCGATGCCGCCGATATACTGGTCGACGGGCAGCCAATCGTTGGCGGCCGCGGGATCGGTCGGCCGATCCTCCCAAGGCGCCGTGAAGCGGGCAAAATACCAGGAGGAATCGACGAAGGTGTCCATGGTGTCCGTCTCGCGACGGGCATCCCTGCCGCAGTGCGGGCAGGCAACGCTGCGCCACGTCGGATGGCGGTCGAGCGGGTTGCCGGGTTTGTCGAAGGTCACGTCGTCCGGCAGCCTGACCGGCAGGTCGGCCTTCGGAACGGGCACGACACCGCAGTCCTCGCAGTGGATGACCGGGATCGGGCAGCCCCAGTAGCGCTGGCGCGAGATGCCCCAGTCGCGCAGGCGGAAGTTCACCTTGCGCTCGCCCTGCGGCGCGTTGCCGATCGTGATGCCGCCGAGACGGTTGGCGACCTCGTCGAACGCCGCCTCGATGGACAGGCCGTCGAGGAACCGCGAATTGATCATCACGCCGTCGCCGACATAGGCTTCGTCGCCGATCGCGAAGGTCGCGGCATCCGCATCCTCCGGCATGACGACGGGCACGACCGGCAGGTCGTATTTGCGGGCGAAGTCCAGGTCGCGCTGGTCTCCGGAGGGGCAGCCGAAGATAGCGCCGGTGCCATAGTCCATCAGCACGAAATTGGCGACATAGACGGGGAGCTGCCAGGTCGCGTCGAAGGGATGGCGGACACGGATGCCGGTGTCCATGCCCTTTTTCTCCGCGGTCTCGAGCGCGGCCAGCGAGGTACCGGCGCGTCGGCAATCCTCGCAGAAGGCGTCGATGGCGGCGTTCTTCGCCGAGGCATCCCGGGCCAGCGGGTGATCGGCCGATATGGCGATGAAGGAGGCGCCGAAGAGCGTGTCGGGGCGGGTCGTGTAGACCGTCACTTCCGCGGCGTCGGTCAGCCCGGCGCCGTCCGAAATCTCCCAGCGAACCGACAGGCCCTCGGAGCGGCCGATCCAGTTCTTCTGCATCAGCCGCACCTTGTCCGGCCACTGGTCGAGCGTGTCGAGGGCGGAGAGCAGATCGTCGCTGAAGTCGGTGATCTTGAAGAACCACTGGATCAGGTCGCGCTGCTCCACGAGCGCGCCGGACCGCCAGCCGCGACCGTCGATCACCTGCTCGTTGGCGAGAACCGTGTTGTCGACCGGATCCCAGTTGACCTTCGACTGCTTGCGGTAGACGAGGCCCTTTTCCAGGAAATCCAGGAACAGGTGCTGCTGGCGATGGTAGTACTCGACGTCGCAGGTGGCGAATTCGCGCGACCAGTCGAGAGACAGGCCCATGGCCTTCAGCTGCGCCTTCATCGAGGCGATGTTCTGATAGGTCCAGGCGCCGGGATGCACGCCGCGCTCCATCGCGGCGTTTTCCGCCGGCATGCCGAAGGCGTCCCAGCCCATCGGGTGCAGCACGTTGTAACCGCGGGCGCGCTTGTAGCGGGCGACCACATCGCCCATCGCATAGTTGCGCACATGGCCCATGTGGATGCGGCCCGAGGGATAGGGGAACATCTCGAGCACATAATATTTCTCGCGCGGATCGTCGTTCTTCGTGAGGAAGACGTCGCGTTCGTTCCACATCTGCTGCCAGCGGGGTTCGGCGTCGCGCGGGTTGTAACGTTCTATGGCCATGTCGATGATGTTCCGGGAATCAGGCGGGGGCGAAGCCCATGCGAATATGTGGGGTGACCTTCACCACGAAACCAGCGAAGCGTCAAGTTTTCGAGGGCTGCGGCAGCGCGTTGCGCGGCACGTCGATCCGCCCCTCCATCGGCCGGCGCTTGGCAAAGCCGGGCGAGTTCGGTAGGTGCAGGTGGGGACTGTACCTGCAAGTTTCGGAGATCAACCATGGACCTCGTCGACCGTCTGAACGATGTCAGGACGCGTATCGCAAAGGCCAGCGCGGCGGCGGGTCGCGCCATGAGCGCCGTCGACCTCGTAGCCGTCTCCAAGACCTTCGATGCCGACGCGATCCGTCCGGCACTGGCCGCAGGCCAGCGCGTCTTCGGCGAGAACCGGGTCCAGGAGGCCGAGCGCAAGTGGCCGGCGCTTCGGCAGGAGACGTCCGGTATCGAACTGCACCTGATCGGCCCGCTTCAGTCGAACAAGGCGGCGGACGCCGTGGCGCTCTTCGAGGTGATCGAAACCGTCGATCGCGAGAAGATTGCCCGGGCGCTCGCCGCGGAGATGGCGCGGCAAGGGCGGGCGCTGCGGCTCTACGTGCAGGTGAACACAGGACTTGAGCCGCAGAAGGCCGGCATCACGCCGGGCGACACGGTCGCCTTCGTAGCCTTCTGCCGCAAAGACCTTGCCCTTCCGATCGAGGGCCTGATGTGCATTCCGCCGGCGGACGAAAATCCGGGCCCGCATTTTGCGCTGCTTGCGAAACTCGCCGCGACGTGCGGGCTCGGGAGGCTGTCGATGGGGATGTCCGGCGACTACGAGACGGCGATCGCCTTCGGCGCGACCAGCGTGCGCGTCGGCTCGGCGATCTTCGGCACGCGCTGATCCGCCTTCCGCTTCGCTGGCCGCCGCAGGCCAGCGCCTTGCTCCGTTGCCGGGCTCCGGTTTGACAGTCGTCAGAATTGACGCGGATTTGTGCAGCTTTGGTCTGGCTTTCCTCCGTGGAAGGGCGATCCTATTCTTTCCGGAGAACGCGGGCGGAGGAGAGCTCGCCACGCATACGGGAGGAATACAGATGAGCAAGGGTTATGCCGAGGCCTACCAGGCCTGGCGGGAGGATCCGCAGCGGTTCTGGGGCGAGGCCGCACTGGCGATTGCGTGGTTTCAGGATCCGGCCGTCGCCTTCGACGGCGCGGCCGGCATCTACGGCCGGTGGTTTCCGGATGGCATCACCAATGCCTGCTACAACTGCCTCGACCGCCATGTCATTGCCGGACGCGGTGATCAACCGGCGCTGATCTACGACAGCCCCGTCACCGGCGTGAAACAGACATTCAGCTACAGCGAGATGCTGGAGAGCGTCGCCACCTTCACGGCCGTGCTGGCGGACAAGGGTGTTGCGGCCGGGGATCGCGTCATCATCTACATGCCGATGATCCCGGAAGCGGTCGTCGCCATGCTTGCCTGCGCCCGCATCGGGGCCATTCACTCCGTCGTCTTCGGTGGCTTCGCGGCGAGCGAGCTGGCGGCACGCATCGACGATTCCGCCGCGCGCGTCGTCGTTTCGGCAAGCTGCGGCCTGGAGCCCGGCCGGGTCGTTGCCTACAAGCCGTTGCTCGACGCGGCGATCGCGCTTGCCAGACACAAACCGGAAACCTGCATCGTCCTCCAGCGGCCGCAATGTGCAGCCGACCTCCTGCCGGGGCGCGACTTCGATTTCAAGACGCTGATCGCGGAGACGGCGGCGGCGGACAGGACGGCGGATTGCGTGCCGGTTGCCGCGACCCATCCGCTCTACATTCTCTACACGTCGGGGACGACGGGGCAGCCGAAAGGCGTCGTGCGCGACACCGGCGGCTATCTCGTGGCGCTCGCCTGGAGCATGCGCCACCTCTACGACATCCGCCCGGGCGAGGTCTTCTGGACCGCCTCCGACATAGGATGGGTGGTCGGCCATTCCTATATCGTCTACGGACCCTTGCTAAACGGCAGCACGACGATCCTCTACGAGGGCAAGCCGGTTGGCACACCGGACGCCGGTGCTTTCTGGCGGGTGATCTCGGAGCACAAGGCCGTGGCGCTGTTCACGGCGCCCACCGCTTTTCGCGCGATTCGCAAGGAGGACCCGGACGGCCGGGAGATCGACCGCTACGATGTGGCGACGCTGCGGACGCTTTTTCTTGCCGGGGAGCGCGCCGACCCGGATACGCTCGCCTGGGCGGAAGCAAAGCTCGGTGTGCCGGTCGTGGACCACTGGTGGCAGACGGAAACGGGCTGGGCGATCGCCGGCAATCCGGTCGGCCTCGGCATGCTGCCCGTGAAACACGGCTCGCCGACCGTGCCCATGCCGGGCTACGACATCCACGTTCTGGACGACACGGGACATGTGGTGGGAGCCGGAACGCTCGGCAATATCGCCGTTCGGCTGCCCCTGCCGCCCGGCTGCCTGCCGACCTTCTGGAAGGCGGACGAGCGGTTCCACGCAGCATGTCTCGCGGAATTTCCGGGCTATTACCGGACGGCTGACGCCGGCTATGTCGATGCGGATGGCTACGTCTTCGTCATGGCGCGCACGGACGACATCATCAACGTTGCCGGTCACCGCCTTTCGACAGGCGCCATGGAAGAGGTTTGCGCCAGCCACCCGGACGTTGCCGAATGCGCCGTCATCGGCATCGCCGATCCGGTCAAGGGGCAGATTCCGGCCGGCTTCCTCGTGTTGAACAACGGTGTTTCACGTGAATCATCCGGGATCGAGCGGGAAGTCGTGGCGTTGGTGCGCGAGCGGATCGGCCCCGTTGCCGCCTTCAAGACCGTGATCTGCGTGAAACGCCTGCCGAAGACGCGCTCCGGCAAGATCCTGCGCGGCACGATGCAGAAGATCGCCGACCGCCAGGACTGGAAGATGCCGGCGACGATCGACGATCCCGCGGTGCTGGACGAGATCGCCGCGGCGCTGCTGGACCGGCATATCGGCGCGTGACCACCGCTGCGAACCGTTCCTGAAAAGTGAACCGGCCGGATTGTTCCGGCCGGTTCGCAATGCAATCGGAGTCGTCGTGACAATCAGAAGCGCTGGTCGTCGTCCTCGTCGTCCCGGGGGGTCGACTTCAGCGACTTGAGCTTGGCGAAAACGGCGTCGGCGTCGATCTCCTTCTCCTCCTCGGGATCCGTGCCGTAGGGCAGCTTCTCGGTCTCGCGGGCGGATTCCAGTGTCGCGCCGAGCTCGGCGGCGGTCGGCAGCGGCCGGCCCTTCGAGGCCCGTTCCACCTCGAGGTCGAGATCGATCTGCGAGCAGAGGCCGAGCGTCACCGGGTCCATCGGCGTCAAGTTGGCAGAGTTCCAGTGGGTGCGCTCGCGGATCTGCTCGATCGTCGACTTGGTGGTGCCGACGAGACGCGAGATCTGCGCGTCCTTCAGTTCCGGATGGTTGCGCACCAGCCAGAGAATGGCGTTCGGGCGATCCTGACGTTTGGAAACCGGCGTATAGCGGGGGCCCTTGCGCTTGGATTCCGGCACGCGAACCTTCGGCTCGGAAAGCTTCAGCTTGTGATTCGGGTTGTTCTCGGCGCGGGCGATCTCATCGCGGGAAAGCTGACCGGTGGCAATCGGGTCGAGGCCCTTGATGCCCTGCGCCGATTCGCCGTCGGCAATCGCCTTCACCTCGAGCGGGTGCAGCTTGCAGAACTGGGCGATCTGGTCAAACGACAGTGCCGTGTTGTCGACAAGCCAGACGGCCGTCGCCTTCGGCATGAGCAGTTGTTGAGCCATGGATATAATCCTTCTGTCCGTCCGCGCCGGTGTCGCGGGCCGTGGGTATAAACCACTATGTTCCGGGAAATCGGCCCTCTATAACGCCACTGTCGCAGAAATGCAATTCTTCAAGCAACGAATGACCTTTGTCTAATTGCCGGAATGGCTTGACCTGATATGAAGTGTCTCCATACACCGGGATTGGAGGAATGATCCCGCCTGCGTGCCTGAGGAGGAATTGATGTCCGCAAAGACCTATCCGGTTCTGAAATCCGCAAAGAACCGTGCCCTGATCGACAATGAAACCTACCAGAAATGGTATCGCGAGAGCGTCGAGAACCCGGAGCGCTTCTGGGACAAACATGGCATGCGGATCGACTGGTTCAAGCCCTATACGAAGGTCAAGAACACCTCTTTCAAAGGGCGCGTCTCGATCAAGTGGTACGAGGACGGCGTCACCAATGTCTCCTACAACTGCATCGACCGGCACCTGAAGGCGCATGGCGACCAGGTGGCGATCATCTGGGAAGGCGACAACCCGTATATCGACAAGAAGATCACCTATAACGAGCTCTACGAGCATGTTTGCCGCATGGCGAACGTCATGAAGAAGCACGGGGTGAAAAAGGGCGACCGGGTCACGATCTATATGCCGATGATCCCCGAGGCCGCCTACGCGATGCTCGCCTGCGCGCGCATCGGTGCCATCCATTCCGTCGTCTTCGGCGGCTTTTCGCCCGATGCACTCGCCGGCCGCATCGTCGACTGCGAATCAACCTTCGTCATCACATGCGACGAGGGCGTGCGCGGCGGCAAACCGATCCCGCTCAAGGAAAACACCGACACGGCGATCGACATTGCCGCCAAGCAGCATGTCATCGTCAACAAGGTGCTTGTCGTGCGCCGCACCGGCGGCAAGACGGGCTGGGCGCCGGGCCGCGATATCTGGCACCATCAGGAAGTGCTGACCGTGCCGCGCGATTGCCCGCCGGCCAGGATGAAGGCGGAAGACCCGCTCTTCATCCTCTACACGTCGGGTTCCACCGGCAAGCCGAAGGGCGTGTTGCACACGACGGCCGGCTATCTCGTTTATGCGTCGATGACTCACAAATATGTCTTCGACTACCAGGACGGCGACGTCTACTGGTGCACCGCGGACGTGGGCTGGGTCACCGGCCATTCCTACATCGTCTACGGGCCGCTCGCGAACCGCGCGACGACGTTGATGTTCGAAGGCGTGCCCAACTTCCCGGATGCAGGCCGCTTCTGGGAGGTGGTCGACAAGCACAAGGTCAACACCTTCTACACGGCGCCGACGGCGATCCGTGCGCTGATGGGCGCCGGCGAGGCCTTCGTGAAACGGTCCTCGCGCTCGTCGCTGCGCCTGCTCGGATCGGTCGGCGAGCCGATCAACCCGGAAGCCTGGGAATGGTACTATCACACAGTCGGCGAGGGACGCTCGCCCATCGTCGACACCTGGTGGCAGACGGAAACCGGCGGCATCCTGATCACCCCCCTCCCCGGCGCCACTGACCTCAAGCCGGGCTCCGCGACGCGACCCTTCTTCGGCGTGAAGCCGCAGCTCGTCGACAACGAGGGCAACGTGCTGGAAGGAGCCGCCGACGGCAACCTCTGCATCGCCGACAGCTGGCCCGGGCAGATGCGCACGGTCTACGGCGATCACAAGCGCTTCATCGAGACCTATTTCTCCACCTACAAGGGCACGTATTTCACCGGCGATGGCTGCCGGCGGGACGAGGATGGCTATTACTGGATCACCGGGCGCGTCGACGACGTGCTGAACATCTCGGGCCACCGTCTCGGCACGGCGGAAATCGAATCGGCGCTCGTGTCGCACCACCTCGTCTCGGAGGCCGCGGTCGTCGGCTATCCGCACAGCCTCAAGGGTCAGGGCATCTATTGCTACGTGTCGCTGATGGCCGGCGAAACGGGCAGCGACGAGCTGCGCCAGGATCTGGTCAAGCACGTGCGAAAGGAGATCGGACCGATCGCGACACCCGACAAGATCCAGTTCGCGCCGGGCCTGCCGAAGACGCGCTCCGGCAAGATCATGCGCCGGATTCTTCGCAAGATCGCGGAGGACGATTTCGGCGCGCTCGGCGATACGTCGACGCTGGCCGATCCCGCGGTTGTCGACGATCTCATCGCCAACCGCCAGAACAAGGCTGCCGGCTGACCGCCTTCGGCGGGCCCAGGATGATGGGCCCGCCACATTGTCCAGGCGCTCGGTCAACAGGATGCGGGCGCCTTGCGGCCTCCGTCGTAGGACACCGCCAATCCGGCTGCGCGCAAATCATGAGCCGGATTCAGTCCACCATCAAACGCGACGGTGGCAACGATACGTCCGAAATACTTGTCGCCTTCTATGTCCGTCAGCGTCACGCGGCCGTGTTTTCCGGCCATCCACACCAGGCGGTCACGCGCGGCTTTCGCCGCTGCCCGCACCGCCGGGCAGCGGGCGCGCAGTTCCGGCGTATCGATGTCGCGCAGCCGCACATAGACTTCGACGCGCTGTTGCGGCCAGGGTCTCGCGGAGACCAGGAGCGTATCTCCGTCAATGATGCGCAGAATGTCCGCCTCGACAGGCCCGGCGATTCGCTCACCGGCCCGAGCGCCCGTTCCGCCGAGAAGGACAGCGGCGAGAAACCAGGCAAATATCGACAACAGGCAGCGACGCGATGGCATTTGAGGAATTTATTCCATAATTGTTGCCAAAACAATAGGAATAAAATCAAAACCGGAAGGCTTGCCCGACCGGATGCCTTGGTCGTGCCTAGAAGTCGATGGCGCGGCCGTTGATTTCCCAATCGCCGAAACGGGCCGGGTCAGCGCCGCCGCGGCCGCCGAACTCGGGCGCCGGCGACGCGGGGGCCAAGTCCTTCCGGCGTTCTTCGGCTTCCTTCAGCGCCCGCGCGGCGGCGGGGCTGAGAATTCGCCGTGTCTTCGTTTCGCTATTGTCGTTGTCGCTCTGCATTGCGGGCTCGTTGCGCTCGGATATTGAAGACTTCCGCCTGATTACCCATCATATAGGCGCGAGGGAAGAGCGGAAAACCCGCTGATTCACGTGAAACACTTCGGTGCCGGTCGTCAAGGAGCACAGATCGCCATGAATATCGTTCGTACAGCCATGCTGCTTGCCTTCATGACGGCGCTGTTCATGGGCATCGGTCTTCTCATCGGCGGCAAGGGCGGCATGATGATCGCTCTTCTCGTGGCCGTCGCCATGAACTTCTTCTCCTACTGGAATTCCGACCGCATGGTGCTTTCCATGTACGGGGCGAAGGAGGTCGATGAACGCACCGCGCCGGAATATTACGGCATCGTGCGCGATCTCGCGACGAATGCCGGCCTGCCCATGCCGCGGGTCTATGTGATCGACAGCGACCAGCCGAATGCGTTTGCGACGGGCCGCAACCCGCAAAACGCTGCCGTGGCCGCC
>NZ_JAKGBU010000190.1 GCF_021555155.1 Rhizobium alarense
TCCCCGGCAAGGGCAAGCTCTCCATGAAGTTCGTCGGCGAGGACGGCAAGGAAATCGAGCACGAGGTCTATGACGCGCCGTCGGCCGGCGTGGCGATGGGCATGTACAATCTCGACGATTCGATCACCGAATTCGCCCGCGCCTCGTTCAACTACGGCCTGCAGCGCAAGGTGCCGGTCTATCTGTCGACCAAGAACACCATCCTCAAGGTCTATGACGGCCGCTTCAAGGACATCTTCCAGGCCGTCTTCGACGCCGAATTCGCGGAAAAGTTCAAGGACGCCAAGATCTGGTACGAGCACCGGCTGATCGACGACATGGTGGCCTCGGCGCTGAAATGGTCGGGCGGCTATGTCTGGGCCTGCAAGAACTACGACGGCGACGTGCAGTCCGACATCGTCGCGCAGGGTTTTGGCTCGCTCGGCCTGATGACCTCGGTGCTGATGACGCCGGACGGGCAGACGGTGGAGGCGGAAGCCGCGCACGGCACGGTGACGCGCCACTACCGCCAGCACCAGAAGGGCGAGGAGACCTCGACCAACTCGATCGCCTCGATCTTCGCCTGGACGCGCGGCCTGGCGCACCGCGCCAAGCTCGACGACAATGCCGAGCTCGCGAAATTCGCCGACACGCTGGAGAAGGTCTGCGTCGAGACGGTGGAATCCGGCTTCATGACGAAGGACCTCGCCCTGCTGATCGGCCCCGACCAGCCCTGGCTGTCGACCACCGGCTTCCTCGACAAGATCGACGAGAACCTCAGGACCGCCATGGCCGCCTGAGCCGCCGCACCACACCGAACGCCCTGCGGAACCCGGCCAGACGGCCGGGTTCCTGCG
>NZ_JAKGBU010000191.1 GCF_021555155.1 Rhizobium alarense
TCCGACAGGAGGCCGTGATGGATGATTTGTTTTTGTTGAGCGAGCGCCAGATGGCGCGGATCGAACCGCACTTCCCTTTGGCGCATGGCATTCCGCGGGTGGACGACCGCCGGGTGATCAGCGGCATCGTCTACGTCATCAAGCACGGGCTGCAGTGGAAGGATGCGCCGAAGGACTACGGTCCGCACAAAACGCTCTACAACCGTTTCATCCGATGGAGCCGTCTTGGTGTCTTTGACCGCATCTTTGCGGCCCTTGCGGGAGATGGCCCGAAGCCCGAGCGGATCATGATCGACGCCACGCATCTCAAAGCACATCGCACGGCCGCAAGCCTGCTAAAAAAGGGGATGTTCCCCGTCGTATCGGGCGAACCAAAGGTGGACTGAACTCCAAGCTGCATACGGTCTGCGATGATGAGGGCCGCCCAATCGTCATGCTGCTCAGTGAAGGCCAGATGAGCGACCACAAAGGCGCACGGCTCGTTCTCGACGCGTTGCCACCCGCCAGGGCCCTCATCGCCGATCGCGGCTACGACAGCACGCCATTCCGAGAAGCGCTGCAGGCAAAAGGCATCGAACCCTGCATTCCATCGAGCCGAAGCCGGAAAGTGCCATACCCCTATGATAAGACACTTTATCGCAAGCGCCACAATGTCGAGAACCTCTTCGCAAAGCTCAAGGACTGGCGGCGCATCGCAACCCGCTACGACCGATGCGCGCACACCTTCTTCTCCGCAATATGCATCGCCGCGACCGTCATCTTCTGGCTCTGATCAATGAGTCCTGAGCCTAG
>NZ_JAKGBU010000192.1 GCF_021555155.1 Rhizobium alarense
ATCAACGTCAACGACTCGGTCACCAAGTCGAAGTTCGACAACAAGTACGGCTGCAAGGAATCGCTGGTCGACGGCATTCGCCGTGGTACGGACGTGATGATGGCCGGCAAGGTCGCCGTCGTCTGCGGCTATGGCGACGTCGGCAAGGGTTCGGCGGCGTCGCTGCGCGGCGCCGGCGCCCGCGTCAAGGTAACGGAAATCGACCCGATCTGCGCCCTGCAGGCCGCCATGGACGGCTTCGAGGTCGTGCAGCTCGAGGACGTCGTTTCGTCCGCCGACATCTTCATCACCACGACCGGCAACAAGGACGTCATCCGCATCGAGCACATGCGCGAGATGAAGGACATGGCGATCGTCGGCAACATCGGCCATTTCGACAACGAGATCCAGGTCGCTTCCCTCAAGAACCTCAAGTGGACGAACATCAAGCCGCAGGTCGACATGATCGAGTTCCCGAAGGGCAACCGCATGATCCTGCTGTCGGAAGGCCGCCTGCTCAACCTCGGCAACGCGACGGGCCACCCGTCCTTCGTCATGTCCGCCTCCTTCTCCAACCAGGTGCTCGCCCAGATCGAGCTCTATGGCAACGGCGGCAAGTACCAGAACGAGGTCTATGTCCTGCCGAAGCACCTCGACGAGAAGGTCGCCCGCCTGCACCTCGCCAAGCTCGGCGCACGGCTGACGGAGCTTTCCGACGAGCAGGCCACCTATATCGGCGTCACCACGCAGGGTCCGTTCAAGGCAGAACACTACCGCTACTGATCGTTACCCGACTTATCCACAACATCTAG
>NZ_JAKGBU010000193.1 GCF_021555155.1 Rhizobium alarense
GGCCTCTCGACGGACACGATCGCCGCCTTCTCGACGGAACAGATCGAGGCCCTCAGCACGGACGGCATCGCGGGCCTCTCGACCGATCAGATCAACGCCTTGAGCACGTTGCAGATCGAGGCGCTGACCACCAGGCAGATCGGCGCGCTCAGCTCGAAACAGGTCGCGGTGCTGGGAACCGACGATCTCGCAGCGCTCTCGACGGGCCAGATCGCAGCCCTCGGCACCGCCGGCATCGCGGGCCTGTCGACGGACCAGATCGCAGCGCTCAGCACCGACCAGGTCGAGGCCTTGACCACAACCCAGGTCGCAGCCCTGAGCTCGACGCAGATTGCCGTGCTGAGTACCGATGATCTGGAAACGTTCTCGACCGCCGACATGGCGGCGATCAGCTCGAGCGCGATGGCGGGACTGTCGACGGACACGATTGCGGCGTTCTCCACGGAACAGATCGCGGCGCTCAGCACCGGAGGCATCGCAGGACTATCGACCGCGCAAATCGATGCCCTGAACACCGAGCAGGTCGAAGCCTTGTCGACCAAGCAGGTCGCAGCCCTGACTTCGAAGCAGATCGCAGTTCTGGGGACGGATGACCTGGAAGCCTTCTCGACCGCCGATATCGCGGCGATCAGTTCGAGTGCAATCGTCGGCCTGTCGACGGTCACCATAGCGGCCCTGTCGACCGACCAGATCGCGGCCTTCAGCACAGCCGGTGTTTCCGGCTTGAGCACGAGCCAGATCGCCGCCTTGAGCACAGATCAGGT
>NZ_JAKGBU010000194.1 GCF_021555155.1 Rhizobium alarense
GTGTTCAAAGACAAAAGGGGTGAAAACCTCGCCAGCTTCTCAATCATCATGCACAAGGCATGCTCATACGTTCCCGTATGGCCGCTTTGGCACCCTTGCGAGCGATAAGCGAGCAAGACAGGTTTGCCAAAGCAAAAGGGAACAAATGATCATGCCAAGGGCATGAACATTTGCCCTTAGCCGACCTGGTGGTCATTGCGGGGTGGCCGCACCCGTTCCCATTCCGAACACGGCCGTGAAACGCCCCAGCGCCAATGGTACTTCGTCTCAAGACGCGGGAGAGTAGGTCGCTGCCAGGTCTGCTAAAGGCAAAACACAATCGTCTCGTCACAACCAAGGCCCAAAGAAAAAAAGGGCCGGAAGCGCACACGCGCATCAAGCCCTGAACGCAAAAGCCAGACCCATAACGCGGGGTGGAGCAGCCCGGTAGCTCGTCAGGCTCATAACCTGAAGGCCGCAGGTTCAAATCCTGCCCCCGCAACCAGTTCAGACATAAGTCGCTCATTGCGCAGATATAACAGGCGATTAACCGCCAAATCTTCCCCACCGCCTCTGTACCTCAGGGGCGGTTTTTGCGTTTGGCGGCCGGGAAACACGCGATTGCGCGAAAATCAACAGTTGAGAATCCTTGGTCAGATGTAAGCGGCAAGCTGAGGCCGCTCAGGCTGCGTAATTCCACGGCATGAGTGCATCGAGATCGCTGCTGGGCCAGCTG
>NZ_JAKGBU010000195.1 GCF_021555155.1 Rhizobium alarense
GCTTCCGACTGGAAGCATTTTACCGCCTGGTGCCGGCGCCAGAACCTGTCGCCCCTCCCGCCGGATCCGCCGGTCGTCGGCCTCTACATCACCGCCTGCGCCTCCGGCTCGGCCGAGCGCGGCGCCAAGGCAAATTCCGTCTCAACAATCGAGCGCCGTCTTTCCGCGCTCACCTGGACCTATGCCCAGCGCGGTGAGAAACTCGACCGCAGGGATCGCGCCATCGCCACCGTGATGGCCGGCATCCGCAACAGCCATGCCGCGCCGCCCCGCCAGAAGGAGGCGATCCTGCCGGAGGAGCTGGTCGCCATGCTGGAGACGCTCGACCGGGGGACGCTGCGCGGCCTGCGCGACCGCGCCATGCTGCTCCTCGGCTTTGCCGGCGGCCTGCGCCGCTCGGAGATTGTCGGCCTCGACCTCGGCCGCGACCAGACGCAGGACGGCCGCGGCTGGATCGAGATCCTCGACAAGGGTCTGCTGATCACCCTGCGCGGCAAGACCGGCTGGCGCGAGGTCGAGGTCGGCCGCGGCTCGTCCGACACCACCTGCCCGGTGGTTGCCGTCGAAACCTGGATCAAGTTCGCCCGGATCGCAAAAGGCCCCCTCTTCCGCCGGGTCAAAGGCCGCGGCAGGGATGTCGGCCCCGACCGGCTGAACGACCAGGAGGTCGCCCGCCTCGTCAAGAAG
>NZ_JAKGBU010000196.1 GCF_021555155.1 Rhizobium alarense
TCGCCTGCGAAGCGCTCTCGACCACCAAGGAAGCCTATGCCTTCACTGTGTTCGAGAGCGTTTTCAAAGAGTTCGGCCTGCCGACCGCGATCAGGACCGACAATGGCGTGCCCTTCGCCAGCCCCAATGCGCTGTTTAACCTCAGCAAGCTGTCGGTCTGGTGGCTGCGCCTGGGCATCGACATCGAGCGCATCAAGCCGGGCTGCCCGCAGCAGAACGGGCGCCATGAGCGCATGCACCTCACCTTGAAGAAGGAAACCACCAAACCGGCAGGCGCCAATTTCCTTCAGCAGCAGGCCAAGTTCGATGACTTCATCGACGAGTTCAATTCAGAACGCCCGCACCAGGCGCTCGACATGGCCTGTCCGGCAGAGCGTTACGCGCCCTCAACGCGTCCCTATGCCGGTCTGCCCGATCTCGACTATCCGTTCCACGACAAGGCCGTCACCGTCACCACATGCGGCCGCATCTGCTATAACAGCAAGAAGATCAATCTCAGCCTCGTCTTTGCTGGCCAGACCGTTGGTATCAAACAAGTCGAGGACCACATCTGGCTGACCAGCTTCATGGACTATGATCTGGGATATTTTGACGATGAGACATGCAGGCTCGAACCACTCCAAGACCCCTTCGGGCCAAAAGTGTTACCCATGTCTCCGGTATAAACCGTAACCCATGT
>NZ_JAKGBU010000197.1 GCF_021555155.1 Rhizobium alarense
ACGACCGGCGGATCCGGCGGGAGGGGCGACAGGTTCTGGCGCCGGCACCAGGCGGTAAAATGCTTCCAGTCGGAAGCGTAGGCGCGGCGGGTGTTGGCGGAGCTGGCCGCCTCGACATAGCCACGGGCGCGATCGGTGAGGTCCTGCAGATGTGCCGGCAGGTTTTTCGGGGCGCTTTCCGTCGACAGCGGCGCGGCGGAAACATCAGCGGAAATCGCCGTGCTGGGCGGCGGCGCTGCGCCCTCCTGAGCGTTGTTTTGGGTGTTTTCGTCGACGATTCGGGCCATTCTCTCTATAAAGAGCAAAACGAGCGATAATGCAAGATTATCGGATATTATCATGAGAAGACGGGCTGTGCGGTTCAATGCAAATTCAAAGCAAAAACCGCATGCCTGACGTGCACTCCCTTGCACGCAGTCGCCCGTGACATCCCCGCCGAAAATGCCGGGTTGGCCGCACTGCCCGCCCGACCGGAGGGCCCGCGCGGGCGTCACTCAATCGACCCTTGACCGTTTCCGGACGGCCTCCCGCGGCAATGAGGATATCGGCTGCTTATATCCAAAGATAAATAGTTGTCGTTCGTAGCGCCTGTTATTGACACTCATCGCCAAGTTCATTGGGGA
>NZ_JAKGBU010000198.1 GCF_021555155.1 Rhizobium alarense
TCCGTCGCGATCAGCCGGCTGCGGCGGATGTTGCGGCTCCTGAGCTTCGCGGCGCAGATCCTGAGCGCTTCGACGGAGCGCTCCATCGCCTCGTCCGACAGCCGGCCGCTCGCGCCGAGCCCCTCGCCGAGCCGCACGATGCGCGAGAAGGCGTCGACGACGCGGAACTGGCCCGGCCGGGTGGGCTGGGCGACGAGAAGGCGGCAATTGTTCGTGCCGAGATCGAGCGCCGCATAATAGGGCTGGTTGCCGCCCCACGCATCGGCATCGCGCGCATGTGCGCCGTGGGCGGGACGGCGCTCGGCCGCAGCCCCGGATCGCGGATCGGCGCCGCGCGCCTCGTCCCGTGTCCGGTCCTGGGGGCGCGGCTGGTGCTGGACCACAGAGCCGGTCTCGGCCGGACGGGCCGAGTCACGTTCGGTTCCCGGCGGCTGCGCGGCCGCGCCGTCCCCGGCACGCGCCTTGAAGCGCCGCCGGTTGCGACCCTTGCGGCGGCTGCCCGACGGCGCGGCTTCCGCATATTTTTCCGATTCGCGCTGGCCGACCGGGCTCAGCGGCCGTATCCGGCCCTCGCCGTCACCCTTGCCGTGGCGTCGACGCTTCTTGCGGCGGG
>NZ_JAKGBU010000199.1 GCF_021555155.1 Rhizobium alarense
AATTTGTTCGTCGTCTTGCTTGTCATAGACCCTACTTCTCACGAGTTGGGGTCTCCGGCAAACCCGGCGCGGTTCACCCCGTGTCTTATGCTCCTAGGCGAAAACGCCGTCGGGAAATCAAGTATTCTCCAGGGAATTGCCCTTGCGCTAATCGGTCCGAGCGAAGCGAAGCGGCTTAAGATCGAACCTACCGAGTTGCTTAGCGCTGAGAACGGACCGCGCTTTGACCAACTGTCGCCGGAGGATGCAGTTGTCCGCATTGATTTCCGTTTGTCCGGCCGATCCACCATATTCACCTTCGACGCCGCACTCCGCAAGATTCAAGGTGCATCCGGGCCGGCCGGTCTTGTACTTGGCTATGGCCCACATCGCTACTTCGGTCCACGTCGGTCCGACCGTCCCGACACAGCTCATGCCCGTGTGCGCTCCCTATTCAGTCCAACGGCCGCATTGCCGTTCCCGACGACTTGGCTGAATTCACTCGATCCTAGCAGCTTCAACGAAGTGGCCAAGCTCCTGCGGATAGTTCGTAAGCGGCAAGGAGACCCCATCTGGCGCGGCTGATGCTGAGCAGGGTATTTCGGGCATACGAGTTCTCTGAATGT
>NZ_JAKGBU010000002.1:0-51964 GCF_021555155.1 Rhizobium alarense
CTTGCTCTCCTCGCAAAGGGCCGAAAGTGTAACCCATCTATCCGGAATGAACTGTCACCCATCTCTCGGGAAGGGCACACCCCTGCAGGCTTCGGTTGGGCAAGCCGGAGTGCGGAAGGGCGATGGCACGCGCAGTTTAGGGTGCGGTATGTCATTTTATCGCCCCTAAGAATGTGATTTCATTTGTGGCGGCGGCGTATAACACGATAACCGGAAAAATCGTCATCCACGTCTGGCATCGAACCGTCCGGACGAAAATTCGGCCATTTTCATACATGCGTCGTAAAGACGTAAGGCCTTATCAAATTCACGCTGTCTATTTTCACTATCCGAGTCCGTCGCTCTCCCCTAGCCTTCTGATGTCCAGTCCTTGAACAGCAACCCCTGCACGCGCGCGAATTCGCGCGTGTTGTTGGTCACCAATATACATTCCGCCGCCAACGCATGACCGGCGATCATCGAGTCATTGCCGCCAATGGGCGTTCCCTTGGCGCTCAGGTCCCGCCTGACCCGCATGGCGTGTTCTGCGGATGCCGCGTCCCATGGCAGGATAACGGAGAGGCGGGAGACGAAAGCCTCCACCAGCCGCGCATGACGGGGCGAGGCATTGCGACCGACTGTGCCCAGCAGCATTTCGTAATAGGTGATGACCGAGATGACGATCCGGTGCTGATCGTCCACCGCCTTTTGCAGCCGTTCGAGCACCGAAGCCGGACGCTCGCGCATGATAAACGAGCAGATATTGGTGTCGAGCATATAGACGGCCGGCATCAGTGCTTCCCGTCCTCGTCGAGGGAGAATCGCCCTTCTTCGATCAGGTCGGGCCGCTCGCACAGGAAGTCCGGATCCGCGCGAGGTTCATCCATGAAGGACAGCCAGTCCGGCCGGACCGGACGCAGCAGGATCGTATCGCCCTGCCGCTCGATGGTCAGTTCGCTTATCCCTTGAAACTCAAAATCCTTGGGCAGGCGGATCGCCTGGTTGCGGTTGTTGCGAAAGATGGACACGGTGCGGGTCACGACGGGCCTCCAGAGTGAGGAAAATATCGTAGCATATGCCTTGCATATGTCAATTTTCATTCCTACGCCGAGACCCGCTCAAGCGTCTCCGCATTCTCCATGAGCGCCTTCATTTCTACCGGAGGCGACACGCTTTAAATGCTTCCAGAAACCCCCGCCATTTCCCGCAGGGTCCGTTCCGGACACAGGGGTTACGGCTTCCTCCCGCTACGCTGCCGCGTCGAGCGGTCTGGCGCGGTCGATCCGGGCGCGTTCCTGCGGATTGTGCATGGCGTCCCAAAGATCGGTGCGGCGCTGGACGTTCAACCCGAAGTCCGGGCTGTTGCCGAAGACGCGTGCAAGGATCAGTGCCGTCGGCGCCGTCACCGTGCGACGGTTGTTGCAAAGCTCGTTGACGTGCTTGCGCTGGACGCCCATCGCTTCCGCGAGCGCCGCTTGCGTCAGGCCGAGCGGCTCCATGAACTCCTCCGTCAGGATTTCGCCGACTGTTGCCGGCTTGCGCGTCGTCGTCAACATCCTATGCCTCATCGATAGCTGTGGTCATCGAGATAGAGTTCCGATGGTTCGCCGCGGCCGCTATTCCATCGAAAGACGGGCCGCCACTGCCTGTTGACGCGGACCGAATGGAAACCATCGAGATTTCCGCGCAATTTCCCGAAATGGTTGCTTGGCGGCACCCGCAGATCCTGGTCGGCCGTCGCATCGTCGATCATCTGGAGTTTACGGAACAGCCGGTTTTCCAGGCCAGCCGGAATTGCACGGGCATGGACATCATCCACGAAGAAAGCCCGCAGCCATTCGTCCCGAAACCCGGCGATCATCCGCCATCTCCAGCAGGGAGTGAATGTACCGCGCCATGGGACATTGATCAGGGGCATGACGGATGCCGAGGCGGCCGCTGGGCGCGACCGACGGTTCCGGGCGCCGCCCTGCGCGCGCCTCAGCCGGCCGGCCGCCATCCCGCGGCTCTCGCCTGCGCCGCCGTGCAGAACCAGCGTTCGCCATGCCCGGCGTCGATGCGGATCATGGCGTAGCGGGGGTGCTCGGGCGGGAAGAACCGGCGGTCGGCGGGGTCGGAGCCGATATTGCCCTTGATCCGGCAGCCGGTCGCCGCTGCGCGGAAGGCCGTGACGAGGCCGAGGCCGGACCAGTGGTCGGCGGCGACGAAGGCGAACCCGGTCACCACCAGCACGGTCATTGCGGACAGCAGCGGCAGGTGACGGCGCGGCGCCTCATGTCGCTCGATGAAATTCGGGTGCATCATACTCCCTCCGGCGAACGGCAATCATTGCGGTTTCGTGTTGCAGAGGGGTTAAAGATGATACGAAACAATGAATTGAAGTAATACCTAAAATACTAATGAAATGTTTCTGTTCCGTTCTGCCCGCCAATGGAACAGCGGCCTCGGGCCGGTCCGGCGGCCGGCCTGTTCCTGGCGATCGCCGGGATCAGGCGTCGCTGCCGCGCGCCGCCGTCGCCAGATGCCCGAGCGGGATGATCTCCCTGGCATCCGGCCGGAAGGGCGCGCCGCGCCAGTCGCCGAGCCAGGTCTCGACCGCGAGCCCCGCCTCGCCGATCAGTGCGGCGAGCCGTTCGCGGCCGATGAAGCGGATGCGCGAACTGGCCGACAGGGTCCGGCCGTCCGCCGGGCGATAGTGGGTCTCGTAGGTGGCGATGCCGCTCGCCGGATCGTAGACCGTGTCGTTCCATGCCGTCACGGGCCCGAGGTCCGGATGCTCGACCTGCCGCTCCGAAAGGCCGGGCGTCCATGCGCGCCATGCCTCCGCCGCCGGGTTGCGCATGTCGAGGACGAAGCGGCCGTGCGGCACAAGATGTGCGGCGATGGTCGCCAGCACCGCAGCCATGTCCCGGTCGCTCAGGAAGACCTGGAAGGCGTGGCCGGTCAGCGCCACGAGGTCGAAGGTCTCGCCGAGCCGGACGGTGCGGGCATCGCCCTCGACGAAGCGCACGCCGGCGGCACCCGGCCTGGCGCGGGCGATGGCGAGCATCGCGGCGGCCGGATCGACACCGGCGACGCGCCGCCCGGCCCCGGCAAGCGCCGCGGCGAGCGCGCCGGTGCCGCAGCCGAGGTCGAGCACGGAGGCGGCATCCTTCGCGAGCCCGCCGACATAGGCGAGGTCGTCCGCCCAGCCGTTCTCCAGGTCGTAGAAGGCGGCAAGGGCCGGATCGTCGTAGAGGCGGTCGTCAGCGGGCATCGGTCCCCCTCATTTCAGCCGCACCGGCCGCCAGACCAGGATGTTGCGCGCCCGGTCGCGGTCGATCTGCGACGGCAGCACGGCAATGTCGCGCCCGTCGCATTCCGAGCAGACGAAGCGGATCGCCTCCAGCGGCCGCGAGGAATTGGCGAATTTCGCCACGTCCGCCGCCAGGAAATTGGCGCAATGGCCGCAGCCCCTGCAGCGGACGGCGAGCAGCATGTCGTGGCGGGCGGCCTGGGCAAGGCTCTTGATCGTCGAGGTCATGTCCGCCAGAATGGAACGAATAGTGAACAAGTCAAGAGGCCGGGCGCCTGTGCGCCGGCCTTTCCCTTCGTTCCGTTCCGGCTGCGGTTCATTTCGCGGCGTCGAGCACCTTCTCGCAATGCGAGGGGCCGCCCTTCGAGTCCGGCCGGTCGACGACGGTGCGGATCTTCTGGATGCGATAGTCGGCATTGACGGTGAGTTCCACCTGGCAGGAGCGCCCGCGGATATAGCCGCCGCGCCACGTGTAGAGCGTTGCGCCGCTGCTGGCGGCCGTGTCGGAGAGCGGCGGGCCGTAGGCGGCGAAGAAGGTGCCGGCCGGCTTGCCGTTCCAGCGCGCGGCGAGCGGATTGGTGGGAATGGAGGGCGTCGAGGTGCAGGCCGTCAGGGCGAAGGCGAGACCGGTGAGGAGAGCTGTGCGGGCGTTCATGAGTAGGTGGTCCTTGGAACTCGGATGCGGGCGGCGCGCAGGCCGCGCTTGGGAGCATGCCCCGCATAGCGCAGCGCGCGCGAAAGGGGAATTCGCCGGCGCCGGTTTTCCGCGTGGTACACGATGCTCGCCCGCCGCATTTGCCGAATTGCAACAGTTTTGCGAATGGCCCGCAAATGGCCGGGCGCGCCGCAGCAGGCGGCTTGCCCGGCGCCGGCCGGTTGTTTAAGCCTAAGCCCATGAGTCTCGAATCCGTCCGCGCCTTCTTCCGGGCGCACGCACCCGACATCGCGGTCATCGAAACCGCCGAAAGCTCGGCGACCGTCGCGCTTGCCGCCGCCGCGCACGGCGTCGCGCCGGAACAGATCGCCAAGACGATCTGCCTGCGCGTCGGCGAGGAGACGATGCTGGTCGTCGCGAGCGGCACGGCGCGCCTCGACAATCGCAAGTTCAAGGACACGTTCGGCGGCAAGGCGCGCATGCTCGACGCGGAGCAGGTGACGGAGATGACGAGCCATCCGGTCGGCGGCGTCTGCCCCTTCGGCCTGGTACAGCCGCTGCCGGTCTATTGCGACCGGTCGCTGAAGGCGTTCACCGAGGTCGTGCCGGCGGCCGGCGCCACCAATGCGGCGGTGCGCATCGCGCCGGAGCGCATGGCCGACCTCGTCGGCGCGCGCTGGGTCGACGTCTGCCAGTAGGTGCATGCATCGGCCAGTCAGTCACGGCCGCCGCCGGGAATTTTGATCCCCGAATGTGCGCCGGAGGCGGTGCCGCCGGCCTGCCGCTGTGCTAGGGTGCGGCCCCATGACCGAAGCCGCCGCCGATCCCTTCTTCCGCGACCTGCCCGCCTTCTCGAACTTCGACGGCGTGACGGAGCTCGGCAACTATCGCCCGCTGCCCGCCGGCTGGTGGCTGGCGACCGCCGACATCGTCGATTCGACGGGAGCGGTCGAGGCCGGGCGCTACAAGGCCGTGAACATGGCGGGCGCCAGCGTCATTTCCGCCATCCTCAACACGCTCGGCCAGCACGATCTTCCCTATGTCTTCGGCGGCGACGGGGCGACGGTCGCGGTGCCGCCCGACCGGGCCGACGCGGCACGCAGCGCCCTTGCCGAGACGAGGCGCTGGGTCAGCGAGGAAATGCGCCTCGACCTGCGCGCCGCCATGGTGCCGATCGAGGCGGTACGGGCGGCCGGACGCGATGTGCTCGTCGCGCGCTATGCGGTGAACGACTTCGTCTCCTATGCGATGTTCGCCGGCGGCGGCGCGGCCTGGGCCGAGGCGTGCATGAAGGCCGGCGACTTCCTGGTTCCGCCGGCCGCCCCGGGTGCGCGGCCGGACCTGACGGGGCTTTCCTGCCGCTGGAGCCCGATCAGGGCCCGCCACGGCGAGATCGTCTCGATCATCGCATTGCCGGTCATCGGCGCCGACGGCATGACGCCGTTCCGCGCCCTCATCGCCGACATCGTCGCGCTTGCCGCCGGCGAGGAGCGGGAGGGGCATCCGGTCGCGGAAGAGGGGCCGACGCTCGGCTTTTCCGCGGCGGGCTTCGACGTCGAGGCGCGGGCGATCGCGCCGAAGGGCGGCAGGCGGTTCCGCCATCGCCTGCGCATCCTCGGCGAAATCGCGCTCACCGTCACGCTGGTCGCGCTGCGCGCCTCGGTCGGCCGGTTCGATGCGCGCACCTATCGCAGCGACGTCGCGGCCAATTCCGATTTCCGGAAGTTCGACGACGGGCTGAAGATGACGCTGGACATCGCCCCGGAACGTCTCGCCCGCATCGAGGATCGCCTGGAGACGGCGCGCCGTGCCGGCATCTGCCACTACGGCCTGCACCGGCAGGATACCGCCCTGATGACCTGTGTCGTGCCGTCGCCGCTCAGCCGCGACCACGTGCATTTCATCGACGGCGCCGCCGGCGGCTATGCCATCGCCGCCCGCCGCCTGAAGCGCAGCATGGCCGAGGTGAAACCGCTCGCATCGTGACGGCGGAGGCGGGTTCGGCCGCATTCCGCATGGACTTGCGGCGCGCAAATCGATTACAAGTTGTGTGTCGGCAAGGCAGCTGCGCCGAATCGGTGCTGTTTGGGCCGGAAATTGTGCATTTCTTTGGCACACTGCCGCGCGAACAAGGTTCTGACCCCGGCATATCAGAATATTTCCAAAAGAATGTCATCAAAACCACACGTAGATGTGGTGTTTTGCGGCAAATGGTGCTTTACTGTGAAAAATACCGAAAATCTGTGGGGAATATCATGTCGAGAACACCGGAAGAGTGGGGGCGGTTGCTCGGTAGCACCCTCGCGAAAATGAATGCCTGTGAGAGCCGCAAGGCACCGCTGTCGACCGATTCCTATCGCGTGATCGCGGAAACCATCGCCTGCGTCATGGCCGAGGCCCGCGCCGAAGGTTATGAACACGCCATGATGGCGCTCGAAGAGAAGGCGGGCGTTCCCCGCATCCTTCACGCCTGACCACCGTTTTCGGCTGACGGCGGCCCGCTTGGGTCGGCCGCGCCCGCGACTGCGGGAACGCCCTCGCGACGGCAACGGCGAGGCGCCGCATCTCCCCGTTGCAACCGGCCCGCAGGAAGGGCCGGAATTCGATCGAGCCCGGGCCGCGACGGCAGGCAGCGTCTTCCCGCCGTGTGGCGCATGGTCGACCGTCGGCCACGATCGCCGCACCGCTATTCCGCCCGCGGGCTCCCGATGGAACGAACAGGCCGGGTGCCCGCCTCTGCCAGGCGGAGAGCCTCCGGCATCATCCTGCGCCATATCAGCCCGCTGTCCTTCACGCCCTCGATCCGGTCGAGATAGGTCCGGTGACGGTCGCCGGCGATTTGCTGCCGCGAGCCGGCGGTCGGCCTGCGCACGATTTCGTGCGGGCGGCAGAAAACGGTCGACGCGGCGCGATCGTCGTGTAGCATGCATGCCGGAAGGAGACATCATGCTGCGAATCGTTGGAGCCGCCTCGGTATTCGCCCTCTATGTCGGCCTGATGTTCGGGCTGGCGGTTGTGCCGTTCTATCTCGACGCCCGGATCCTGTCCGATGTGGCCGACGAGGTCGCCGTGGTCGAGTGAGGCCCTGGCAGGGCGGAGGGTTGTGCCGCGTGGATGACCGGAAGACATGACCCGCCTGCCGCGAGCCGGGGGGACGGCGGCGGCGAAAGAGTCGGTTGTCGGGATTTCGGCTGGTCGGAGTGGCAAGATTCGAACTTGCGACCCCCTCGTCCCGAACGAGGTGCGCTACCAGGCTGCGCTACACTCCGTGACCAGCGGCGCCTCCTATAGAACAGGCCTCGGCGTTCCACAAGCGCTAAGTCGCAAAAAAATCGAGACGGGCACGGAGCTTGGCGTGCGCTTCGCCGACGATACGCAGACGACGGGAAACGGTGGCCTCGGGAACAATTCGCTGTTCGCCGCGTTGCGCAGGCCATGCAGGAGATCCTCGCTGACTTCTATCCGACGACAGAGCTGTCCTGTCCGGTCATCGCGGCACGGATGCTGGGCGCCGCCGTCATCGGTGCGCTGGTCGGCGTCGAGCGGGAATACCGCCAACATCCCGCCGGCCTGCGCACCCATATCCTCGTCAGCCTCGCCGCGTCGGTCTTCGCGATCATTTCGGTCGAGAGCATCCGGCTCGCGCCGTTTACGGCGGATCAGGTGCGCATCGATCCGTTGCGCGTCGTGGAGGCGGTGACGGCCGGCGTCGCCTTTCTGGCCGCCGGCATGATCGTCTTTTCGCGCGGCGAGGTGAAGAACCTGACGACCGGCGCCGGCATGTGGCTCGCCGGCAGCGCCGGACTGGCGGTCGGGCTCGGTTGCTGGTTCATCGCCGGCTTCGCCGCGGTGATCTGCCTTGTCGTGCTCGGCCTGCTCGGCCGGCTGGAAGTCACGGCGTTGCCGGGCGAAAGGGCATCCGGCCAGCGGCGAAAGCGTGCCGGGTCCGCGCCGCCTTCGCCGGCCGGCCGCGCCGCCTGACGTCCATGCCCGTATCCCTCGGCTCGTTCCACGCGCGCGGCCACCCGCCTGGACAGCCCGCGCCGGCGCATGAAGTGCGTGACATTTCCTTGCTTTGCGAATAAATCGCGCCCTATATCGTCACTGCATCAGGCAGGGGCTGCAAAAGACCCTCGATCGGGCGCAGCGGATCAGTATCCGGCGCCGGCTTTTGCGAAAAGGAACAGTCGTGGCACGAGTGAAGGCGAATACCGGCGTCGAGGAACTGAGACGCGTCCTGCGGGAAAGTGCCGGTTCCTTTCTGGCGATGGGCTTCTTCAGCTTCTTCGTGAACCTGCTGGTGCTGACAGGCCCGCTCTTCATGCTGCAGATCTACGACCGAGTGCTTGCCTCCCGGTCGGAAGCGACGCTCGTGGCGCTGACCGGCCTCGTCGTCGGCCTCTATCTCGTCATGGGCGTGCTCGACCATGTGCGCAGCCGCGTGGCGGCGCGTGTCGGCGCCCGCTTCCAGAACCGCTTCGACAGCCGCGTCTTCAACGCGGTGCTCGACCGCACTGCGCTCAACGCCCGCGGCATTGCCACCCATACCGGCATGCGCGACCTCGATTCCATCCAGAAGGCGCTCTCCTCGCCCGCCGTCTTCTCGGTCTTCGACATTCCCTGGACGCCGTTCTTCCTCTTCGTCATCTTCACCTTCCATCCCCTGATGGGCGTGCTCGGCATCGCCGGCGGGCTGATCCTTGTCGTGCTCACCTGGCTCAACCAGAACGGCACGAAGGGCGATCAGGAAAAGGCGATGATCGCCGGCCGCCAGAGCGACGAGCTCACGCAGACGCTGCAGAAGGAGAGCGACACGGTCCGTGCCCTCGGCATGCGCCGCGCCGTCGCCGCCCGCTGGCAGATGCTGCGCGACAAGGCGCTGGAAGCCAATATCCGCTACAGCGACAGCAACGGCTTCTACGCCATCTCCTCCAAGACGTTCCGCGTCTTCCTGCAGTCGGCGATCCTGGCGCTCGGCGCCTGGCTCGTGCTGCAGAACGAGCTCAGCGCCGGTGCGATGATCGCAAGCTCGATCATCATCGGCCGCGCACTGGCCCCGATCGAGGGCGCGATCGGCCAATGGTCGCTCGTGCAGCGGGCGTTCTCCGGCTGGCGCGACCTGTCGCTGCTGCTGGAACGGGTGCCGGAGGAGGACAGCCGCACGACGCTGCCGAAGCCGAAGGCGCTGCTCGAAGTCAGCCAGACGACGGTCGTGCCGCCGGGCGAGAAGGTGGCGACGCTGCGCATGCTCAATTTCAGGCTCGAGCCCGGCCAGGCGCTCGGCGTCATCGGCCAGAGCGCGTCGGGCAAGTCGACGCTGGCGCGCGTGCTGACCGGCATCTGGCCGCCGGCTGCCGGCGACGTCCGCCTCGACGGCGCCTCGCTCGACCAGTACGGCACCGACGGGCTTGCCGAGCATGTCGGCTACCTGCCGCAGGACGTCGTGCTCTTCGAAGGCACCGTCGCGGAGAACATTGCCCGCATGCAGCTCGATCCGGATCCGCGCCTGGTGGTCGAGGCCGCCAGGAAGGCGGGTGCGCACGACATGATCCTGCGCCTGCCGGACGGCTACGACACGCGGCTTCCGGCAAGCGGCGGGCGGCTTTCGGGCGGGCAGAAGCAGCGCGTCGGGCTTGCCCGCGCCCTCTATGGCGACCCGGTGCTGCTCGTTCTCGACGAGCCGAACTCGAACCTCGACGCGGAAGGCTCGCTGGCGCTCAACCTTGCGATCCGCAATCTCAAGGAAGAGGGCAAGTCGGTCGTCATCATGGCGCATCGTCCGGCGGCCATCGAGCAGTGCGACCTGATCCTCATCCTGGAAAACGGCCAGCGGCTCGCCTTCGGTCCGCGCGACGACGTGCTGCGCGCGCATCTGCGCAACCATGCGCAGGTGGTCGGCGGCACGGACGGCGGCAACAAGTAGGCGACAGGGAAAGGACTGGGCGATGGCGAAATCGTGGAGCAGCAACGGCTATGCACTCGTCGGCTATGTGACGGTCTTCGTCCTGCTCGGCGGCATGGGCGCCTGGGCGGCGCTGACGCGCATCAACGGTGCGGTCGTCGCCACGGGCATCATCGAAGTGGCGAGCAACCGGCAGGTCGTGCAGCACCAGACCGGCGGCGTCGTCGGCAAGATCTTCGTGCGCGACGGCACCACGGTCAAGGCCGGCGAGGTGCTGATGCGGCTCGACGACACGTTCGACCGTTCCGAGCTCGCCGTCATCGAAAGCCAGCTCTTCAGCCTGCTCGGCACGGCGGGCCGGCTGAAGGCCGAGCAGGACGGGCTTCCGGCGATCGAGTTCGATCCCGAGCTCGTCGCGGCGGCCAGGACGAGCACCGAGCTGAAGGACGTGGTCGACGGCCAGACGCGGCTGATGAAGGCGCGCCTCGATACGCGCGACAAGCAGATCGGCCAGCTTCAGGAGCGCAAGCTGCAGATCGCCAAGCAGAACGAGGGTCTGGACGGCCGCATCGCCGCCATGCAGACCCAGCTCCGGCTGATCGGCCAGGAGCTCGAGGCACAGAACAAGCTGCTCGCGCAGTCGCTGACCAATGCCAGCCGGGTGCTGGCGCTGCAGCGCGAGGAGGCCGACATCGCCGGCACGATCAACCAGGCCAAGGCGAATATCGCGGAGAACAACGGCAAGGTCGCCGAGCTTGAACTCGGCATCCTGAATGTCGACGCGGGCATTCGCGAGGAGGCGACGACGGCGCTGCGCGAGATCGAGGCGAAGATCGCCGAGCTCAGGGAACAGCGCAACGCCAAGCTCGAGACCCTGAGCCGCATGGACATCACCGCGCCGGTGCCGGGCGTCGTGCTCGGCATGCAGGTGCATGCCGTGCGCTCGGTCATCCGTCCCGCCGATCCGCTGCTCTACATCATTCCGCAGGAGACGGATCTCATCATCTCGACGCAGATCTCGCCGACGCAGATCGACCAGATCCATATCGGGCAGGTGGCGCATATCCGCTTTGCCGCCTTCGACCACCGCACGACGCCGGAGATCTTCGGCCATGTGACGACGGTCGCGGCCGACGTGCTTTCCGACCAGCGCACCGGCGCGACCTATTATCGCGCCGAGATCCGCCCGGATGCCGGCGAGGTGCAGAAGCTCGGTGATCGCCACATCATTCCCGGCATGCCGGTCGAGACCTTCATCCAGACCACCGAGCGCTCGCCGCTCGCCTATCTGGTAAAGCCGCTTTCGGATTATTTCGCGAAGGCGTTCCGCGAGCGGTAGTTTCCGTCCCGGAAAAGGGCAGGGGGGCAATTTCCCGTCCCGGCGCGCTGACGCCGTCGGCGGCCGGGCTCTTCATGGCCGCTTGCTGATGGAACCTTTCCGCCGCCCGGACATTTTTCCGTCGACCGGGCAACGGAAAGGAAAACAGGATGGTTCGCGCCCTTATACTCTGGATGATGGGTGTCCCGCTCTTCGTGGTGCTCCTCATCTGGTATTTCTTCTTCTGACCGAATCCTTCATTCGACAGCGATCAAAAAGGGCTCGCGCGAGCCCTTTTTCATGGCGAGGCGGATCTAAGGGCCAGGCCCTTGCGCATTGGGTTGGGCATCTCCTGTGCCCGTCGTCTCCGCATCGGCGGGCGCCAGGTCGACGAATTCGAGCCGGGCATTCGGGCTGTCGATCGTATAGCCGGTCACTCCGCAGCCATTCTTCTCCCGAACCGGCGACGCGCCGGTCAGCACGTAGCCCGGCAGGGCCGGATCGTAGTGGCCGGCAACGGGGTAGGGCGCCGGCTCGCAGCTGCGCCGGAAGGTGAAGGCCGTTCCCTCGACGCTCCCCTTCTTCTCGATCCTGCCGGTGAAGGCGACAAAGCCGGGACGAACGAAGCCGGCAAGCGAACTCTTGACGGTGCGATAGACGATCGCGCCCTTTTCGTAATCGATCTCCATGCGCGAGCCATTGTGATCAAATTCGGCGGCGAAAGCCGGCGCGGCCGCGAGCAGCATGGCGGCGAAGGCGGCAAGACGGTCGACGGTCAGAGGCATGGTGCACCCGAAGACTTGAAACGACGAGACGTTGCTGCCGCAGGACAGCCCTGTCAATCGGGGGAATGAAAGAAGGGCGGATACCCGACGGTATCCGCCCTTTGCCGTTTCGACTGGTCGTCGGACGTCAGCGGTCGAGGTCGGAAAGAACCTCCGCCGCGCGCCCGGCGCTCGTATGCCGGACATCCACGTCATGGCGGCGGTTGGCGAAGAGTTCCGTCGCCATCAGCTTGTCCGCGAGGTCGGCCGGCAGCGACAGGATCACCCGCTCGTCGTCCTTGTGGATGCCGCCGATCTCGGAGCTGCGGCCGGTGATCATGCCGCCGGCGACCGTATTGTGGCTGTCCGGATCGATCAGGATGAAGGCGCCGGTCGTGCGGTTCTCGCCATAGGTGTCGAAGATCGCCTGCTCGTCGAAGACGAGATGCACCTTGCCGATGCCGTTCATCGGCAGGCGTTCGGCCTTGTCCCACTTGCCGGTCTTGAGGTCGAGCTGGCTGGCCGGCTGGACGCTGACGCGCTGGCGGCGCGAGCCGCTCTTCAGCCAGTAGCGCTTGCCCGGCTCGATGCCCTCGGCCTGCAGCGCGACCATCTGCGCATCGAACTTGCGGCCGGTCATCGGCTGGCTGTCGATCGAGACGATCATGTCGCCGCGCGAGACGTCGACCTGCCGGTCGAGCACCAGCGTGATCGCGTCGCCGGCAACCGCCGCGTTGCGCACGAGGTCGAAGGTGACGATCTGCTTGACATTGGCGACCATGCCGGAGGGCAGGATCGTCACGCTGTCGCCGGGCTTCACGGCGCCGCCGGCAACGGTGCCCTGGTAGCCGCGGAAGCTTTCGCCGGGGCGCGAGACGCGCTGCACCGGCAGGCGGAAGCCGACCGTCTGGTTGGAGCGGGTGGTCGCCTTCTCCAGCGTCTCGACCAGCGTCGGCCCGTCGTACCAGGGCATCGCGGCGCGGCCGTCATAGACGACGTTCTCGCCCTTCAGGGCCGAAAGCGGAATGGCCGTCACCTGCTTGACGCCGAGCGACAGCGCCAGTTCCTTGAACTCGTGGGTGATCTCCTCGAAGCGGGCGCGGTCGTAGCCGATGAGGTCGATCTTGTTGACGGCGAGCACGAACTGCCGGATGCCCATCAGCGTCGCGATGGTAGCGTGGCGGCGGGTCTGTTCGAGCAGGCCGGCACGCGCATCGACCAGCAGCACGGCAAGGTCCGCCGTCGAGGCGCCGGTTGCCATGTTGCGGGTATACTGCTCGTGGCCGGGCGTGTCGGCGACGATGAAGGAGCGCCGGTCGGTCGAGAAGTAGCGATAGGCGACGTCGATCGTGATGCCCTGTTCGCGCTCGGCCTGGAGGCCGTCGAGCAAAAGTGCGAAATCGGGCAGGCCGAGATCGTTCTGCTTGCCGGAACTGTCACGCGCGAGCGTCGCGGCCTGGTCTTCCTTGACGGCCTTGGTGTCCCAGAGCAGGCGGCCGATCAGCGTCGACTTGCCGTCGTCGACCGAGCCGCAGGTGATGAGGCGGAGCGGGCGCGTGTCGCGGGTGGCGCGTTCGGGTTCGACGGCCGGATGCGCGACGGCGGTTGCGGTGGCGGAAACGGTCATCTCAGAAATACCCTTCGCGTTTCTTCTTTTCCATCGAGCCGGACTGGTCGCGGTCGATCGCGCGGCCCTGGCGCTCGGAGACGGTGGCGGTCTCCAGTTCGGTGATGATGTCGTCGAGCGTGGTGGCGGTCGAGCGGATGGCGCCCGTCAGCGGGAAACAGCCGAGCGTGCGGAAGCGGATGACGCCTTCCTGCTTCACTTC
This sequence comes from Rhizobium alarense, assembly GCF_021555155.1. Lineage (GTDB taxonomy): Bacteria > Pseudomonadota > Alphaproteobacteria > Rhizobiales > Rhizobiaceae > Rhizobium_D > Rhizobium_D alarense. The sequence continues at coordinate 13,743 of NZ_JAKGBU010000002.1, forward strand.
GCCGGGCAGCAGTTCGAGGCGCGGGTCCTCGGCCAGGATCATCATGCCGTCGCGTTCGACGAAGGGGCGCTTCTCGGCAAAATAGAGCGGTACGATCGGGATGTTTTCCGCCTGGATGTAGCGCCAGATGTCGACCTCGGTCCAGTTCGACAGCGGGAAGGCGCGCACGCTCTCGCCGCGGTTGACCATGCCGTTGTAGATGTTCCAGAGTTCCGGGCGCTGGTTGCGCGGGTCCCATTTGTGGTCCGGCGTGCGGAAGGAGTAGATGCGCTCCTTGGCGCGCGAGGCTTCCTCGTCGCGCCGCGCGCCGCCGAAGGCCGCGTCATACTTGCCGGCGTCGAGCGCCTGGCGCAGCGCCTCGGTCTTCATGATGTCGGTGTAGCGGGCCGAGCCGTGCGAGAAGGGCGTGACGTTCTCCGCAGCACCGCGCGGGTTGATATGCTCGATCAGGTCGAGGTCGTAGCGCTTCACGATCTCGTCGCGGAAGGCGATCATCTCCGCGAACTTCCAGCCCGTGTTGACATGCAGCAGCGGGAAGGGCACGCGGCCCGGATGGAAGGCCTTGCGGGCAAGGTGCAGCAGAACCGACGAGTCCTTGCCGATCGAATAGAGCATCACCGGACGCTCGAATTCGGCCGCCACCTCGCGGAAGATATGGATCGCCTCGTTTTCGAGGGCTTTCAGATGCGGATCGAGCGGCGCCTTTGCGGGCGCCGCCTTGGTCTCCGCGTCGATACGGATCTCGGACATTCTCAATCGGTCTCCAGATAGGCTGGCCGCGAAAGCGGAAAGCGCGCCGTCAGAGCGCGCTCGATTCCAGCGAGGGCAGGGCGGCGTCCGGGACATGGAGGCCGCATTCGCGCTTCTCGTCGTTTTCCCACCACCAGCGGCCGGCCCGTTCGGGCTCGCCCGGCTTGATGGCGCGGGTGCAGGGCTCGCAGCCGATGGAGGGATAGCCGCGCTTGTGCAGCGGGTTCACGGGCACCGCATTGTCCGCCACGAAGGCGTTCATCGTCTCGGTGCTCCAGTCGGCGAGCGGGTTGATCTTGATCAGGTTGCGCTCGGCGTCATATTCGGCAAAGGGCGTCTCCGCCCGGTTGCCGGACTGGCCGCGGCGCAGGCCGGTGATCCAGAAGGATGCCCCTTCGAGTGCGCGCGCAAGCGGCTTCAGCTTGCGCACGCCACAACAGGCGTGCCGCGCTTCGACGCTTTCGTAGAAGCCGTTCATGCCGTATTTCGCGACATACTCGTCGATGTCGTCCTTCTTCGGATGGAAGCGGACGATCTCGATGCCGTAGCGGTCCTCCGTCTCGCCGATCAGGTCGACGGTCTCCCGGAAGAGGCGTCCCGTCTCCAGCGTCGCGACCTCGATCGGCAGGCGGTGCGTGCCGATCTCCGCGGTGATGACCTGGTCCTCGATGCCGAGGCTGGAGGTGAAGACGGCGCGGCCGCCGAGGCTCGCAACGAGCGCGAGACGCCCGGCAAGGTCGAGACCCGCCAGTTGATCGTTGAGGGCCTTTGCGGTCCCGTTCTCGGTGATTGCAGTCATGGGATGGTCCTGTTCAATGTGCGGCGATTATCGCAGCCGGGGCGCGGGGCGGACAGCAAAACGGATTTCCAATCCCCGCCGCCCAGAGCAAATATCTCTCTATCTCCGTCGGATGACAGAAATCCTCACGCCGGACCTCCGGATGCAGCAATGGCGTCCGCGCCTCCCGGCGCGGCAGCCGGCCCCATCAGTCCGGAAAATATGACGAAAAATATCAACATAATCGTCGCGGTAAACTTGACAATCACATTCATGAAAAATAACTTGCGCCGCGAACTCAAGTTAACGTTCAGGAACCACTAAAATGGCAATCAACATCAAGGCCGGCTCGGGCAGCAATTTCGCCAATTTTCTGAAGAGCTTCAATGCGGAATTCGAGGCGTCCGGCTACGGTCAGTTCAGCGGTGACGACGGCATGTCCGGCAAGGAATATGCGGCGACCGACGCCAACGGCGACGGTGTCATCTTCACCGCCGACGAAACCGACTGGGCGTATGACTTCATCACGCACACGGTCTCCGGCTCCCTCGACGCCGTTACCTTCGGCGATTCCGTCGAACTCGACGACGGCAGCTTCACCTCCGACGTTGCCTTCAAGATTTCCAATCTCAACATCAACGACAGCGACACCGCCGAAGGCTTCCGCGAAAGCCTGACGGACGGCGACACGTCGAGCTTCCTCGCGCTCCTCAAGGAAAGCAACCTGAACTACACGGGTGCTGCCAAGAAGGACGTCTTCCAGGGCTATTCCGGCAAGGACAAGATCCTCGGCAACGGCGGCAACGACACGCTGAAGGGCGGCGGCGGCGGCGACACCGTGAACGGCGGCAAGGGCAGCGACACGCTCTATGGCCAGGCGGGCGCGGACAAGCTGCTCGGCGGCGCCGACGCGGACACGCTGCTTGGCGGCAACGGTGGCGACACGCTCGACGGCGGCGCCGGCAAGGACACGCTGACGGGCGGCTCGGGCGACGACACCTTCGTCTTCAAGAAGGGCTACGGCAACGACACGATCACCGACTTCGACGGTGGCCAGGGCAAGGGCGACGTGATCTCCTTCACCAAGGGTCTGTTCGACAGCTTTGCCGACGTCGAGGCGGCGGCAACGGAAGTCGGGGGCGACACCGTGATCGATTACGGCAACGGCTCGCTGACGCTCAAGGACTTTGCACTCGACGATCTGCACAAGAGCGACTTCCTCTTCGCCTGAGGCATCCGCCTCGTTGCTTGAAAACAATGGACGGCCGGGTTGACGCCCGGCCGTTTTCATTCCGTTCCGGTTTGAATTTCCGTGACGAATGCCGTAAAGCGCAACCTGGCTCCCGATCGGGCCGGAAGTGATGGCGTCGAATGATCTCTCAAAAGGCAAAATACGCGATGCGTGCCCTGATTGCGCTGGCACGCGCCAATCCGTCCGAGCCTGTCCTGATCGCCGACATCGCCGTTTCGCAGAACATACCCAAAAAATTTCTGGAGCAGATCCTGCTCGACATGAAGCATCGCGGCATCGTCGCGAGCCGCCGCGGCAAGCAGGGCGGCTACATGCTGCTGAAGCCGGCGAATGACATCACCTTCGGCGAGATCCTGCGCATGATCGACGGGCCGATCGCACCGCTTCCCTGTCTGTCGCAGACGGCCTACCGCAAATGCGAGGACTGCAACGGCGAAAGCGACTGCGAGATTCGCCATGTCTTCGCCCGCGTCGCCGATGCGACGCGCAACATCCTCTTCAACACGACGCTCGCCGACGCCCTTTCCGGCGACGGGGACACCGCCCGCCTGACGGCCTGACGGGCCTGCCGGCCCGGGCGAGATTTGCTCGCAAAAGCGGCTTGGCCGTAGCCCCATTGCTTGCAGCGGCCTCTTTCGGGCGGAAAACGGCCGCAGAACGGTCGCGAGGAGAAACAGATTCGCGCTCCGCTTTTTTCGACTTGATTAACACTACTAACTAGGTAGGGTTAATCGTCAATAAGAGGAGAGCCCTATGCCGACGACAACGAGACCCTGGATCAGCGCCGCCGCGAGCCTGCTCATGCTGGCGCTTTCCCTTCCCTCCGGCGCCGCGCACGCCGCGGACATCTCCCTGCTGAACGTGTCCTACGACCCGACCCGCGAGTTCTACGAGGCCTATAACGCCGCCTTCGCCAGCCACTGGAAGGAGAAGACGGGCGACGACGTGACCGTGCAGCAGTCGCATGGCGGATCGGGAAAGCAGGCCCGGGCGGTCATAGAGGGACTGGAGGCGGATGTGGTGACGCTGGCGCTCGAAAGCGACATCACGGCGATCGTCGAAAACAGCGGACGCATCGCAGCCGACTGGCGTGCCCGCCTGCCGAACAACTCGGCACCCTACACCTCGACGATCGTCTTCCTCGTGCGGAAGGGAAATCCCAAGGGGATCAAGGACTGGGGCGACCTGGTCAAGGGTGACGTGTCGATCGTTACCCCGAATCCGAAGACGTCGGGCGGCGCGCGCTGGAATTATCTGGCCGCCTGGGCCTGGGCCGACCGGGCGTTCGGCGGGGACGACGCAAGGATCCGCGCCTATGTCGGCGACCTCTACAAGCGCGTCGCGGTTCTCGACACCGGCGCGCGGGGCGCGCTCACCTCCTTCGCCCAGCGCGAGATCGGCGACGTGCTGCTCGCCTGGGAGAACGAGGCGAAGCTCGCCGGCAGGGAATTCGGCGCGGACTCGTTCGAGATCGTCTATCCTTCGCTGTCGATCCTCGCCGAACCCTCCGTCGCGCTGGTCGATGCGACGGTGGACGCGAAAGGAACGCGTGCCGTCGCTAAGGCCTATCTCGACTATCTCTACTCCGACGTCGGCCAGCAGCTCGCGGCCGCGCATTTCTACCGGCCGTCGCGGCCCGAGGCGGTGGACGCCGCCCTGCTTGCCGGTCTGCCGCCGCTCGAGATGGTCCGGATCGACGATCCGCTCTTCGGCGGCTGGGTAGAGGCGCAGCGGCATCACTTCGCCGGCGGCGGCGTCTTCGACGCGATCTACCGGCCGGACCGGTAAACCGGCGGCCGGTGCCGGTCATCAACTCTCGGTGAGGCGGTTTGCCAACCGCGGTCCGTGGCGCATCTTCATCCTCATGGCTTTCGACAGGGAGACGATGACGATGGTTTTTCCCACGCGACATGCATTGCTGGCCGGCGTCATGCTGGCCGGCGCGCTGACCACGACGGCGCTCGCCCATCATGGCTGGTCCTGGGCCGAGGGCGAGCAGACGGAGCTTCGGGGCACGATCCGCGCCATCTCCATGGCGCCGCCGCACCCCTCGCTGGAGGTGGCGGCGGCGGATGGCGAACGCTGGCAGGTCGATCTCGGCAATCCGCGCCAGACGGAGCGGTCCGGCTTCGTGGAGGGTTCGGCGACGGTGGGCGACGTGATCGTGGTGCTCGGCAACCGCTCGCTCGATCCGAACGAGAAACTGATGAAGGCCGTCAGGATCACCGTTGCCGGGAAGGTGTTCGACATCTATCCCGAGCGCATCGGGACGAATTGACGGAGCGCGTGGCATGGACGCGCTCGGCCTTCTCGCCGCGACGCCGGTTGCTGCGGCGCTGAAGGCATCGGCAACGCTCTACCTTCTCGTCAATGCCGCCCACATTCTGTCGATCGGCCTCGTCGTGGGCGCCGTTGTCCCGATGGATTTGCGCCTGATGGGCTTCTTCGGCCACCTGCCGGCGGCGATGCTGGGACCGTTCCTCGCGCGCGCCGCCGCCGCCGGCGTCGTCCTCGCGATCGTGACGGGCTTCTGCCTGTTCTCCGTCCGCCCGCAGCACTATGCGGCAAATCCCGCCTTCCTCGTCAAGATGGCGCTGCTCGCGCTCGGCATCGCCAACGCGCTGACCCTGCGCCGGAGCGCGGCCTGGCGCGCAATGGCCACGGCCGGCCGGCTGGCACCTTCACTCAGGCTGCGCGCCGGCGTATCGCTCGTCATCTGGATCTCGGCGGTGCTCGCAGGACGGTGGATCGCCTTCGTCTGACGCATGATGAGGCTCAGGCGCCATCCGCCTCGCTGCGCTGGCCGGCCGCGCCTGACCTTGATCGCGTCCGCGACGAGGGCGCGCCCGCCCGCCCGGAAGACGGGATCGCCGAGAAAAGCAAGCGGCTCGTTCGCTCCGGCGACGACCACGACGTTGATGTCGGTTTCCTTGCTGATGGCGTCCCGCGAGGCTTTGACATATCTGCGTTTCGTCGTCGCTGCCTTGCCGAGCTCATGCGGAAGGCTTCTCGTAGTGCGTCTGGATGCGACGTTCCTGCCTGTCCTTTTCAACCGGCGTCAGACGCCGCTGGCGGATCAGCGCATAGGCGATGACGGCGAGCAGCAGGAACGGCCCGACGCCGACCGCGAGCAGCCAAGGGGTATTTTCCATGGCTGGGATCTCCTTTCGCGGGGAGGGAATCCCGCGCCGGGTGGAATTGTTCCCGGCGGCTACCGGTCGCTCGTCTCCCAGCGCGGGTTGATCCACGGCTCCTGATTGCTGCGGGGGAGCGGCTGCTTGCCGAGGATGTGGTCGGCGGCCTTTTCGCCGGTCATGATCGAGGGGGCGTTGAGATTGCCGTAGGTGACATGCGGGAAGATCGACGAGTCGGCGACGCGCAGCCCCTCGACGCCGATGACGCGCGTTTCCGGATCGACCACCGCCATCGGGTCGCTTGCATCGCCCATCCGGCAGGTGCCGCAGGGGTGATAGGCGCTTTCGAGATGCTGGCGCAGGAACGCGTCGATCTGGTCGTCGGTCGTCACCCCTTCGCCCGGCTGGATTTCCGGGCCGCGGAATTCGTCGAAGGCCTTCTGGCCGAAGATCTCGCGGGTGAGGCGCACGCAGTGGCGGAACTTCTCCCAGTCCTCCGGGTGGCTCATGTAGTTGAAGCGGATGACCGGATCGGCCATCGGGTCGGCGGAGCGGAGCGTGACATTGCCGCGCGACTTCGACAGGTTGTAGCCGACATGCACCTGGAAGCCGTGGCTCTTCGCCGCCGCCTTGCCGTCATAGCTGATCGCGACCGGCAGGAAATGATACTGGATATCCGGCTGCTTGACGCCCGGCGCCGAGCGCAGGAAGGCGCAGGCCTCGAACTGGTTGGAAATGCCGAGCCCGGTCTTGGTGAAGAGCCATTGCGCGCCCGCCACCCCCTGCCAGAACCACGGCAGCCAGGAATAGAGCGACACCGGCTTGGTCGAGACCTGCTGGAAATAGAACTCCATATGGTCCTGCAGGTTGGCGCCGACGCCGGGGCGATCGGCCTTCACCTCGATGCCCATTTCCTTCAGGTGCTCCGCCGGGCCGATGCCCGACAGCATCAGGAGCTTCGGCGAGTTGAACGACGAGGCCGAGACGATCACCTCGCGGTTGGCCTTCACTACCTCGATCCTGCCGCCGCGTTCGATCTCGACGCCGGTCGCCCGGCCGTTCTCGATGACGATTTTCCGCGCGAAGCAGCGCACCAGCGAGACGTTCTGCCGCTTCATCGCGGGCCTGAGATAGGCATTGGCCGCCGACCAGCGCCGGCCGTTGTGCACCGTCTGCTCCATCAGGCCGAAACCCTCCTGCTTGGAGCCGTTGTAATCGTCCGTCAGCTCGAATCCGGCCTGCCTGCCGGCCTCGACGAAAGCATGGAACAGCGGGTTCTTGACCGGCCCGCGGCGCACATGCAGCGGACCGTCCGTGCCGCGCCAGCCCTCCTCGCCGCCATGCGAATGCTCCATGCGCTTGTAATAGGGCAGCACGTCGGCATAGGCCCAGCCCCGCGCGCCGAGGTCTTCCCAGCGGTTGAAGTCCTCCGCGTGGCCGCGCACGTAGACGAGCCCGTTGATCGACGACGACCCGCCCAGAACCTTGCCGCGCGGCGCGGTGATGCGGCGATTGTCGAGGTTCGGCTCGGGCTCGGAGAGATAACCCCAGTTGTAGCGCTTCATGCTCATCGGCCAGGCGAGTGCGGCCGGCATCTGGATGAACGGCCCGATATCCGACCCGCCATATTCCAGCACCATGACCGTATGTCTGCCGTCCTCCGACAGCCGATAGGCGAGCGCTGAGCCGGCCGAGCCGGAGCCGATGATGATGTAGTCTGCTGCAGGGGTCATGGCTGAATCACCAAGGATTTGTGAGATGTATAGCTATATGCTATGGTTGGCTCATGAAGCGGGTCGAGTATTCCAAGATCGCTAGAGCGGTACTGGACCGAATGCAGCCTAAGCGGCGGGCGGCTATCCGTTCCAAAGTCGACGCTTTCGCACGGGGCGATGTGGTGGATGTCAAAAAGCTGAGCGGAAGCAAGCTTTTGCGGATATGCGTCGGCGACGACCGTGTGCTCATCGACGAGGAGGCTGCACTGGTTCTGGTCGTCAAGGTCGGACCGCGTGGAAGCATCTATAAGGAGTGAAAGATGGGACAGTTGCGCAGGACCGTTATCGACGGGCAATCCTACGTCCTTATTCCGGAAGAGGACTACGAGGACCTCATCGACGGGATCGGGGCGGAAAAAATCATGGCCCGTATCCGCGCCGGTGAGGAGACCTGGCCGGCTGCGTTCGTCTACGAGCTTTGGGAAACCGACAGCCGCATTCGCTCTTTCCGCAACTATCGCGGCATGACTGTTTCTGCGCTTGCAGACGCTGCCGGCATTTCTCAGCCCTACCTCTCCGAGATCGAGGCCGGCAAGAAGACCGGTTCCGTCGATGTGCTGAAGCGCATCGCCAATGCCCTCAAGGTCGATCTGGACGACCTCGTTGTGGATGTCGAGCCGGACTGACGCTCCCATCTCAATACGGCGCCTCGCACGGACCCATCGCCACATAGACCGTCTTCAGTTCCGAATAATGCTCGATCGCCGCCAGCGAATTCTCCCGGCCGAAACCCGACTGTTTCGAGCCGCCGAAGGGGATTTCCACCGGCGCGAGATTGTAGGTGTTGATCCAGAGTGTACCGGCGTCGAGCTGATCGACGACCCGGTGGGCGCGCATGATGTCGGTGGTGAAGACGCCGCCGGAGAGGCCGAATTCGGTGGCATTGCCGCGCGCAATCACCTCGTCCTCGTGGTCGAAGTCGAGCACGCACATGACAGGTCCGAAGATCTCTTCCCGCGCGATGGTCATCCCGTCGGTGACGTCGGCAAAGACGGTCGGCTGGATGTAGAAGCCGTCGCCCGAAACGTCGTTCGGGATGCCGCCGCCGGTCAGAAGCGTCGCGCCTTCCGCCTTGCCCTTTTCGATATAGTCCATGACCTTGTCGCGCTGCGCCTTCGAGACCATCGGCCCGAGCTGCGTCGCCTCCTCCATCGGGTCGCCGATCAGGATTTTCTCCGTGCGTGCCTTCAGGCGGGCGAGGAATTGGTCCTTGATGCCCTTCTGCACGAAGACGCGGGTGCCGTTCGAGCAGACCTGGCCGGTCGAATAGAAATTGCCGAGCATGGCGCCGCCGATGGCGCTTTCGAGGTCGGCGTCGTCGAACACGATGAGCGGCGACTTGCCGCCGAGTTCCATCGTGACGTGCTTGAGCTCGGCAGCGGCGGCACCGGCGACCTTCTTGCCGGTCGGGACCGAGCCGGTCAGCGACACCTTGGCGACGTCCGGATGGTTGACGAGCAGCGGCCCGGTTGCACGATCCCCCTGGATGACGTTGTAGAGCCCCTTCGGCAGGCCGGCCTCGACGAGGATCTCGGCGATCTTCAGCGCGCCGAGCGGTGTGTTTTCGGACGGCTTGAAGACCATGGCATTGCCGCAGACAAGCGCCGGCGCGCCCTTCCAGCAGGCAATCTGCTGCGGATAGTTCCACGCGCCGATGCCGACGCAGACGCCGAGCGGTACGCGCTTGGTGAAGGCGAAGTCCTGACCCAGCGGGATATGACTTCCGTTGAGTCCAGCCGCGGCGACACCGCCGAAGAACTCGAAGGCATCCGCGCCGGACGTTGGATCGGCGACGATCGTCTCCTGGATCGGCTTGCCGGTATCGAGCGTCTCGAGTTCGGAAAGCGCGCGGTTGCGCTCGCGCATGATCTCGGCGGCACGCTTCAGGATGCGGCCGCGCGCGGTGGGGCTCGTCGCCGCCCATTCCTTCTGCGCGCGCTTGGCGGATGCTATCGCCTTTTCGACGATCGCCGGTGTGGCGGCGTGGAGCTTCGCGATTACCTCGCCGGTGGCGGGATAGACGCTCTCGAAGGGCGTGCCGGCGGTGTCCTCGACATAGGCGCCGTCGATGAAGTGCGAGGCTTTCGGTTGGGCTCTCATCTTATTCTCCCCGCGGATAGCGTTTGGATTCCTCGAGATTATCGAGGTTCATGTGATTGCGCATATAGCGCTCCGAGGCCTTTTGCAGCGGCTGGTGGTCCCAGGGATAATAGGCGCCGTTGCGGAGCGCCTCGTAGACCACCCAGCGTCGCGCCTGGCTTTCGCGCACGGCGGCGTCGAAGGCGGCCATGTCCCAGCGGGTCTCCCGCATCTGGCGGAAGGCGTCCAGTGTCGCCTTGATGACAGAATTGTCGGAGGCGGCCAGGTTGGTGAGCTCCAGCGGGTCTGCGTCGAGGTCGTAGAGCTGCTCCGGGTCAATCGCACAGTGCACATATTTCCACTTGCCTTCGCGGATGCCGACGATCGGCGCGTAGGAGGCTTCCGCCGCATATTCCATGAGCACCGGCGCCGTGCGCGCCTCGCCATTGATAACAGGCACGAGGCTTTCGCCATCGGTCCAGGGCATCACGGCATCCATCGAGATGCCGGCCAGATCGCACAATGTCGGCAGCACGTCGAGGTTGGAGGAGGGGGCGAGGTGCAGGCCGGGCGTCACGCCGGGGCCGCCGACCATCAGCGGCACGCGGGCGGAGCCCTCGAAGAAGTTCATCTTGAACCACAGGCCGCGCTCGCCGAGCATGTCGCCGTGGTCGGAGCAGAAGAGGATGATCGTGTCGTCCAGCATGCGCGTCCGCGTCAGCGTATCGACCAGTTCGCCGACCTTCTCGTCGAGATAGGAGATATTGGCGAAATAGGCCTGCCGCGAGCGGCGCACGTTCTCTTCCGTGATGTCGAAGCTCGCATAGTCGCAGGAATGCAGGATGCGCTCGGCATGCGGGTCCTGTTCGTCCAGCATGCCGACCTCGGGCATCAGGTGCTCGCAGTCGTTGTAAAGGTCCCAGAATTTCCGGCGCGCCACATAGGGGTCATGCGGATGGGTGAAGGAGGCGGTGAGGCACCAGGGGCGGCGGCCCTCGTCGTCGTTCTCGCGCGACAGCTGGTAGAGCTTCTGGTTGGCGAGGAAGGCGACCTCGTCGTCATATTCCATCTGGTTGGTGATCTCGGCGACACCCGCGCCCGTCACCGAGCCCATGTTGTGATACCACCAGTCGATGCGCTCGCCGGGCTTGCGGTAATCCGGCGTCCAGCCGAAATCGGCCGGGTAGATGTCGGTCGTCAGCCGCTCCTCGAAGCCGTGCAACTGGTCGGGCCCCACGAAATGCATCTTGCCGGAAAGCGCCGTGTAATAACCGGCGCGGCGCAGATGATGCGCATAGGTCGGGATCGAGGAGACGTATTCGGCGGCATTGTCGTAGACCCGCGTGCGGCTCGGCAGCTGCCCGGCCATGAAGGAGGCGCGCGCCGGCGCGCAGAGCGGGGAGGAGGTATAGTTGTTGCGGAAGCGCGCCGAGCGTCTGGCCAGCGCCTTCAGATGCGGCGCGTGCAGCCATTCCGCCGGGCCATCCGGGAAGAGTTTCCCGTTGAGCTGGTCGACCATGATGATCAGGATGTTCGGCTTGCTGGCTGTCACGGGACGTCCCTGATGGAGTAGCTCGGTATGGGGATTCTATCGTGCCTGGGTGGCGGACGGTTGCCGGCTCGCGGCAGGGGAGGCGGCACCTGCGACAGCAGCCAGCATCGCATCCACATAACCCTCCGTCAGCGCGATCGACGACTCGATGCTGATCGGCGCGGACCGCAAGCCCTGCCGCAGGTAGAGCCCGTCGATCATCGCCGCCGCTCCGCCGGCGATCTCCACGGCGGTATCGGCTGGGCACAACTGCTTGAGGCTCGACAGCAGGCTGGAATTCAGCCGCCGCGCATAGACGACGAGCAGGCGGCGCACCTCGTCCGAGCGCTGGGCTTCCGAATAGAAGGCGAGCCACGCCGCGACGGTCTCCGGCGCGAACTGATGCGCCTGGAAGTTGACGCGGATGACGGCCGACAGTCTTTCGCGCGGCGTCGCCGCCGCCGACAGCGCAGCGACCGCATCGGCCCTGAGCTGGCGCAGCAGGCTGCGGATCGTCGCGATGACGAGCTGTTCCTTCGAGCCGAAATAGTGGTGGGCAAGTGCGGCCGACACGCCGGCGTGGCGGGCGATTTCCGACATGGTGACGGTCAGCGAGCCGCGATCGCCGACGGCTCTCAGCGTCGCGTCCACCAGCGCCTTCCGGCGCACCGGCTCCATTCCGACTTTCGGCATGACGATCCCCGTTTTCCGACAGCTTATTTTTAATTGACTGATCAATCAATAAAAATCGTACAGCCTCTCGGAAGGAGGGGCGCCGGATGTGCTGCGTCGCGGAAACGCGCCGCGCAGGCATGCGGCAGGCCCTTTTCATCCTCGTTCGTCTTGGATAGATTTGGCTGTCCGCGCTGCGCTTGCGGCAACCGCGAGCCGGCCGGCGGATATCGGAGGATGCAATGGTTGACGGATCGGTTTCCTCGGCATTGACGGACCTGAAGGCCAGGTGGGGCTGGTTCGTGGCGGTCGGCATCCTGATGCTGGTGCTCGGCGTCATCGCGCTCGGCAACCTGCTGCTCGCCACCGTCGCCTCGGTCTATTTCGTCGGCGCGCTGATGGTCGCGGGCGCCGCGGTGCATCTCGTGCATGCCGTCCAGGTCAAGGGGTGGAGCGAGCGGCTTTACTGGGGCGTTTCGGGCCTGCTCTATTTTCTCGCCGGCCTCCTGGCCTTCTCCAATCCGCTGCTGGCCTCCGCCGTGCTGACGCTCTTCATGGCGGCGGCGCTCGTCGTCTCGGGCGGCATGCGCCTGTGGATCGGGCTTCGCCTGCGCGGTCACCGCGGCTGGGGCTGGATCGTCGCGGGCGGCGCGGTCAGCGCGCTCGCCGGCCTCGTCATCATGGCGGGCTGGCCGGTCAACAGCCTCTGGGTTCTCGGCCTCTTCCTTGCCTTCGACCTCGTGATGCAGGGCTGGTCGCTGGTCGCCTTCGGGCTGATGATGCGCAACTGAAGCGGGCTCAAGGCCATTTGACACGCCGCCTTTCCGCGCGCTAGGAATCCCGGTGTGGGATGGGGATGGAGCTCCCCGACAACCGCCGACCATCGGCTGATAGCTCCTGCCGGGACCGGCCGCGATGGCCGTCGAGGGCGGGAGCATGCGTTGCGGCCGCCGGAAGGCGGTTTTTTGCTGCCCGGCGCGTGACGAAACAGGAAAGGGCAGCGCATGAACTATCTCATCGTCTTTCTGGGCGCCGGCGTCGGCGGCGCGGGACGCCATGGCGTCAACCTGCTGGCCGCGCGTTTCTTCGGCGCCGGTTTTCCCATGGGCACGCTCGCCGTCAATGTCATCGGCTGCTTCGTGATGGGGGCGATCGCCGGCGTCTTCGCGTTCAGGGGGCATCTGCCGCAGGAAATGCGGCTGTTCCTCACCACCGGCATCCTCGGCGGCTTCACCACCTTCTCGGCCTTTTCGCTCGACGCGGCCCTGCTCTGGGAGCGTGGTGAGGCCGGGCTCGCGGCCACGTATGTCGGCATCTCGGTGCTTCTGTCGCTGGCAGGCGTTGCGGCCGGCCTCGCGCTGACGCGCGTCGCTTTCGCGGGAGGCGGGATGTGAAGGGACTTCTGTCCGCCTGGCAGATCTGGGCGCTCGGCTCCGCACTCTTCGCCGCGCTGACGGCGGTCTTCGCAAAGGTCGGCATAGCGGGTGTCAATTCCGACTTCGCCACCTTCGTGCGCACGGTCGTCATCCTGCTGGCGCTTGCGGCGATCCTGACCCTTGCCGGCAACTGGCAGGCACCCGGCGCGCTCTCGGCCCGAAGCTGGCTCTTTCTCGTGCTGTCCGGTCTTGCCACCGGCGCGTCATGGCTCTGCTACTTCCGCGCGCTGCAACTGGGGACCGCATCGCAGGTCGCCCCGGTGGACAAGCTGAGCGTCGTGCTCGTCGCCGTTTTCGCCTTTCTCTTCCTCGGCGAGCAGCTTTCGGTCGCCCATTGGGCGGCGGTCGGCCTGATTGCGGCGGGCGCCGTGATGCTGACGCTGCCTATATGATGCGATCCTGTTTCAACCCTTTGTAGTCATTCAACTTTCATCAAACCGTCATATTCGGGAAACGGATTCTTCAGCCCTGCCGGTTGACACTTCGCGCATCTTTTCCGCCCGGAGTGAATGGAATGTCCGCTGCCGAGATGATCGCCCTCAACCGCTTTGCCGACGACGAGATCGTCACGTTGGCGAAGCTCGTCGTCGAGACGGCCTTCCAGCCGATCGTCGAGGCGGCGACGGGGGCGGTGTTCGGCTACGAATCGCTGATGCGCGGCTTCGACCGCCTCGGCTTCCGCTCTCCGCTCGACCTGCTCGACCGGGCCTTCGCCGTCGGCCAGCTCCTGCCGCTGGAGCACATGGTCAACAGCCGCGCCTTCGCGGCTTTCGCCGCGCTGCCGGACTTCCGCTCGCGCACCCTTTTCGTGAACCTCGATTCGCGCCTCGTCTCCATCGGCTCCGACATCGTCGAGCGGCTGACGACGCATCTGAAGCGTGCCGGCATTCCGCCGTCCTCGATCTGTTTCGAGATTTCCGAGCGCTTCGACAACGACGGTGTGCCGGAATTTGCCGATCTCATGCGCAAGCTCAGGCTCGCCGGCTTCAAGCTCGCCATCGACGATTTCGGCGTCGGCCACAACGGGCTGAAGCTGCTCTGCGACCATCCCGTCGACTATCTCAAGATCGACCGCCATTTCATCTGCGGCATCGACGCGAATGCCCGCAAGCGTCACCTCGTGAAAAATGCGGTCAAGGCGGCGCATGTGCTCGGCACGCGCGTCATCGCCGAAGGTGTCGAGAACGAGGCGGAATTCCTCGCCTGCCGCGATTGCGGCTGCGACCTCGTGCAGGGCTGGTTCGTTTCGCGCCCGGTCACCGATTTTTCGGCGCTGCGCGCCGCGTACCCCCAAGTGGAGCGGTCCGGCGGCGCGCGCCGCAGCTCGCCCTCGCTCGACGGCATCCTGATCCGCCGCCAGATCGAGCAGCTTCCCGCGGTGCGCGAGGACGGCACGCTGGAAGGCGTCTTCGAGCTCTTCCGACGCAACCCGACCCGCACCTTCTTCCCGGTGCTGAACGCCAATGACGAGCCGCGCGGCATCGTGCACGAGTATCATGTCAAGGCGGTGAGCTATCACCCCTTCGGCCGCGATCTGATCAAGAACAAGCTCTACCAGAAGAGCCTGTCGCATTTCGTCTCCATGACGCCGGTCGCCGACCTCGACACGCCGGCCGAGGAACTGCTCAACATCTTCGCCGACATGGGCGGCAGCGAATGCGTGATCCTGACGGAGAACATGCGCTACGCCGGCATCCTGTCGGCCTCGTCGCTGCTCAAGATCATCAACGAGAAACGGCTGAAGACGGCGGAGGACCAGAATCCGCTGACCGGCCTTCCCGGCAACCGCTCGATTCGCGACTATCTGCAGGACCAGGCGCTCGACGGCGACCAGCTGCGTGCCTTCTGCTACTTCGACTTCGACAACTTCAAGCCCTTCAACGACCACTACGGCTTCCAGAAGGGCGACCAGGCGATTTCGCTCTTCGCCTCGCTGCTGCGCCGCCATCTGGTGGGCGAGGATGTCTTCATCGGCCATCTCGGCGGTGACGATTTTTTTGCCGGCATTTCGGGCCGCAGCGACGAGGACCTACGCGCGCTGCTCATGACGGTTCTCGACGATTTCGCCCGGGAAGCCCGCCAGCTCTATGCCGAGGAGGACCAGCGCAACGGCCATATCGACGGCATCGACCGCTACGGCGAGGCCCGCAGCTTCCCGCTGATGCGCTGCTCGGCGGCGGTCTTCCTGGTGGAGGAGGGCGAGGTGATCGCCGATGCCGGCCTGATCAGCGCAGGCATCGCGGCCATGAAGTCGGCGGCCAAGGCAGACCCGACCGGCATGACCGTCTCCCGTCCGACGGTCGTGACCGATCGCGCCTCTGCGCGACCGGCGGTGGTGAAGGCGGCCGCCCGGTGAGCCCGGCGCCGTGAGGCGCCGGTTGCGCACGGGCACGTGATCATTCTCCGGCCGGCGACCCCGCGGGGAAGCGCTGGACCCGCGCTAGTTGATGATCGTGACGCCCGTGGCCAGGTGTTTCGTTCCGGGATCGTAGGAGATCCGCACCGTGTCGCCGGCCTTCAGCCTGGGATCGTTGAAACCGGGCGGCAACCTGTACATCGTGCCGTCGGCGAGCGTCAGGCTCATCGCCGCGGGGCTGTATTCCTTCACCGTTCCGGTCGCGGTCTGCGCGGCAAGCGCGAAAGCCGGAGTGGTCAGAACGGTCACGATGGCAAGGTTGGAAAGAAGAACACGCATCTGCGTCATCCTTTGAATGCCCCGACATGGGGCCTGTCGAAGCCGTCCGGAAGCGTCGCGTCGCGGTGATCGATCTCGCCGCCGGCGCTTCCCGGCTTCGAGAGGAGACTAGGCCTGCGCCGCGGCCGCTTCAAATTAACAAGAGTTAATTGTGCGGCGCCGAAAAATGCCCCGATTCCAGTCCTTTGCGTCGAAATGGAGGCGGTGCTGAAGACGCGAAAAAATGTCGCCGTCGAGCGGAACGATTCAAACTGCCGCCGCTTTCGGATACTATGGCAAGGCGGTCGCTTCGGCTGCGCCGGGGCACGGCGGGGAGGCAAGAAATCCAATGTCACTTCCGACTTCGATGACCTATATCGGCCTCAAGGATTTCGGCGGCCCGGACGCCTTGATGCTCAGCAACAGCACGCTGCCGCAGCCGCGCTACGGCGAGATTCTCGTGCGCGTCGAGGCCGCCGGCATCAACCGGCCCGACGTCATGCAGCGCAAGGGCGACTATCCGCCGCCGCCCGGCGCCAGCCCGATCCTCGGCCTTGAGGTCGCCGGCGAGGTGGTCGCGATCGGCGAGGGTGTTTCCGGCTTCTGGCCGGGAGACAAGGTCTGTGCACTCGCCAATGGCGGCGGTTATGCCGAATATTGCGCCGTGCCCGCCACCCAGGCGCTGCCCTGGCCGAAAGGCTACGATGCCGTCAGGGCCGCGGCGCTGCCCGAGACCTTCTTCACCGTCTGGGCGAACCTCTTCATGATGGCGGAGTTGAAGCGCGGCGAGACGGTGCTCGTGCACGGCGGCTCGAGCGGTATCGGCACGACGGCGATCCAGCTCGCCAGGGCGTTCGGCGCCAGGGTCTATGTGACGGCGGGCAGCGCGGAAAAATGCGAGGCCTGCGTCGCGCTCGGCGCCGCCCGCGCCATCAATTACCGGCAGCAGGATTTCTGCTCGGCGATCGCCGAGGAGACCGGCAAGAAGGGCGTCGACGTCATCCTCGACATGATCGGCGCGGCCTATTTCGAGCGCAATCTCCGCACGCTCGCCCGCGACGGCCGCCTGTCGATCATCGCCTTCCTCGGCGGAACCTTCGTCGAGAAGGTGAGCCTCGCGCCGATCCTGCAGCGGCGCCTGCGCGTCACGGGCTCGGCCATGCGGCCGCGCACCTCGGCGGAAAAGCAGGAGATCCGCAACCAACTGTTCGAGAGGGTCTGGCCGCTGCTGGAGGAGGGGCGGATCGCGCCCGTCATCCATGCCGTGCTGCCCTTTTCCCAGGCCGCCATCGCCCACCGCATGATGGAACACGGCGATCATATCGGAAAGATCATGCTGACGCTCGACTGAGACATGCCGTGCATGCGGTTGCGGCTTCCGTCCCGGCGTCAGGGCCGCCTGCCGACGAGCGAGACGGAAAGCGCGAAGGCGGCGAGCGCCGGCAGGGTGAAGAGCCCGTAGAGCCAGGTGGCGGCCGAGATGGTGCCGGCGACGCCGCCGGGGTCGATGAGGCCGGTGCTGTTCGCCGCGACCCCGCTCAGCGCCGCGCCGAAGGCGCTGCCGAGCGACTGCATGGTGGTGATGGCCGCCGAGGCCTTGTCCTTCTCGCCCTCCGGTGCGAGCCGCAGCACCAGCGTCACCAGATGCGCCCAGCCGAGGCCGACGCCGAATCCCATGCCGAAGACGGCGAGCGAGGCGGGGACGAGGATCGCGAGCCGTGCTTCCGGATTGTGGCGCGCCAGCAGCAGGACGAGCAGGCCGGTCGCCGCGGCCTCGACGAGCGCGCCGGCCGCGATCGACAGCGTCGCGGCGCGTCCCGTCAGTCCGGCGACGAGAAAGGCCGATGCCGTCCAGCCGAGCGCGATGAGCGCCACCAGATAGCCGGAAACGAGCGGCCTGATGCCATGCAGGTCCTGCAGGAAATAGGGGATGTAGATGTCCGAGGCGAGCGCCACGAGCAGCAGCAGCATCACAAGGTAGATGCGGGCAAGCGGCGAGGCGAGGCGGGCCGCGCCGTTCGGGAGGAGCCGCGCCCGGGCCTGCCGCTCGACGATGAGCATCGCGGCGACCGCGAGCGCCGCTGCGCCGGCGAGCCCGCCGCGCAGGGCCACCGTCTCCACCGAACCGGCGAAGGAAACAAGCAGCACGGCGGCAAGCAGCAGGAGGATCTGCGCGAAGGGCGCGCCGGCCGCCAGCCGGCCGTCGTCCTCGCCGCTCGGAAGCAGCCGCGGCGCGGCGACAGCCATGAGGCCGGCGATCGGGATCAGCACGAGGA
This sequence comes from Rhizobium alarense, assembly GCF_021555155.1. GTDB lineage: Bacteria > Pseudomonadota > Alphaproteobacteria > Rhizobiales > Rhizobiaceae > Rhizobium_D > Rhizobium_D alarense. The sequence goes on from NZ_JAKGBU010000002.1 coordinate 32,100, forward strand.
ACGCCTCGCGCCAGGCGCTGCCGGCCGCGAAGACGCCGCCGATCGTCGGGCCGAGAAAGGTCGCGACGCCCCAGATCGCCGCATAGAGCGTCGTCGCGACGTTCCACAGCCGCTCCGGATAGACGAAGCGGATGAAGGAGTAGCCGAGCGTCACGAGCAGTCCGGCGCCGAGGCCCTGCACGGCGCGGCCGAGGAGCACCACCTCCATGGCCGGTGCCAGCGCGCAGACGAGGCTGCCCGCCCCGAAGAGCAGCGCGCCGGAGACATAGGCGCGGTTGAGGCTGACGCTTGCCGGCCGCACCGCGATGAAGATCGAGCCGAGCACCGAGGCGGCGACATAGAGCGTCGTCGCCCAGGCGAAGAGCGGCAGGCCGCCGATGTCGCGCACGATCGACGGCATCAGCGTCGCGGTGATATAGGTCTCGACCGCATGCAGCGCGACGCCGCCGCCGAGCATCACCGTGCCTGGGAGATGGGTGCGGGAAAACAGGCTGGAAAGCCGCGGTACGGCCTCCTTCGGGCTGGCGACGCTGTCGGACATGGGAAAAGCCTTGCGGTATGCGAATGTGTGCGGACAAGAGGTCGCACGGGCGGGATTCGAGTTCAAGCTGCGACGTTCACGGCGGCAGGCGGCCCCGGCGAACCGGGACCGCGCCGCTGTCAGGTCACGGGGTCCATTCGCCGGCGACCTGCCGGGTCGCGACGTTGAAGCGGTTCCAGACGTTGATCGCCGCGATTTCCACGACGAGGGCGGCGAGCGCCGGCTCGTCGTAGTGCCGGGCGGCCTCGTTCCAGATCGCGTCCGGCACCGCCTCCTCGCGGTCGGCGATGCGGGTGAGCGCCTCTGTCAGCGCCAGCGCGGCGCGCTCGGCGTCCGTGTAGAAGGGGGCTTCCCGCCACGCGGCGACGGAGAGGATGCGCCGGTCGGTCTCGCCGGCCTTCTTCATCATGCGGGGATGCAGGTCGACGCAGAAGCCGCAGCCGTTGATCTGGCTTGCGCGCAGATGCACGAGATGGGCGGCCTTCTCCGGCAGGTCGGACTGCTGCGCGGCCCCCTGCAGCGAGCGCATCGCGGTCAGGACGTCGGGCAGGACGGTGACGATATTGGTCATTCGGGATTGCATTTTCACACTCCTTGCAATGATTTCGGCTTCGACGGCGGCCGACCCTGTCACACCGGTGCGGCTGCGTTCGTCATGGCCATGACGCAGCCGAACGAAGGAGTGTGACCGATGCGCGAGAAAAATGTCTGGAGCGACCGTTTCGAGGCCGAGCGCGGACGCCTGCGCGCCGTGGCCTTGCGCATGCTCGGCTCGCCGAGCGAGGCCGAGGATGCGGTGCAGGAGGCCTGGCTGCGCCTCAGCCGCTCGGATTCCGGCGGGATCGACAATCTCGGCGGCTGGCTGACGACGGTCGTCGGCCGCATCTGCCTCGACATGCTGCGCGCCCGCACGAAGCGCCGCGAGGAGCCGATCGACGGCGACGGGGGCGAGGTGCCGCATGCCGATCCGGCTGCTGCCGCCGACGAACAGGCGGCGCTTGCCGACTCGGTCGGCCTTGCCTTGCTCGTCGTCCTGGAGCGCCTGACGCCGGCCGAGCGGCTCGCCTTCGTTCTGCACGACATGTTCGACGTGCCCTTCGAGGAGATCGGCCGCATCGTCGACCGCACGCCTGCCGCCGCCCGCCAGCTCGCGAGCCGCGCCCGCCGCCGCGTGCAGGGCCTGCCGGACATGCCGTCGGCGGACTACGAGCGTCGGAAGGGCGTCGTCGCGGCGTTTCTCGCCGCCTCGCGCGGCGGGGATTTCGCAGGCCTGCTCGCCGTGCTCGATCCGGATGTCGTCTTCCACGCCGATGCCGATGCCGTGCGGCTCGGTTCGCTTGCCGAAATGCACGGCGCCGCGGCCGTCGCGCAAACCTTCAAGGGACGCGCCACGGCGGCGAGGCTCGCCCTCATCGACGGCGAGTTCGGTCTCGCCGTCATTCTCGGCGGCGAACTCCGGGTCGTCGTGCGCATGGAACTGGGCGGCGATCGCATCGTCGGCATCGAATCAATCGCCGACCCTGATGCCATCGCCGGTTTCGAGATCGCGTATCTATAGGCCGACGCGCCCGATTGCCGGCACCTTGATCGCCGGGTTTAGGAGATCGACACCGGCGACGAGGCCCATGACATGCAGCTCGAAGCCGCTGCGGACCCCGGCGGAGAACCCGAAAAGGCCGTAGAGCGTCGCGTGCAGGTCCATGCCGTCCGCGTCGACGGCAAAGAACCGTCCTTCCGGCAGGTAGTCGCGGCCGACCGCGTGCGGCGGCAGCACCGCGCCGAGCTCAGGCACCTCGCGCAGCACATGCGCGACGAAGGTGTTGGAATTCGGCCCCGGCCAGATGCGGTAGCCGCCGGGCTTGGCATAGGGGTAGCGCTCGATCGCCGCCTCGATCTTCGGGATCAGCCGCGCCGCCGCGTCGCCGGTGACGCTGACGACGATCTGCGGCGTGTTCGAGTACCAGCGCGCGTCCGGGGCATAGCCGTTGCGGCGGATCGGCGAACCCCAGCCGACCTTGTCGTAGCGCTCGTAGCGTGCGGCGCCTTCCGCCTTGGTGACGATCCAGGCGTGGCTCGCGACCGCGCCCTTCATGCCGCCGGTGGCGGCGGAGAAGACATGGATCGTCGCGCGCCGTTCCGCGGTCGGGCTCGGCAGGATGCCGGCCGACGACCAGTCCGCCTCCCGCCAGTTCCCCGGCCGCTCCCTGACATACCAGTAGCCGGCGGAGGCGAGCGCCGGGAAGAGATAGATCACGAGGAACAGGACGACGAGGTTCCTGGCGAATTTCATGCGGGTCTTGCTCCGTGACGGCTGTCTTTCCCCGCGCTTTCGGCTAATACCGCAGGCGAAATCGGAAATTTGAGGGCATGAAGATGGAAAATCCCGTCCTGGTCGAGATCACCCGCGGTCACATTGTCGAGAGCCGCCATCGCGGCATGGTGGTGGCCGTCGACGGCGACGGCGCGGTGGTCTTCGCCGCCGGCGCCGTCGACACGCCGGTCTTCCCGCGCTCGGCCTGCAAGGCCATGCAGGGCCTGCCGCTCGTCGAAAGCGGCGCGGCGGATGCCTATGGTTTCGGCGACCGGGAGCTGGCGCTCGCCTGCGCCTCCCATTCCGGCGAGCCGGAGCATGTGGCGCTCGCCGCCGCGATGCTGGCGCGTGCCGGCCAGGATGTCTCGGCGCTCGAATGCGGCAGCCACTGGTCGGGCGAGGAGCCGGTGCTGATTGCCCAGGCGCGGTCGATCGAGGCGCCGGATGCCCTTTACAACAACTGCTCGGGCAAACATGCCGGTTTCGTCTGCACCGCCTGCCACACCGGCACGCGGTTGAAGGGCTATGTCGGCTACGACCATCCGGTGCAGGCGGAGATCCGGGACGTCATGCAGGACCTGACGGGCGCGGCGCTCGGAACCGACAATTGCGGCATCGACGGCTGCTCGATCCCGACCTATGCGGTGCCGCTGCAAAAGCTCGCGCACGGTTTTGCCAGGATGGCGACGGGCACGGGGCTCGCGCCTCTGCGTGCCGGTGCCTCGAAGCGGCTGATCGGCGCCTGCATGGCCGAGCCCTTCTATGTCGCCGGCACGAAACGCGCCTGCACCCGGCTGATGCAGACCGCGCCCGGCCGCATCTTCGCCAAGACCGGTGCCGAGGGCGTCTTCTGCGCGGCGATCCCCGAAAAGGGCATCGCCATCGCGCTCAAATGCGAGGATGGCGCGACCCGCGCCGCCGAGGCCATGGTCGCCGCGACGCTCGCCCGCTTCTTCGCCGACGAGCCGGACCTCCATGCCGCCCTGATGGCCCAGGCCAACCGTCCGGTGAAAAGCCGCATCGGCGCGGAAGTCGGCGCGATCCGGGTGACGGAGGGGCTGGCGCAGTAGACACCTGCGTATGATCAATGCGGCAAAGGCGCTTGACGATCTGCGCATGCCGCCCGAAAGCCGGCTGGACCTGCTGAAGGGCGATCCGGCCGGATTTTACGCCATTCGCATCAGCGACCGGCGGCGAATTTGTTTTGCATGGTCGGAAGGAGGAGCTTCGGATGTCAAAATCCTCGACGACCATCGGTGAAGACTTGCTGCCGAATCCGCATCCCGGCGAGATCCTCCTGGAAGAATTCCTGAAGCCGCTGGCCCTCAGTCAGAATGCACTGGCCCGGTCGCTCCGCGTGTCGTCGCGCAGGACCAACGAGGTCGTTCTGGGAAAGCGACAGGTGACTGCCGATACCGATCTGCGGCTGGCTCGCTATTTCGGCCTGTCCGAGGCGTACTTTCTGCGGCTTCAGGCGGATTTCGAACTCATGGCGAAGCGGCGGGAGATTGGCGCCGAGCTGGACCGCATCCGGCCGCTCACCGCGGCCTGAAGCATTTCCAGTCGAAGCGAAATCGCTTCGGCGTCGGACAATGCGGTAAAAACAAGATTCTAGAGTATTTCCGGTGATCCCGTTTTCACCGGAAATACTCAAGCCGAGTCCGTCTACGCCTCCAGAACCTCCACTCCGATCTCGCGATAGACGTCGAGCTGTTCCCGATCCGGCCCCGCCGCCGCCACGAGGCCGGTGGCGGCGTTCGTGTCCATCACCTTCCAGGGCGAGACGGCGCCGAGCTTTTCCCGCGTCAGCAGCACCCAGGTGGCCGCCGCGCCGTCGGCGATTGCGCGTTTGGTGCGGGCCTCCTCCATGTCGCCGGTCGTCAGCCCCTCGACCGGATGCGCCGCCGTGACCCCCATGAAATAGAGGTCCGCACGAACGCTGCGGATCGCCTCGAGCGTCATCGCGCCGCCCGCGACCATCGAGTGCTTGTAGAGCCGGCCGCCGATCAGCACGACGTCCGCCGTCGGATGCCGCTCGAACTCGCAGGCGACGGTCGGGCTGTGGGTGACGACGGTGAAGGCGAAGTGCCGCGGCAGGGCACGGGCAAGCGCCGCCGTCGTCGTGCCGCCGTCGAGGAAGACGACGGCGCCGGGCTGGACAAGCTCTGCCGCCCGCCGGGCGAGCGCCTCCTTCTCCGCCGTCGCGCGTGACTGCCTGGCGGCAAAATCCGGCAGCGCCGGCGTCACCGGCAGTGCGCCGCCATGCACCCGGCGCAGCAGGCCCCCGGCGGCCATTTCGCGCAGGTCCCGCCGGATCGTATCCTCAGAAAGGTCGAGCTCGGCAGCAAGTGCCTTGGCGACCACCTCGCCGTTGCGGTTGAGGCGCTCGGCGATCAGCGCCTTTCTCTGGCTGGTCAGCATGGCTTTCGATTCCGTCTTGACTCTGCACATAGTTGCACGAACTATCATGATATATCCAGATTAAAGCGGATATATCATGCAGTATCATGTAACGGAGTTCAAACATGCTGATCCTGATTGCAGGCCCCTATCGGTCGGGCACCGGGGACGATCCGGCAAAGATGGCGGAAAACCTGAAGCGGCTGGAGGCGCCGTCCCATGCCCTGTTCCGCGCGGGGCACGTGCCGATGATCGGCGAATGGGTGGCGCTGCCGGTGTGGAATGCGGCGGGCGGCCGGCATGTCGGGGACGATCTCTACGAGGAAATCTTCCATCCCGTCGCCGGCCGGCTGCTTCAGCTCTGCGACGGCGTCCTGCGGCTGCCCGGCGCATCGAAGGGCGCCGACAACGACGTGCGCATCGCCACCGAACGGGGCATCCCGGTCTGGCATCGCCTCGAGGACGTGCCTGGCTGTGCCGGACGTGCGGCCTGATATGCATCGAGGCGTGGAGGCCGTCATCCGCCTCCGCTCCCGTCGCATCAGCCGTGCGGGTGGCTTTCGGCGACGAAGGAGGGGGTGGCCGTCCTCGCCGGACCGCCGTCGCCCGCGTGATCCTGGCGGGCGCCATGTGCGAAGGCCGGGGCCGAGGCAAGAAGAACGCGCGCGCCCGAAGCGAGGAGATACCGCCGCGGCATGTCGTTCTCATTTGTAATGTTATTACGTCGCAAAATCGATGCAACGAATGCCTGCGCGTCTTGTCAACCGGCGCTGAATCGCGTCAGGTGCGGTCCGTCTCATTCAGTCCGAGGGAGGAAGCCATGCTGACCCTGCACCATTGCCCCGGCACCTGTGCGCTTGCGTCGCTGATCGCGCTCGAGGAAAGCGGCCTTGCCCATCAGGTGAAGCGGGTGAACCTTGCCGCCGGCGAGCAGCATTCCGAGGCCTATCTCAAGATCAATCCCAAGGGTCGCGTACCGGCGCTTGCGACGGAGCGCGGCATTCTCACCGAAACGCCGGCGATTCTGGTCTATATCGCCCAGAGCGCGCCGGCTGCCGCCCTGGCGCCGCTCGACGACCCGTTCGAGCTCGCCCGCGTGCAGGCCTTCAATTCCTATCTCTGCTCCACCGTGCATGTCGCGCATGCGCATGGCCGCCGCGCCGCCCGCTGGTCCGACGATCCGGCCGCGATGGAAACGATGAAGGCCAAGGTGCCGCAGAACGTGGCGGACTGCATGCGGCTGATCGAGGCGCAGATGTTCGAGGGACCGTGGGTATTCGGCGAGCATTACACTGTCGCGGACGCCTACCTCTTAACGATCGCCGGCTGGCTGAAGGGCGACGGCGTCGATCCCGCGGATTTCCCGGTGGTGGCCGCCCATCGCGCCCGCATGCTGGAGCGTCCCGCGGTAGAACGCGCCATGGCGGTGGAGACTGCCTGAACCTCAGCCCCGCAGCTTCCGGAGTTTCGCCGACGCCCTGCGGTGCCACGCCTCCTCGAGCCGGAGGGCGAGTTCCGCGTCGTCGATCCTCGCCGCATGGACGAGCACGGCCGGCCAGCCCTTGTAGTGGTCCGTCTGGAAGTAGATCTCCGGCGCCATCTCCATCAGCCGCTCCTTCTCGTCGAGCGGCACCATCAGCACCAGCAGATCGGCCCGCTTGACGGCGGCAAAGGCCCGCCCGCCGACCTTCAGCGCCGGCCCGCCATAGGACGTGCCGGTTTCCACGCCGGGCAGGGCGCCGGCGAGCCGCCCGATGCGTGCGACAAGGTCCTCCATCCGTCCTCCGCGATCTCTCCGCGCCGACCATAGCGCCGGCCGCGGACGGGCGGAAGGGCAGGGGTCAGGCGGCCCGGCCAAGTGGCGCCGGCCTGTCGTTGCAGGGCGGCAGCGGTGCCGGGAAGAGGCCGAGCGGCAGGTCTCCGAGCGCGCGGGCGTCCATTGCCGCGATGTCGGGGTGGATCAGCGCGTCGCGGATCCAGGGCGCCCGGTCATCTGCGCGGGCATCGTCCGAAGGGATTGACAGAAGGGTCAAGATTTTCTGCAGCATTGTCCTGCTCCCGTTCCAAGAGGAAACACCACGCCTCTGGGTTCGGTTAAAAAGGAAGATCATGTCCTGGATTTTGCGGAAACCGCCGATGAATTCAATTGAGAAGTTCGGCGTGACGATATAGAAAAACTATATGAATGAGCTGAATCGCATTCATCTGAACGGCCTGCGCGCGCTGGAAGCGGTGGGCCGTCTCGGCTCGCTGCAGAAGGCGGCCGACGAGCTCGGCGTCACCGTCGGCGCCGTCAGCCAGCAGGTGATCCGCGCCGAGGAGCAACTCGGCCGCGCCGTCTTCGAGCGCACGACGCGCGGCCTGCGCCCGACCGCATTCGGTGCGGGCTTTCTTGAGAAGCTCGGCAGCGGTTTCCGCCAGCTTGCGGAAGCGGTCGCGAGTGCCCGCGAGCGCGACGAGGCGATCCTCACCATCTCGGTGGCGCCGATCTTCGCCTCACGCTGGCTGATCCACCGCATCGACCGCTTCGCCGCCGCCCATCCGGACATCGGGCTCAGGATCGAGGCGACGACGGTGCTTGTCGACTTCGCCCGTTCCGACGTCGACCTGGCGATCCGCATCGGTCCCGGCACCTGGCACGGCGTGACGGCGGACTACATCATGCCGCAGGAGATGTTTCCGATCTGCACGCCGTCGCTTGCCGCCCGCCTGCGCGGACCGCAGGACCTGCAGCATCTGCCGGCGGTGATCGACGCCCACGAGGCCTTCACCTGGGACGTCTGGCTGGCGCGCGCCGGCCTCGACGTTCCCGCGCCGAAGACGCGGCATCTCTTCAGCGACGCCTCGCTCTGCCTCGATGCGGCCATCGCCGGCCAGGGCATCCTGCTCGGCTGGCCGATCCTGGCCTCCTGGGCGCTTCGGGAAGGGCGTCTGGTCGCGCCGTTCGACATGCGCGTGCGCACCGGCATGAACTATTATTTCGTGACGCCGCCCGTCGTCCGCGAGCCGCGCAAGGTCGCGGTCTTCAAGCGCTGGATGCGCGCGGAACTGGCGCTCGACGCGGATGTCGCCCCGGATGCCGGACCGGGAACCCCGTCTACTCCGTCTCCGTCAGCCGGGTCTCCATCATCGCCTTGAAGGCGGGCCGCGCCTGGCAGCGCTCGAGCCACGCCCTGACATTCGGCGCGCCGTCGAAAAGCGCGGTCTGGCTCATCGTGTAGCGGAACACCTCGGCGAGGTTCAGGTCGGCGACGGTGAAGCGGTTGGCGACGACATGGCCGGTCGCGGCCAGCCGGTCGTCGAGCAGCGCAAAACATTTCTTCAGCGCCTTGGCCGCCGCGCGGATGACGAGCCGGCCCTGTTCGCTCTCTGCCGCCTTGTCGTCGTGGGTCAGGATGATCTTGACCGCATGCGGCTCCACCTCGCCCGCCGCCCAGAGCGTCCATTGCAGCATCTCGGCCTCTTCCGTCAGCGTCCGCGCCGCAAGCGGTCCGCCGTGCTTGCGGGCGAGATAGAGGTTGATCGCCAGCGATTCGCTCATGACGAAGCCGCCGTCGTCGATGCACGGGATGAGCCCGTTGGGATTGACCGACAGGAAATCCGGCGAGCGCGTGTTGAGCGGCGCGTCCGGTGCAAGCGGGTCGTCGAGCCGCCGGCCCTGGATCACCGGCACGGAAACGAAGGGCAGGCCCAGTTCGCCGGCCATCCAGTAGGTGCGCGAGGCGCGGGAACGGTAGACGCCGTAGATCGTCAGCATGATGCTCGGTTCTCCTGTTTGCCGGCACCATAGGCGGCCTGTGCGGCAAGATGTAGCGTCGCCGCCTGATCCGTCGATGAATTCTCGTGATGCCGGCGGCGCCTTGCCGCATTGACGGAAGGCCGCGTCCGGCGCTATTGCCGAAACGGTCCGCACCCTGCGGACGGGGATGGCCATGAAGCTGACGGCGACGACCTGGGCGATCTGCCTGCGCATGCTGTGCGCGGTCGCCCTCGTTTTCGTCGGGCTTGCCCACAGGCCGGTCGCCGCCGCGCCGGCCACGCCGCTCGAACTCGCCGCCTATGTGCTGCCCGACGGCACGATCGCCGATCTCTGCGTCGGCGACGCGGTCGGCGGCGGCAAGAAGCATGCCGCCAATCACGGCTGCGAGGCCTGCCGCATCGCAGGCGCGCTGCTTCTGCCCCAGCCGGCGGATTTCACCGGCAGGGTGCTCGCCTATCGCATCGTCGCCGATCGTCCGCTGGTCGAGGCGGTCCGCGGCGACAGCCGCTACCAGCCCGGCGCGCCGCCGCGCGCGCCTCCCGTTTTCCTGGCCTGACATCCGCTTCGCGCGCCGACCGGCGTCGCGGCCGTCTTGTCCTGTCCAGGGAAAGCTTTCCATGTCCGCTCTGTCCGAAGCGCCGGCGTCCGCCGCCGCGCCGTCCGCCGCCTCCATCAGCCTCTACCGCGCGATCTGGCGGTGGCACTTCTTCGCCGGGCTCCTCGTCGCGCCCTTCATGATCTCGCTCGCCGTCACCGGCGCGCTCTATCTCTTCCATGAGGAGATCGACGCGAGCCTCTTCCGCTACCGCAACCACGTGACGGTGGCCGGCGACACGCTTGCGCCCTCCGAGATCGTCGAAAAGGCGATCGCCGCCGTGCCGGGCGCCTCCTTCGCCTCCTACCGCGCGCCGCCAGGCCCCGACCGGTCGGCGCGCGTCACGCTGTCGGCAGACGGTGGCGACCGGCTCGTCTTCGTCGATCCCTATCGCGGCACCGTGCTCGACACGGTTCGGGCCGCGGAGGAATTCAACCAGGTCGTCGAGGATCTTCACAGCCTCGACTATTTCGGCAAGTCCGTCGAGCGCATCATCGAGATCGTTGCGGGCTTTGCCGTCGTGCTCGTCGTCACCGGCATCTATCTCTGGTGGCCGCGCAGCCGGACCGGCGGCGTCCTGAGCGTGCGCGGCACCCCGGCGCGGCGGGTCTTCTGGCGCGATCTGCATGCGGTCACGGGCATCGTCTCCGGCGTGCTCATCCTGTTCCTGGCGCTCACCGGCCTGCTCTGGTCGGGCTTCTGGGGCTCGAGCGTCAACGGCTATCTGACGGCAAACGGCATGGGCTATCCGGCGCAGCTATGGGACGACGTGCCGAAGTCGGCGCTCGTCACCACCGACGTCCAGCCGAAGGCGAGCTGGCTGATGGAGAACGCGCCCGTGCCGGAATCGTCCGGACCGGCGGAGGGCGAGCGCCGACTGCCGCCGATCGGCCTCGACCGGGCGATCGAGATCGCCAATGCCGCCGGCATGCTGCCGGGTTACGAGCTGTCGCCGCCTTCCGGCGAAACCGGGGTCTATACGGCGGCGATCTATCCCGGCGACCTCGAATTCGAGCGCATCCTCCATATCGACCAGTATACCGGCGCGCGCCTCGTCGACATCGCCTTTGCCGACTATCCCTTCTCCGGCAAGGCGATCGAATGGGGCATCAACGTGCACATGGGCCGCGAATGGGGGCTCTTCAACCAACTCCTGATGCTTGCCACTTGCCTGGCGATCATCGCGATGAGCGTCACCGGCGTCGTCATGTGGTGGAAGCGCCGGCCGGAAGGCCGGATCGGCGTGCCGCCGGCGCCGCGGGAAAAGCGCATCTATGTCGGCCTCTGGCTGATCGCGGTCGTCTTCGGCCTCGTCTTCCCGCTGACGGGCCTTGCCATCCTCGCGATGATTGCCTTCGACCTGACGGTCGTGCGCTTCGTGCCGCCGCTCCGCCGCCTTATCGCCTGACAATCCCGCCCGTGGCGCCGGTCGCCGCGGGCTCCCGACAGCCAAACCAAAGGATAGATCTCATGAGACGCATTCTGACCGCCGTTGCCGCCGCCCTGCTTTTTGCCGGCACGGCCCTTTCCCACGAATTCAAGATCGGCGACCTGGAAATCGATCATCCCGCCTCGAAGGCGACGCTGCCCGGCCAGCCCGTCGGCGGCGGCTTCCTGACCATCGTCAACCATGGCGACGCCGCCGACCGCCTCGTTTCGGTCACGGCTCCTGCCGTCTCCGATGACGTGCAGCTTCACGAGATGACGATCGAGAACGACGTCATGACGATGCGCCGGCTTGCCGGCGGCGTCGAGATCCCGGCCGGCGGCACGGTGGATCTGAAGCCCGGCGGCCTGCACATCATGTTCATGGGCCTGAAGCAGCCGCTGAAGGAAGGCGAAAAGATCGCCGCGACGCTGACCTTCGAAAAGGCCGGTACGGTCGACGTGGAATTCAACATCGAATCCGGCAAGCCGTCCGCCCGCCACGACGATGCGAAAGCCGGCGAGGGCGCACACGAAGACCACTGAGGCGTGAAGCCGCTGTCGCGGCGCGCCGTCGTTCAGGCGGTGCTCGACGGGCGCAGCCTGCGGACGTTCGCCGGCGGGGAGGGGATCGCGCTGGAAACGGCCCGCAAGCAGCTGAGGCCGGCCCTTGGACGTCTCGGGCTCAGCAGCCAGAAGCTGCTTTTCCGCGCATTCGAACGCTTCGAGGCGAACATGTCCTGACGCGTCGCGTGTCAGGCCATCTGGTGCGCGCCCGTGCGAATGAGGGGTGACGCGTTGCACGTCCCCCCTCATCCACGTCGCACCTCCCCGTTCGGGCAAGAAGAGGAGGTGCATTCCTGTGCCCGGACCTTCAGCCCGCGCGGTTGCGCTCGATCGTCAGATGTGCGAATTCCGGCGCGCCGGCCGCAAGCTCGCCCGTCACCCGTTCGCTCCAGCGGAAGCCCGCGACGGCGCCTTCCGGCGTCTCTTCGAAGACGTTGCCGGAAATGAGGGCGGAGCCCGCCTCCTCGACGACGGTGACCGCGCAACCGACCGGCGCCTGTCGCACCAGGTTGCCGGAGACGACGAGACCCCGCATGTAGGGACCCCAGCCGAGCACCATACCCCATTTCGGCGCATTCTCGATCGTGTTGCCGGAGACGACCGTGTCCGCTTCCACGGCGATCCCGAAGCCGAAGCCGGCCCCGTCGTGGATATACGGCCCGGCGAGACGAAGGTTCCGCACGACGTTGCCGGTGACGCTCGCCAGCCTGCCGCCCTCGTTGAAATTGACGATCAGGATGCCGTTTGCCGCCCCGTCGATCAGGTTCGAATTGACGATCGCGCCTTCGAAGCCGAACTCGGAATAGATCGCCGTCTCGCCGGAATTGAGGCAGGTATTGCCGGTGATCTGCACGTTGGAGCCGGCATTGGAGCGGATCGCCGAGAAGGCGCAGTCGGAGACGTGGTTGTTCGTCACCATCACGCCGTCGGCGCGGAAGATGTTGATGCCGTTGCCATATTCGCCGGTGCCGCCGTTGACGGCGCCGATGCGGGCGACGCGGTTGCCCGACACGACCGTGCCATCCGGTCCCTTGGTCCAGCGATGGATCAGGATGCCGCCGTTGGCGCAGTCGAAGACCTGGTTGCCGGTGACGGCAAGGTCGCGGCTTTCCACCGCATAGAGCCCGTAGTCGCCGGCGCCGGAGAGGCGGCAGCGTTCGATCCGCCCGCCGCAGCGTTCCAGATGCAGTGCCGATTTCGCCGCGCCGAGGATCTCGCAATTGTCGAGCATGAGCGTCGTGACGCCGGTGGCATGGATCAGCCCCTCGACGCCGTCCGCCAGCCAGCGCTTCTGGCCGTCGATGACGATGTCGCGGAATTCGACGCGGGCCGCAGCGTCGATGGCGAAGAGATGGCCCTCGCCGCCATAGACGATGCGCGTCGCGCCCGGCACGCCGGTGATGCGCGCATTGTCGGGCAGGGTGATGTTGGAGACGACATAGTCGCCGGGCGGCAGGAAGACCGGCAGGTTCTTCGCGGCTGCCTCGCGCACCAGCTTCTGGAAGGCGCGGCTCTTGCGGTTGCCGGCGCCCGGCCGCACGCCGTGTTCGCCGGCGTCGATCGCACCGCGAAGGTCGACCGTCAGGAAGGACGGCTCGGCCGCCCGCACGGGTGCCGCCGCCGCCGCGCCCGAGCCGATACACGCCAGAAATAACCGCCTGCTAACCATGCGAAGCTCCTTGCCGCTTTACCAGCAGGAACCGTGCCAACATTTTCCGTGCCAAATCGGCACAGATCGGGCGCTCGTGAGGAGCTTCCTTGAGCATATCCGCATGCACGCGAAGGTCTGTCCGGGCTTTGGGGCCTTGCCCGGATGATATTCCGGCCTCCCGCCGGGCGAATACCCGCTCTCGTTGCTTGCGGCGGCCGGTGTATCAGTTCGATCCACCGCATTTCGCGTGTTTCCTTCAACTTTGCATAACTACTTAGAGTGTAGTGTCGTGGTGTTTGGGAAGTCCGGATCGCGTCGCTCGCCGGTCCGGAGAGGAAGGTGCGCGCGAAGGTCCATGTCCATAAATCGGCTCCCCCTGGCAAATGACGACGACCTCGATCCGGCGCTGCGGCTGATTTCGGCCGGCGAACGGCTGATGAAGGAGGCGCATCGCCTGTTCCCCGTCGCCTTCGACCAGACGAACCGGAACGTCTGGCTGGAGGCGATGATCGACGAGGTGCCGGACTACCTCTATTTCAAGGACCGCAACGGCTGTTTCGTCGTCGCGAACCGCGCCATTTCCATCGACAGCCTTCCGAACGGGTACGAGAGCCTCGAGGGCCTCTCCGATTTCGACATTCATCCCGAGCATGTGGCGCGCGGCTTCTTCGAGACCGAGCAGGAGATCATGCGCAACGGCAATCCGATGCTCGACATGGAGGAGTTCATCCGCGATGCCCGCGGCACCCCGAAATGGATGCTGAGCTCCAAGCTGCCGATCCGCGACCATACCGGCGAAGTGGTCGGTCTCGTCGGCATCGCGCGCGACATCACGGAGCGCAAGAAGGCGGAAAGCCTGCATGTCGGCCAGGCGCATCTCCTGAAGATGATCGCGCTCGGCGCACCGCTCGTCGACGTTTTCTCCTCGCTGATCCTGCTGATCGAAGGACAGGTGCACGGCGTAATCGGCTCCATCCTGATGCTCGGTGGCGACGGCCGGACCATCCGCCACGGCGCGGCGCCGAATCTCGACCCGCTCTATTGCAAGGCGATCGACGGTATTGAAATCGGCCCCAAAGTCGGCTCCTGCGGCACCGCGATGTGGCGGGGCGAGCCGGTCATCGTCACCGACATCCTGACCGACCCTCTCTGGGAAAGCTTCACCGAGCTCGTGAAACCCTACGGTTTCCGGTCCTGCTGGTCCGCGCCGATCCACTCCTACCAGGGCAAGGTGCTCGGCTCCTTCGCGCTCTATTCGTGCACGCCCGGCAAGCCGAGCCCGGAATGCCAGAAGCTCGTCGGCATGGCGACGCACATTGCCGGTATCGCCATCGAGCGCAAGGAGGCCGAGGACCGCATCCAGTTCATGGCGCATCACGACACGCTGACCGGCCTGCCGAATCGCGGCATGCTCGCCGAGCGCGTCGCAAGCGCCATCGAGAATGCCGACGACGGCGCCGGCGGCGTGACGCTCGCCTTCCTCGACCTCGACAATTTCAAGCTGGTCAACGACAGCCTCGGTCACAATGCCGGCGACGAGCTCCTGAAGGCCGTCACCGAGCGCATGCTGCGATGCGTGCGCGCGAGCGACACGATCATTCGTCTCGGCGGTGACGAGTTCGTGGTGCTGCTCGGCGGCAGGCTGCGGCGCGGCGAGACGGTCGAGGCGCGACTCGAAACGCTCCGGCAGGCGATCGCCGAGCCCGTCATGCTGGCCGGTCGGTCGATCCAGGTGACCTGCAGCATGGGCGTCGCCACCTATCCCGAGCACGGGCGCAACGCCACGGAGCTGCTCGCCAATGCGGACGCCGCCATGTATCATGCCAAGGAGAAGGGGCGCGACGCGCTGCAGTTCTTCTCCGCCGAGATGGCGACGCATGCGAAGGAGAAGCTGCTGCAGCAGGAGGAACTGCGCGAGGCGATCCTGCGCAAGCAGTTCCTGCTGCACTTCCAGCCGCAGATGGACCTTGCGACCGGCCGCATCTTCGCCGTCGAGACGCTGATCCGCTGGCGCCACCCGGAGCGCGGCATGGTCTCGCCGGGCAGCTTCATCCCGCTGGCCGAGGAAACCGGCCTCATCGGCCCGATCGGCGACTGGACGCTGAACGCCGCCTGCCGGCAGAACAAGGCCTGGCAGGACGCCGGCCTGCCGCCCATCGTCGTCAGCGTCAATGTCTCGGCGCGCCAGTTCCAGCAGAAGGACTGGGTGGAGCGGGTCGCCAGGGCGCTGAAGGACAGCGGTCTCGAGGCACGCTACCTGGAACTCGAACTGACCGAGAGCCTGATCATGCAGGACGTGCAGCAGGCGGTGGAGACGATGCACCGGCTGGAGGCGCTCGGCGTGCATCTGGCGATCGACGACTTCGGCACCGGCTATTCGAGCCTCAGTTCGCTGAAGCGCTTTCCCGTCGGGCGGCTCAAGATCGACCAGTCCTTCGTGCAGGACCTGCCTGCCGACCAGGACGACGCGGCGATCGCCCGCGCCATCGTGTCGCTCGCCCATACGCTCCAGCTCAAGGTGATCGCCGAGGGCGTCGAAACCCGCGAGCAGGTCGATTTCCTGCGCGAGGCCGGATGCGACGAGATCCAGGGCTACTATCTGAGCCGGCCGATCGAAGCGCGGGCGGTGGAGGCCCTGCTCCGGATTCCGAACATCTGAGCCGTCCGGATATCCGGGCGCATTGCGCAGGATCAATGCAGGCCGGCGGCTGTGCGTTATCGTCCCTGAGAAGCCGATCAGGGAGACCGACGATGTTTCGCCTCGCAGCCGTTCTTTACATTCTCGTTGCGACAGCGCTTTCGGGCGCCGCGGTCACGACCGTGCTGGCGCTGCGCCTGATGGAGCCGTGGCATCTGGCGGCTGCCTTCGCAGCGGGCCTGGCTCTTGCCGCGCCGCTCTCCTGGCTATTGGCGCGCAGGCTCGCCGGCCTCGTTCGCTGAAGCGGCGGCGGCTCACCGCCGCCAGAAATGCGTCTCCATGAACTTGTTCCAGCTTCCGTCTTCCGTCTCGACGAGGCCGGTGAAGGTGCGGTGGTTCTCGTCGACGAAGGTGATGACATCGCGGTAGCGGGCGGTCTTTCCCTCGACGTCGAAATCCGGCCCGTCGCATTCGAGCGTCAGCACGTTGCCGGTCGGGTCGAGGAAGCCCTCGTAGACCCAGAGGCGGTTCATCATCGAGCCCTGCCAGGTGCCGACATATTTGCCCTTGGCGGAGTCGAAGCCGATCGTCATGAGGGTTTCGCCGGGGGCGCCGCCGGGCATCTGGCCCTTGCCTTCGAGCACGACCCAGAAGCCGCCCATCGAGCGCACCGTCTCCGCCCAGACGCTGGCCTCCGGCGCCGCCTCGACGGCTGCCGGCGATTCCGCCCAGTCGCCGACCAGGCGCTCCAGCCAATGGTGCTCGGTCCGTGGTTCCTCCATCTTCATGCGATCCTCCCGCGCTTGTCGTGATTTGCGCCCAACGCGCCGAGGCACCGGGACGTTCCGCCGTCTTGACTTTATTACGTTGGTATCAACACTAATTAACGATGTCAAAACAGCCGCTGATTCCTTTCGAGACGACGCTCACCGTACGGGACTGCTGCCTGTGCCTGCATGCGCAGCGCGCGGCACGCGCGCTTTCCCGCCGCTTCGACGAGGCCTTCCGGCCCTTCCGGCTCACCAACGGCCAGTTCTCGCTGCTCATGTCGCTGAACCGCCCGGAGCCGCCGCCGATGGGACCGGTGGCGGCGTTGCTGGCCATGGACCGCACGACGCTGACGGCGGCGCTGAAGCCGCTCGAACGGCGCGGCCTGGTCCTTGTCGAACCGGACCCGCGCGACCGCCGCGGCCGCCTGCTGCGGCTGACGGAGGCGGGAGGGGCACTGCTTGCCGATGCGCTGCCGGTCTGGACGGCCGTGCATGCCGATCTCGATGCCGAGTTTGCCGCGGTCGACATGGATGCCCTGCGCGCCGGGCTCAGGGCGATCGCCTCCTGAGGCAAGGCGGCCGTCGCGACAACCGCCTCTGGCAGGGCCGGCGAAAGCCGCTATCTTCCTCCTCATGAAGCCAGACCAGCTCCTCCATCCGGCGCCTGCCGGCCTCTATTGCCCGGCGGGTGATTTTTATGTCGATCCCGTGCGCCCCGTCGCCCGCGCGCTCGTCACCCATGGCCATTCCGACCATGCCCGTGCCGGCCACGGCCGGGTGCTGGCGACGCGCGAGACGCTCGACATCATGGCGATCCGCTATGGCCCGGATTTCTGCGGCACGTCGCAGGCCGCCGCCCTCGGCGAGACGATCGACATCGGCGGCGCGAAGGTCTCCTTCCACCCGGCCGGGCACGTGCTCGGCTCGGCGCAGATCGCGATCGAGACGGGTGGCACGCGCTTCTGCGTCTCGGGCGACTACAAGCGCGGCGCCGACCCGACCTGCGCGCCCTACGAGCCGGTCGCCTGCGACGTCTTCATCACCGAGGCGACCTTCGGCCTGCCCGTCTTCCACCATCCCGCCCCGAAGGCCGAGATGATGAAGCTCTTGACCTCGCTCCGCCAGTTCCCGGAGCGCAGCCACATGCTCGGCGCCTATTCGCTCGGCAAGGCGCAGCGCGTCATCCGGCTGCTGCGGGACTGCGGCTACCGGGAACCGGTCCATATCCACGGCTCGCTCGCAAGGCTCTGCGACTACTACGTCAGCCGCGGCATCGATCTCGGCGAACTCCGGCCCGCGACGCTGGAAAAGGGCGATGCTACGGATTTCCGCGGTGCCGTGATCGTCGGTCCGCCGTCGGCCTTCGGCGAGCGCTGGGCGCGGCGGTTCAGCGAGCCGCTCGTCGCCTTTGCCTCCGGCTGGATGATGGTGCGCCAGTGCGCCAGGCAGGGCGGCGTCGAGCTGCCGCTCGTCATTTCCGATCATTGCGACTGGCCGGAGCTGACCGAGACGATCCGCGAGCTGGCGCCGCAGGAGGTCTGGGTGACGCACGGCCGCGAGGAGGCGCTGGTGCGCTGGTGCGAGCTTGCCGGTATCGCCGCCCGCCCGCTCCACCTCGTCGGCTACGAGGACGAGGGGGACTGACCTGCCATGAAGGCCTTCGCCACCCTTCTCGACCGCCTCGTGCTGACGCCGTCCCGCAACGGCAAGCTGAAGCTGCTCGCCGACTATTTCCGCGACACGCCCGATCCCGACCGCGGCTACGGGCTTGCCGCCATTGCCGGCACGCTCGACCTGAAGAGCGTCAAGCCCGCCATGCTGCGCGAACTCGTTCTGGAGCGTCTGGACGAGGTGCTCTTCCGCTATTCCTACGACTATGTCGGCGATCTCGCCGAGACGATCGCGCTCGTCTGGGACCGGGAGCGGAAGGACGAGACGCCGGACGGCGCCCAGCCGCGCCTCGGCACCGTGGTCGAGCGCATGAACGGGCTCGGCCGGTTGGAGGTGCGCGCGGCGGTCCGCGAGCTCTTGGACCGGCTCGACCCCTCGTCGCGCTTCGCCTTCCTCAAGCTCGTGACGGGCGGCCTGCGCATCGGCGTTTCGGCACGCCTTGCGAAGCAGGCGCTCGCCGAATTCTCCGGCATGGCGGTAACCGAGATCGAGACGCTGTGGCACGGCCTCGCGCCGCCCTACGAACCGCTCTTCGCCTGGCTGGAGGGCAGCGCCGAGCGGCCGGTGCTCGCGACCCCGGCGATCTTCCACTCTGTCATGCTCGCCAATCCGGTCGGCGAGGGCGACCTCGAGGCGCTCGACCCGGAGAACTTTGCCGCCGAGTGGAAATGGGACGGCATCCGCGTGCAGCTTTCCGCCGCGGGGGCGACGCGGCGGATGTATTCCCGCTCCGGCGACGACATCTCCGCCGCCTTCCCGGACATCGTCGGGGCGATGAGCTTCGAGGGCGTCGTCGACGGCGAGCTGCTCGTCGGCGGCACGGCGCGGTCGAACAGCGCGACGCGCACCTTTTCGGACCTCCAGCAGCGCCTCAACCGCAAGACGGTGACCGCGAAGATGCTTCAGGACTATCCCGTCTTCGTGCGTGCCTACGACGTGCTGTTCGACCGCGACACGGATGTGCGTCCGGAAGGGTTTTCCCTCCGCCGCGAACGGCTCGCCGCCCTTGTCGAGCGGGCGCCGCACGACCGCTTCGACCTCTCGCCGCTCGTGCCCTTCGGCTCCTGGGACGAACTCGACCGGCTGCGCGCGGCACCGCCCGATCCGGTGATCGAGGGCGTGATGATCAAGCGCCTCGACAGCCCCTACCAGGCCGGTCGCCTCAAGGGCCCGTGGTTCAAGTGGAAACGTGACCCCTACACGGTCGATACCGTGATGATGTATGCGCAACGCGGCCACGGCAAGCGGTCGAGCTACTATTCCGACTTCACCTTCGGCGTCTGGGCCGGGGCGCCGGGCGAGGAGATGCTGGTGCCGGTCGGCAAGGCCTATTTCGGCTTCACCGATGCCGAACTCGAGGTGCTCGACCGCTTCGTGCGCAACAACACGGTCGACCGCTTCGGCCCGGTGCGGGCGGTCCGGGCGGAGCCCGGCTTCGGTTTCGTACTGGAGGTCGCCTTCGAGGGCATCAACCGCTCGACGCGCCACAAGTCCGGCATCGCCATGCGCTTTCCCCGCATTGCGCGGCTCAGGCAG